>NZ_LWEE01000215.1:0-286277 GCF_001635445.1 Halioglobus sp. HI00S01
AGGGCTAAAGGGCATCCTGGCTACTTATCCACTTCAAAGATCGTAGCGGAGGTGGGGCTTTTTCTTGCGGAGGAGAACACACGGCCGCCTATTTCCTTCGGTGTGGTAACGCCCGCAACGGCGCTAGGACTGGAGTTTCTGCCCCGCTTGGAGCGAGCCGGCGTGAAGATGGAGATGTGCGATTACTAATACGTCAAAACCACTAGGCTGGAAGGACTATACCGTTGGCGGAGCAACAACCTCTAATCGTGACCGCTTTGTGGTTTTGCCCTAAATCCGTGAACACCTAGAATAGGGCCAGAAAGCCCCGCGGATGTGTCAAATGACAAACCCCAAGGCGTACAAACGCTATCGCACGGCGTTTACGCAAGAGGCGGTACACAGAGCAGCGGAGGAAGGCACAACCGATAAAGCGGTCATCGGCCCAAGATTCTCCCAACGACTCAAAATAGGCGAAAGCGGACAGAGCGCAACATTATACGTCCAGGTTAGCTACCGACAGGGCATTCTCTTCGATGAAATCGCGTCGGGGCTCTACCTGGTCACCCATTAGGGTGGTGAAGATCTGGTCGGCGGCAATCGCGTCCTCAATGGACACCTGCAGCATCCGGCGCACCTCTGGATCCATGGTGGTTTCCCACAGCTGCTCCGGGTTCATCTCACCCAGGCCCTTATAGCGCTGAATGCTGTAGCCGCGACGCGCCTCGTTCATCAGCCAGTCCAGGCCTTCGGCAAAGCTCTGGGTATTGAACACTTTTTCACCGCGCTGGAAGTAACCCTCTTCTTCGATCAGGTTATTCAGGGTGTTGCCCAGTTCCACCATGCTGCGATACTCGCCGGAGCCAAAGAACTCGTGGTGATACTCGGTTTCAGATTCCACGCCGTGAGCCAACAGCTTCACAACGGGGAAGAATAGGCTGCGCTCGGTGTCCTTGCGCACTACTACAGAGTAGCTACTACCCTTGGGTGCAACGGTGAGTAAACGCTCACTCAAAGTCTCTGCGAAGGCAGTGACCTTGGCTTCATCGCGCATCTCTTCCTGGGTGAGGGAATCACCGTAAACCATTTGCCACAAAACATCCGGGGCATACAGACGACTCAAACGATCAATGGTCGCAGCGACGTCACGGTATTGGTCTACCAGCGCCTGCAGGCCTTCACCGGAAATGGCCGGGGCATCGGGATTAACAAAGATCGATGCGCTCTCCAGGGCTGACTGGGTCAGGTACTGATTGAGTGCTTCGTCGTCCTTGAGATACTGGTGCTGCTTGCCACGAGCGATTTTGTACAGCGGTGGCTGGGCAATATACACGTGGCCGCGCTCAATCAATTCACGCATCTGACGGAAGAAGAAGGTCAGGAGCAGCGTACGGATGTGAGATCCGTCAACATCAGCGTCGGTCATGATGATGATACTGTGGTAACGCAGCTTGTCAGGATCAAATTCTTCCTTGCCAATACCGCAACCCAGAGCGGTCACAATCGTGCCAACTTCTGCCGAGCCCAGCATCTTGTCAAAACGGGCCTTCTCGACGTTCAGAATCTTACCTTTCAAGGGCAGAATCGCCTGGTACTTACGGTTCCGGCCCTGTTTGGCTGAACCACCCGCCGAGTCACCCTCTACCAGGTAGAGTTCCGACAGGGCAGGGTCCTTCTCCTGACAGTCAGCCAGCTTGCCCGGCAGTCCCGCAATATCCAGCGCACCCTTACGCCGGGTCATCTCGCGCGCTTTACGCGCCGCTTCACGGGCACGGGCCGCATCCAGCATCTTACCGACAACCGCTTTAGCTTCCTGGGGGTTTTCCAGCAGATACTCGGCAAAGCGGGAGTTCATCGCCTGCTCAACCGCAGTTTTAACCTCGGAAGAAACCAGTTTGTCCTTAGTCTGGCTGGAAAACTTGGGATCCGGAACTTTCACCGAGATCACAGCGGTCAGGCCTTCCCGGGCATCGTCACCGGTTGTGGATACCGTGGCTTTTTTGGCCAGGCCTTCTTTCTCGATATAAGCATTGAGGTTTCGGGTCAGCGCTGCACGGAAGCCCGCCAAATGGGTACCGCCATCACGCTGCGGAATATTGTTGGTGTAGCAGAGGATGCTTTCCTGGAACGAATCGTTCCACTGCAACGCCACCTCAACGCCAATGCCTTCATCCATATCGACCTGGAAGTAAAAGGCCTTGTTAATGGGGGTTTTGTTCTGATTCAGGTAATCGACAAAGGCGTTCAGGCCGCCTTCGTAGTTATAGGTTTCTTCATTACCACTGCGCTCGTCTTTCAGCACAATGCAAACACCGGAGTTCAGGAAAGCCAGTTCCCGCAAACGCTTGGCGAGCTGGTCAAAGTGGAACTCGATGTTGGTGAACGTCTCAGAAGAGGGGTGGAAACGAATGGCGGTACCGGATGTATCGGTGTCGCCAATCACGGCCAGAGGCTCATCGGGCACACCATGGCGGTATACCTGCTCGTAGAGCTTGCCTTCGCGACGAATTGTCAGGGTCAATTTGGAGGAGAGGGCGTTAACCACAGACACACCAACACCGTGCAGACCACCGGATACCTTATAAGTATTGTCGTCGAACTTACCCCCGGCATGCAGTACGGTCATGATAACTTCCGCCGCAGAGACGCCTTCATCGTGCATCTCGGTAGGAATACCGCGTCCATCATCGCTAACGGTCACCGATTCATCCGGGTGAATAACGATTTCAATCTTGCTGCAGTGGCCAGCAAGGGCCTCATCAATGGAGTTATCCACGATCTCAAACACCATATGGTGCAGGCCGGTACCGTCATCAGTATCACCGATGTACATTCCGGGGCGCTTGCGCACCGCATCAAGGCCTTTCAGTACCTTAATACTGGAGGAATCGTAATTTTGTTCTTCGCTCATGAATCACTCTCAAGATTGCTTCTATTTATAACGAGATCACCGCGCTTCAACGGCTGATACTCCACCATGTTCCACGTGGAACATGGTAAATTCGTCCTCGTCTGCCACGGGCCAAACCGCGGCGACATCTTCGCTGTCCACACAGGTGATAAATACCTGGGCTTTCATTCCCGCCAACTGCTCACACACGAGGCGACAATGTTGTTGATCCAGCTCTGAGGGCAGGTCGTCCACGAGGTAAGTACAACGCCCTCGTCCTTTCTCAGTTAACAACTGCCCCTGGGCAAGCTTCAGACCACAAACCACCAGCTTTTGCTGGCCCCTGGACAAGGTATCTGCAGCCAAGTGTCCACCGATCAATACTCTGATATCCGCACGCTGAGGGCCCACGTGGGTGTAGCACTGCTCACGGTCAGAGGGTTCACTGTTTTCCAGCGCCTGGATATATGACAGCTGCTTGTCCCAACCCTGTCGAAAGCGCAATTCCAGCCCTGCCAAGGAAGGGGCCAACTGCGCAATAATGGCCTGAAACCGCGGCTCAAGCAGTTCGAAATAGGCTCTGCGATAGGTCGTTATTATCTCGCCGCAGGCCGCCAGTTCACGGGTCCATACGGCGAGTTCCTCAGGCGATAGTTTACCACGGCGGAGCAGCATATTGCGCTGTTTTATACCCCGCTGAAAGCGCTGCCACTGGTCAAAGAAACGATGTTCCACGTGGAACACACCCCAGTCGAGATACTGCCGACGAGCTGAAGGTGACCCAGTTAAAAGGTCAAAGCTGTCGGCATTAATGACTTGTATGGGCAACTGCTCTGCCATAGCGGCAACAGTTCGCACCGGCCGACCACCGAGCTTAAGAGTTACATCTCCGGTCAGCTCGCGCTGTATGCCCAGAGGCAGACTGCCGGGCTGCAGTTCACCAAACACCGTCGTCTGACTCTGGCCGTGTGTAATCAGGGACTTGATGCTTCCGCGAAAGGAACGCGCCATACCCAGTAAATGTATCGCCTCCAGGATGCTGGTTTTTCCGCTGCCATTTGGCCCATAAAATACATTCACCTTGCGCAAAGTATCGATCTTCACCTGCTGAAGATTTCGCACATTATCAATGTGTATTCGCGACAGCGAAGCAATGTTCATCACAGCAATAGATTCTCCGGCAAGTGATCGAAAAAATCACCTGAAAGTTTGAATTTGTCCCTTAATATCAGTATTTTAGGTTTTATGCGTCTTGGGTTTTTTGCTTGATTTTCACCGCTTCGGCACACAAACGACCGTGCTCTAGTTTACCGTACTTTGTCACTGCCCCCGAGACCTACCATCTGGATGCTGCAAACGACTTGGCGCTCGTTTTGACGGGTTACCGATACACTGCTGTAATGATGATATGATCCGCCGCATCCACCTCTGCTGCTTAATGCTTCTGGCTTCAACAAGCGCTTACTCAGCAGAGTCCTACTGCGAGCTCGGCACCGACCCGGCTAACGTTTTCCGCGGTTCGACCCTTGATGTGGCGACACTCAACATCGCCCATGGACGCGGCACCAAATTGAACCAGCTGTTGCTCCGACAAGCCTCGATCAAGGAAAACCTGGATAGGGTCGCTGCAACCGTTAACCGAAGCCGTGCGGCCGTGGTGGCACTCCAGGAGCTGGACGTCAATTCTCGCTGGGCTGGCAACTTTGATCATGCAACTTATCTGCTCGAGTCCTCCAACGTGGCGTGCAGCACGCTGGGGCTGCACGCCCAGAATTGGCTGCACCAGTTCGGTACAGGATTGCTGACAACCATGCGCCTCTCCGAACCCGTAGCCACCGCATTTGAACCGACTCCACCGACCACAACGAAAGGACTCATTGCAGCTACCCTGCGATGGGACGATGGTCATTCGGAGCGCGCAGTACGAATCGCATCGGTCCACCTGGACTTTTCGCGCAAGAATGCCCGTCAGCGGCAAATAGAGAAAATTATCGCCGCGGTCCACGCGACGCCACTCCCGATGATTATCATGGGAGACTTCAACGAAACCTGGAACAGCAAAGATTCCGTTATCCGTCGCCTGGTCGACGAGGCAGGGCTGGTGGCCTTTAAACCTGACGCTGCCAATTTAGCGACCTACAAAACAAAACGATTGGACTGGATTCTCATCTCACCTGAGCTAGAGTTTGTGGAGTACAAGGTATCGCCCGAACTCATATCTGACCACCAGATGGTGATGGCCGCACTGCGATGGCGCCGCACTGAAGAGGACTCCAGATGACTCGCTGCCTGGCCACGGCATTATTGCTATTACTGGTTTCCGCCTGCGCCACGACCAACATTCCCGCTGATCAGTGCCCTGCGGACCGACAAGCACTGGAGAACTGCCCGCCAACCGGCGCTATCGATGACCCCAATATCAACGAGTGGTACAGGATCCGCGGCAGCCTCACCAATGAGGAGTTGGGCAAGGATCCACTCCAAATCGGTATCGATGCGAGTATCCCAGTCAAGGGCAGCCAGGTAAAACTGCTCGGCAGTCGCGAACAGGATGCCATCCGCTCGCTAGTCACCAAAGTGCACCTGATTGAAGAGGCGCTGTACAGCGTAGATGCGGTGTACTACATCTTCAAAGCTGACCTAGCCGGGTTGGCGATCATGGGCGCCATGTGCGACGCGGTCAAGCGCGGCGTCGATATCCGCCTGATGGTCGACGCGATCGGCTCAATGACTCTGAGCAAGCGCTGGCTGCGGGCGCTACACAGTTGTGAACGGGAAGCCGGCTTTATTCGCAACAAGGCGGGAGAAATGACGACCCGGCGCGCGCGCATACAGGTCTTCCTATTCAATGCGCCTTCAAAGTCACCATTTACAGTCAACCGTCGCTCCCACGACAAATTGATGGTTGTCGATGGTTTCGTACCAGAGATCGCCAAAGTCATTACTGGCGGACGCAATGTGTCGCTGTCTTACTACGGTATTAAAGAAGATGGGTCGCCCAACCCTGACACGTACAACGACGCTGAGATTTTACTACGCGCCAGGGATATGACAGAGCACCGAAAAACCGTTGGGGCGATCTCTGAAATCTACTTCAGCCTACTGTCACTCCATGAAACCAATCGGAGGATCCGCTCCCGACAGTTCATTACAGGATTAGACCTCTACACCAAACGACGCGAGCGATTTAAAGAATCACTCAATCAGCTGAAGTCACTATCGCGCATCCAACCATACTTCGCAGACATGGAAGTCTACCTATCCGAAGACTGGCGAGACGCGGACGTACAGATAGCCCACGAGTTCGCCAATCTGACCAATCGGAAAGTGATTACCGATGCCGCCAACAATCTCGCCAATAACCCGAACTCCATCATCTACCAGCTCGAACAGGTGCGTGAGCTTGATGACCGCACCCACATTCGAGTTGTCTCACCCTATCTGTTTCTCGCTAAATACTACGACAAGCAAGGCAATCTATTCCTAGACGAAGCCCAGCGGATACTTGACTGGCTTGCAGAGGCTCCAGAACACCGATACGAAATGATTACCAATTCTGTGCTCACCTCAGACAACGCGGCCGCGCAAGCCATTGTGGATATGGACATGGCACCGCGCATGCTTTTGGGAAAAGAATACAAACACGTCTGGCAGCGCGAAGTGGGCGCAGATGAAACAAGTCACGAGCTAGTGGGCAGTGACACCTGGCTGAAGCTCGTCAATCATCCCCAGCTACAGATCTATGAAACCGGCAAGCTTGATGATGTAGCGCTCGGTGGTGACAAACATTACGGAAAACTGCACGCCAAATACCTGATAGGCGACAAATACGGTTTTATCGGAACAGCCAACTTCGATCACCGGTCTCGATTATTCAACAACGAAATGGGTTTCTTGTTCGAGAGCGAAGGCCTTCGCCAGGACCTGATCGACGAGTTTGAGCGCTTGAAGAACGAATCCTACCTGTGGGGTTCACCCGAATGGCTGGAAATGCGGCGACAGGTTATAGAAGCGGGTGGTATGAAAGGCACTGCGGTGCGAAATCAGCGACGCATCTTTCGGACCCTGAGGGCCACGGGCCTTGAATATCAATTCTAGACCCGCGATGGGGCTGAATAGACTTGCGCCCACTACAGCCTCATAGGCATTACCACGTAAACTGAGTCACCTTCGTCCGATTCCTCCAGCAATGCGCTGCTATTGGCATCTGACAGTGACATTTTGATCTGCTCGCCGCTCAATACAGACAACACGTCCAGCAAATAACTGACGTTAAAGCCAATCTCCAGGGATTCACCCTGGTAATCCACGGGCACGGCCTCTTCTGCTTCTTCCTGCTCGGGGTTGTTAGCCACAATATCCAGGCTATTGTCAGTCAGTTTCAGCCTGACGCCACGATACTTTTCGTTGGACAGAATCGCTGTACGGGTAAAGGCCTGGCGCAGTTCCAGACGAGATCCGAGCACTATCTTGTTCGGGTTTCGGGGCAATACCCGCTGATAATCCGGAAATTTGCCGTCTACCAGCTTGGAGGTAAAGGTAAACTCATTGGTAGTAGCGCGAATATGATTGCTGCCAATCACGATAGCGATATCTTCATCGTCTTCCATTAACAGGCGCGCCATTTCCAACACACCCTTGCGTGGCAGAATCACCTGGGTGTCGTCATTGACCTGCACCGGCTCTGGTAGGGTGCACAGTGCCAGGCGGTGTCCATCGGTGGCCACAACACGCAGGCTCTGCTCCTTGAGCTCCCACAACATCCCGTTCAGGTAGTAGCGAACGTCCTGCTGCGCCATGGCAAAACCGGTGCGGTCGATCAGGCGCTTGAGCTGGCCCTGCTTGATCGTGAACTGGTGAGTTCCCATACTGTCTTCGACGTTCGGGAACTCCCGGGCCGGCAGGGTAGACAGAGTAAATCGGCTGCGGCCGGATTTAACAGTGACCTTGCCATCTTCAGCGGTGAAACTGATGTCACTGCCTTCCGGAAGTGATTTACAGATATCCACCAGTTTACGGGCAGGCACGGTAACTTCACCGGGTTCGCCTGCCGCCGGCAGCTGCACACGACCAACAAGCTCCACCTCCAGGTCAGTACCTGTCAGAGACAGCCGGTCACCTTCGAGCTCCAATAACACATTGGCGAGGATAGGGAGAGTTTGACGGCGTTCTACCACGCCCGCCACAAGATTCAACGGCTTGATCAATGCATCCCGTGAAATCGTGAATTTCATATGATTCGTTATTCCTTGGCCCAATCGGCGAACAATGCATCCGCGCTATTAAAAAAACAAAACTTCCCATCTCTCTCACCCTCAGGTGGTGAGAGATCTCAGCAGGTTCTTATAATCTTCGCGAATATCAGAGTTAGTTTCACGAAGTTCTTTGATTTTACGACATGCGTGAAGAACTGTCGTGTGATCTCTGCCACCAAAGCTGTCACCAATCTCAGGAAGGCTGTGATTTGTCAGCTCCTTGGCCAGCGCCATGGCGACCTGACGCGGCCGGGCAACGGAACGACTGCGGCGACGCGACATCAGATCGGCCACTTTAATCTTGTAATACTCAGCGACGGTGCGCTGAATATTATCCAGGCTCACTTGCTTGTCCTGCAGTGCGAGCAAATCCTTGAGACTGTCCTTGATAAGGTCAATATCGATGTCCCGACCTGTGAAGTGAGCACTTGCTATCACCCTTTTCAGCGCACCTTCGAGCTCCCGTACATTGGATCTGACACGCTGGGCAATGAAGAATGCGGCATCAGGCGACAGATCAACCCGCGCCTGATTGGCCTTTTTCATCAGAATCGCCACCCGCGTTTCCAGCTCCGGTGGTTCAACGGCTACCGTAAGCCCCCAACCAAAGCGCGACTTCAAACGCTCCTCAAGTCCATCGATCTCCTTGGGATAACGATCGCAGGTGAGAATCATCTGCTGGCCGCCTTCCAACAAAGCATTGAAGGTGTGGAAAAATTCTTCCTGAGAACGATCTTTCTTGGCGAAAAACTGAATGTCATCGATGAGCAAGGCATCCACCGACCGGTAATAGCGCTTGAAATCACTTATTGCATTCAACTGCAGTGCCTTGACCATATCGGCGACAAAACGCTCGGAGTGCAGATAGACAATTTTGGCATCCGGCTTTTGCTGACGCAGCGCATTGCCTACCGCGTGCATCAGGTGCGTCTTGCCGAGACCTACACCGCCATAAAGAAACAGCGGGTTGTAAGAATCGCCGGGATTTTCCGCCACCTGACGCGCCGCAGCCAATGCCAGCTGGTTTGATTTACCCTCCACAAAGTTGGTGAAAGTGTAATTTTCCACCAGACCATTTTGATGCTGCAGTGATCCGGCAATTTCGGATTGCCGTGCCGGATTCTGAGCCGGTTCGCTTACAGCCGCTTTGACGCCGTCAGGGTTACGCGAAACCGCAAAGCCAGACACCGCGGGGGCCATGTCGCTACTGGGCGGGGGCGTAAATGCTGCAGGTGTGGCTGGCGCTGGCGTCTCTTGAATCGGTTGTGGTCGACTTGCCGGCACAACTGGGTCTGCAGACATGCTCATAGACGCCCGCGCCACACGAGGCTGTTCCACTGCTACCCGTTCAGGCACTGGCCGACCCGCGCCGATCTCAAGCACCACGTCCAGCTGGTTGCTCGGCTCTAACTCACTTACCAACTCGGCGATCCGAGTTGCGAATTTATCGGATACGAAATCTTTAATAAAACGATTGGGCGCAAACAGGGTGAGACTCTGTCCGTCCGTTGAGGCCTCTAAAGGCCGAATCCAGGTATTAAACTGCTGCGAAGGCAATTCGTCTTGCAGCCGGTCGATACACTGTTGCCAAACTACTCCAGGCAAAGCTATCCCCTTAAAGCGAGGCCCAATGCCGCGCCTTTCTATCATCAGAAGTATATAAAAACGTTATTCTAGCCAAGCATCAGAGCCGCCTGGCGGTCAAAGAATAATAGCGCCACGTGCGCCACTTATCCACAACAATTTTTAGAGGATAAATTTCACACAAATGTATATATTTCAATCACTTATTAATGGTTAGATTATTTTTTAACCAAGGTGGTTGGAAATAGTTTTGATAAGTTTTTCTGTGGATAACCTGTCTATTTATTATGCAAAAAGTGTGAGCTGATGGCGCTACCCCAGTACTGGCGCGGGATTGCCAATCAATCCAGGTTTCGGCGCTCTGCAAGCTTTTTAGCGCGCTCGCGACACCCGGAAAATTACCAAGCAATAGATTGAATTAACCACGCCATTTCAATAGAATACCCCACCTTTTTTCGGCCAGACCAAAGCAAGTCGGTCCGGCCTGATCTTCTTTCATATATAGATATTGGATTGCAGTCATGAAAAGAACATTCCAGCCCAGCGTACTCAAGCGCAAGCGTACTCACGGTTTCCGCTCCCGCATGGCGACCAAAGGTGGTCGCGCGGTTTTGAACCGTCGCCGTGCCAAGGGCCGCAAGGTCCTGTCCGCTTAAGGATTTGGCCCTGAGTGGGCAGTCAAACGGCCAGCGCCAGTTTCGGCAAAGCCAAGCGCCTACTCAATGCCAGGGACTATAGCCGAGTATTTGACGGCGCTGAGGCCAGAGCCTCACACAAGCATTTACTGCTCCTGGCAAAAAGCAATAACGAACCCGGGCATCGCCTGGGTTTAGTTATAGCTAAAAAAAATGTACGTCTTGCTGTACAGCGCAATAGAATCAAGCGCATTGCCAGAGAAGTGTTCCGCCAACTCCCCGACGCTGAACAGCACCTCGATGTAGTGCTACTCGCCAGGCGAGGCCTGGATCAGTTGGATAACGCAGAGCTATCCTCTATATTGCAGCAGCAATGGCAGAAACTCATTCGCCGTACTTCCGACCGCCGAGATTCCTAATGCGCCGCCTCTTTATACAGCTCATCTCCTGTTACAAGCTGCTGCTGAGCCCGTTTCTTGGCCATCACTGTCGTTTTTACCCGACCTGTTCCAGCTATGCCCAGGAGGCAATCGCTGAATACGGGGTTCTGAAGGGCTGCTACCTGGCGCTTCGCCGACTCGGTAAATGCCACCCCTGGCACGAAGGCGGTATTGACCCGGTCCCGCCGCGAGATTCCAAACAACCCTGCTGTCACCACAGTCACTAACCCAGAGATCAACATGGATCTGCAACGCTCACTACTTATAGGCGCTATCGCCGTACTTTCTTTCATGCTTCTCACTGAGTGGGTGGCTTTCAAAGACGAGAGAGAAAGCAGCCGACTCCCAGATACCACACGCATTCTCAACAGCGATGCCTCATCTGACCAGGAAATGCCTACAGCGCCCGCACTGAGCGAGGCCGCGGGTGAAGACGATATTCCCACTGCGCCGACACTCGATCAGGCTTCGCAAGACGTCCCGGCTACGACTACTGACTCCGGTAATATCATCCAGGTTCACACCGACAGCCTGCAGGTAGCCATTGATCTCAACGGTGGCGACATCATCGAGCTGGCGCTGCCACGCCACCTAGCCAATATCGACGATCCCAACAGCGCTTTCGTCCTGCTCGAACAAAACGAGCGCCGCATTTACGTCGCCCAAAGTGGTCTGATTGGGCAGGATGGTATCGACAGCAACGGCCGCGCACTGTTTACCGCCAGTGCTGAACGCTTCGAAATGACCGACAGCGATGACAAGCTCGCTGTCGACCTGCTGTGGCAAGGCGACAATGATGTAAAAGTCACCAAACGCTTCACATTCACCCGCGGTGACTACCTCGTTAACGTGGACTACCTGATTGAAAACGGTTCCGACACGCGCTGGCAGGCTAACCTGTTCGGCCAGATCAAGCGCGACAGCACTGTCGCTCCCTCAGCCAGCGCTTCAGGTATGGGCATGCAACCGTTCCTGGGTGCAGCGCTGACCCAACCCGAAGAACGCTTTACCAAGTTCACCTTTGAGGACATGGCAGAAGAGCCCTTCAAGGCTCAGCTTCCCGCGGGTTGGATTGCCATGCTGCAGCACTATTTCCTCAGCGCCTGGGTGCCCAACCAGGAGCAGTCACATACCTACAGCACGCGTGTGACCCGTTCCGGTTTCAATATCGCCGGCTTTACCAGCCCAGCTATCACCCTGGACCCCGGCCAGAACGGTCAGGTAGGTGCGGGTTTCTGGGCCGGTCCTAAAGATCAGTACCGACTCAAGGAGATCTCTCCCTACCTTGATCTGGTGGTCGACTACGGCTGGCTGTGGTGGATTGCCCAGCCGCTGTTCTGGCTGCTGACCAAGATGTATGCACTGGTGGGCAACTGGGGCGGCGCCATTATTCTTCTGACCCTGTTGGTGAAAGCCGCCTTCTTCAAGCTGTCTGCTACCAGCTACAAGTCCATGGCACGCATGCGCAAAGTACAGCCCAAGATGCTCGAAATCCGCGAGATGTACGCCGACGACAAACAAAAGCAATCCCAGGCCATGATGGACCTGTACCGCAAGGAAAAGGTCAATCCCATGGGCGGCTGTCTGCCCATTCTGGTTCAAATGCCGGTGTTTATCGCCTTGTATTGGGTGTTAATGGAGAGCGTTGAATTGCGCCATGCGCCATTTGCCCTCTGGATTAACGACCTGTCAGTGATGGACCCATACTTTGTGCTGCCCATTCTCATGGGCGCCAGCATGTGGTTTATGCAGAAGCTGAACCCACCGCCCACGGATCCCATGCAAGCCAAGATCATGCAATGGCTGCCGATTGTTTTCACATTCTTCTTCCTGTGGTTCCCCGCAGGCCTGGTACTGTACTGGGTAGTTAACAACCTTCTGTCTATGGCACAGCAGTATGTGATTACACGCCAGATCGAAAAAGGCGACATCGCCTGATTCCTTTCGCCCCGGTCCTCGCCGGGGCGCTATACTCTGCCGAATGAACGCCAGCTCACAGCTCGACGGAGACACCATTGTTGCTATTGCCACCGCCCCCGGACGCGGAGGCGTAGGCATTATTCGGCTATCCGGCGGCAAGGCACTCGACATTGCCCAGGCGATAACGCAGCTTAAACTCACCCCTCGTCACGCCCATTTCAGTCAGTTTCGCAGCCGCGAAGGCCAAGTGCTCGATACCGGCGTTTCCCTGTATTTTCCCGGGCCGAACTCCTTTACCGGTGAGACCGTTGTGGAACTACAGGGACACGGTGGTCCGGTTATTCTCGATTTACTCGTCGGCACTTGCATAGCCCACGGGGCGAGACAGGCAAGGCCTGGGGAATTCTCTGAGCGCGCCTTCCTCAATGACAAGATGGACCTCGCCCAGGCTGAAGCCATCGCCGACCTCATCAATAGCACCACCGAACACGCAGCGCTCAATGCGACACGCTCACTGCAGGGCGAGTTCTCCGCACAGATCGACGCCATGGTGCAGAAAGTCACTGCCCTGAGAGTGTACGTGGAAGCAGCTATCGACTTTCCGGAAGAGGAGATCGATTTCATCGGCGACGGCCAGGTCCGCGAACAATTGCTTGGCATTATTGAACAATTGGACAAAGTCCGCGCTGCTGCCCGTCAGGGCACCTTGATCCAGGAAGGCATGAAGTTGGTTATTGCGGGCAAACCCAATGCCGGCAAATCCAGCCTGCTGAATGCGTTGTCAGGGCAGGACACTGCGATTGTAACGCCTATCGAGGGCACTACCCGCGACGTGCTACGCGAGCGGATTCAGGTAGATGGACTGCCGCTACACATCGTCGACACCGCAGGGCTGCGCGACAGTGGCGACGCCGTTGAGCAGGAAGGTATACGCAGGGCCTGGTCAGAAATGGAAAGCGCCGACCGGATCCTGCTGGTGGTTGACGGCGCCGACTCTGGCCACAACAACGATGACCCGGGACTCATATGGCCTGAGATCAGCGAGCACCTGACCCGCACTATCCCGGTGACGGTGATTCACAATAAGTGTGATCTCAGCAGTCGGCCGATAGGCATTAGCGAAAGCCAGGGTCGCACTGTCATCGAGCTCTCCGCCCGCACCGGCGATGGGATGTCTCTGCTGAGAGAACACCTCAAAGACTGTATGGGCTACAGCGCCGTCAACGAAGGCAGCTTCAGCGCACGCAGACGTCACCTGGCGGCCCTGGACCAAGCGGCAGACGCACTGGCCACAGGCCGCGATCAACTGGAAAACGCTGGCGCCGGAGAGTTATTGGCTGAAGACCTGCGCCTATGTCAGGACGCCCTGGGCGAAATTACCGGCAAAGTCACCTCCGACCAGTTACTCGGTGAGATTTTTTCCAGCTTCTGTATTGGCAAATAATCCAGCGTTTATCCACACATCTTCCCCTCTCTGCCCACAAGCTGTGAATGAACAGCGTTTTACCCACAAACTACGCACATATCGGCAACGCGTTCTTAAGGCGCTCGACGAGCATGAATAACGGCAGTGAATAAAACTTTGATGACTGTGGGAGGAAAGGTGAATAACAACGCGGCTTTTTCTGTTGGCGCTGTCGCGTCGTTTTTTACCCAGAACTCATCACCGGACTTTCAACGCCTGCTCACCAGTTAACACAGCGTTTATCGTTAGGCTTATCATCGCTTTAAATAATTGATTTATATGAATATAAAGGAGTTAATCACAGGTCTGGACGCCCCTAATAATTACAACAACAACAATCCTATATATATCAATACATATATATCTTTATATTCTTATCTTCAGACAGGGCACGTTTTACTCAAATTCATAACCGTGCCCGACCATCATGTATGCCTCTGCAGGCGTGCTTGCTCTTCCCAGAGCCTGGTTTCTAGCAGGTAAGTGCCCGTACAGCCTGACGATTTCCCGGCGCCGTTCTGCCAGCGCCTGAAAACTTTCAAGTAACGGTTGCTGATCGATGGGCACTCGAACGAGGTGAGTGTCGAACCAGGCGAGTCCAACATCATGCCAGTCCAAGGACTCCATATTGCTGAGACACATCACTACGGCCAACTGTTGCGCAATTGGCAGCGACTGCTCCTCTGAGTGACTTAACAGCGATCGGGCAATATGGGCGGCCGGTTCATGACCGGCATAAGCGGTGGCGCTTTTGGGGTAAATCTTGCGGGCGAACTGATCAAGCACAATGATGGTGGCCACTGTATTGGACAAGTCCCTGGCTCCACTGGGGTTCGCCAATAGTGTCTCCACCATTAGCGAGAATCGTTCGATAAACTCTGCCGAGCCACGTGAATACCACGACTTGAAACGACGGGGTGCAGGTTCAAGTGGCTGATCTATGTGCCGCGACCAGTAAGGAATAATCTCCGCTAGATACGCGGCCATTGCTCAGCTCCCGTTTTGCTCCAATTGCGCTGCCACGGCCTCCAGCCTTAAGCAGGCTTGTTCGAGGCGACTGTTGGCCGGTGGTGGGTTACTGTGTCCCTGCAGGCCCTGCCATATAGGCTCTACCATCAATTCCACATAGTGAGCGATATTGTCACGTGGCGTTTTACGCCGCAGTAGCGAACGCATCCCGTATTCCAGTCCTCCGAAAAATGTATCCCGCACCACCGGTAGTTCGATATCCGCCTTGATGTCACCCCGTTCCATACCCTCGCGAACCACGGCGTCAAAGATTTTGAGATAACGGGTATTGAGCTCGTGCAGTGGTGCGCTCTTGTCGTCCAGGTAGTAGCTTGGGTCGATGGAAAGGTACACCTGGATTAAACGCATCATCATTGCCTGCTGGTCCATTAACGCGTCCAGGTGGTTACGGGCCAGAAACAGCAGCCGCTCTCGCGTTTCCATCACATGCTCGACACCCTCTCGGGCGGCACCGATCAGTGCTGAGTAGAAACTGTCGAGAATGGCCAGCAGCAGGATGTTCTTAGTGCGGAAGTAATGGAACAGGGTGCCCTCGGAAACGCCTGCTGCAGCGGCTATCTTGCGCGTCGAGGTGCCGTGAAAGCCTTGTTCGGCGAACAACCGGGTGGCCGCGGCAAGAATATCGGCTTCGCGTTGCTCGAGCCGCTGGCGAGCGCTGTTGCGCAGAGTGTTATCCATGCTTAGATCCTCTTCTGTTCAGTTCACTGTAGCAGTGTTTGAGCAGCACTTAAGAATAACTCAGTATCGCGTCAGTTTTTGCCAGTTTGCTTTTTTGCGCGCTACAGGCGTTGTATCCCATGAGAGACATTGTCGACAGCCTGTATGCAGGTTCCCAGCATCACGAGCTCTATATCGGGGTGCTGGAAACCGTGGAGGGTTTGGTTCGCAGCTACACGGAGTGTACCTGGAAGCGCAAACTCAACCGCGATGACACCCTGGAGCGGAAGTGTTGCAGGCGGCGTACGACGCAGGGCTGATGGGCCTGGAGGTCGATGATAAATATGGCGGTGTGGNAGGCGGCCTCGATGAAGACACCGGCATGTTAAGTCTGTGGCGCACCACGCGAGCTATGCGCATTGCGTCGATTAACAATGAAATGGTGCTGAACGATATTGCACAGCACGGTTTGGGCATGCAGCGCTCGTACTAGCGCTGGGGGTCGCAGGTAAGCCACAGGATGTGGCCTACCTGAGTGAAGTGCGTTACCAGCCGCACTGGCGGTTTTTATTCTGCTCGTCCAGCCAGGTCTGCAGGGGGGCAAAGTAATTCAACATAGCGCTGGGATTCACATCGCGCTCGCCGCTGAACGCTTCCAGAGTGTCCTGCCAGGGCTGTGAGGCACCCGCCACCATCAACTCTTTCAGGGCTGCTCCCGCTTCCTTGCTGTTGTAAATCGTACAGCGGTGCAGTGGTCCTTTGTGTCCGGCAAGCTCACACATCCGCTCGTGCAGTTGGAATTGCAGGAGGTGGGCCAGGAAGTAGCGTGTGTAGGACACATTGCCCGGGATGTGGTACTTGGCGCCCGGATCAAAGTTGGATTCGTCGCGCGCTACCGGTGGCGTTACGCCCTGGTACTGCTCACGGAGCTTCCACCAGGCGGCGTTGTAGTCTTCTGGACCGACTTCACCGGCAAATACCTGCCAGCGCCACTTGTCCATGACCAGCGCAAAGGGCAGGAATGCCACTTTGTCGAGTGCCAGTTTCATCAGCCCCGCAATTTCTGTCTCCGGGTCTGCCTTTGGTGCAGCGTCCAGCAAACCGATCTGATGCAGGTAGTTGCCATTGACCGACAGTGCGATCACGTCGCCCAGCGCCTCGTGGAAGCCGGGATTGGCACTGCCCTGATGGAAATAGTTCTGCGATTTGTAGGCGCGCTGGTAGTAGTTGTGACCCAACTCGTGATGGATGACTTTAACTTCGTCTTCGGTGCGCTGGATGCACATCTTGATGCGCAGGTCGTCCTTGGAATCCACATCCCAGGCACTGGCGTGGCAGACCACCTCGCGATCGCGAGGCTTGGTGAACTGGGAGCGGGCCCAGAACGTGTCTGGCAGCGGATCGAGCCCCAGGGAGACAAAGAACATCTCTGCCATTTCGACCATGGCGATCTCGTCCATTTCCTTGTCTTCGAGGATCTGGGTGAGGTTGTAGGGTGCTTTGGCATTACTGCCCATGACCACATTTTCTATGCCAGACCAGGCCTGGGCCCACATGTTGCCCGTGAGGTGTGCGGGAATCATGCCGTTGCCAGGCATGACATCGGCACCATAGAACTCGGTTAACTTGGCTTCGACATGGCACTGCACAGATTCGTACAGCGGCTTGGCTTCATCCCAGTAGCGCTCCATGCTGGCGGAGAATTCGTCGCCCGACATGTCGTAACGGCTCCGCCAATAGTCGCCCATATCAGCAAACCCAAGGTCTCTTGCCCCCTGGTTGGACAGCTCTACCTGACGGCTATAGGGCGCGCGCATGGGTGGCGCGATCGTGCGCCAGCCCTCCCACAACTCAGCTTGCTCGCTGGCGTCCCGCGATGTACTCAGGGTCAGCTCCATGTCGCGCAGTGACAGGCAGTTGCCTTCTTCAGGGCAATATTTGCCCGTTGAATACAGGTTCTTCAGGTGGGCCCCGATCTCTACCAGCTCGGCGGTGGCGGCCTCGCTGGCGGGTGCGGGCAGGTTGACCCCTTGGCGCACCCGATTCAGGTTGCGGCGATTAACGTCACTCAAACCATCCTGGGCCAGAAGTTCATTCGCCTGGCGGGCGAGCTCGAGAAAGATCAGGCTGCGTTCCCGACCGGTTTCGATAACCAGCTGCTGGGTGTCGTAAGTGATATGCGTATTAAATATCCACTGCGCGCGGGCATCGCGCAGGGCAATTTCAGAGGCGGTGGCCCCGGCTTGTTCGAAGAATGCTTCCGCGGTCTTGTTGGGGTTAGCCAGCGTGGCTGAAGCCAGCGTGGCTGTGGCGATGGCGGGCAGCGCCAGTCGGAATAGGTTCATAGTGTTTGGCAACTCCAGGTTATGGATGAATACTCCAGTAGAACGAAATAACAGCCTGCGACCTCAGTCGTGTAATGGGGTGTAATTGAGCGGATAATAATTTTTCGCGAGAGTAGATCAGGTGCAGGAGAGCACCAGCATGCGAACACGGACGTTCACTCTTCCTGCACTCTTTTCCTCTATCGACATCCATCCACACCCCTTAACCTGAGCGGCTAGCTGGAGGCGGGGATTATTTCGACCCTGGAATCCGAAAGTGCTCTGCCGAGTGTGCAGGGCGTGTTCTCGTTTTCCTGCCAGGTCGAGATGGCCACTTTGGCTACGTGGAGCCCCTGTCGCGTCACCGCGCAGCGCGCGTAGGTGTAACGGAGCCGGCAGGCACGCAGGTAATCCAGCAAAAAGTTGATGATTTTGGGCACCACGGGTTGGTTTATAAGCGCGATGAGGAACTGGGACGCACATTGCCCCATAAATCCGCCTACGACACCGCCACGCATTGCGGGCACTATGGGATTTTCACCAGCCATGCAGACAACGTTGCGGCACTGGGTGACTGTTGAGCACTCGTCGAGGATCATCGGGCCATTTCCTCAGTGAGATCGACATCGCGCGTGATGACAAAGGAGCCGGTGGCGCGATGTTGTCCAGGCGATACCTTCCATAAAGGCGACCCGTTCCGTAACCCGATAGGCCCGGCCTGCGGCAACTAGGTCATGTCTCCCTTTGGCAACCCCATGTGATCGATACGCAAATCCAGGGTGGGCGTAATGTGCGTTCCGACCTGGTCGTGGGCGATCCCGGAAAGCCCCAGCGTCTGGTCAAGCAGCATGGTGTGCAGGGCGCCGGTATCCAGATTGCCCACCATGGAGGGGTCGTAGGGCAAACGGAGGGTGATTTCGCTTTTATCAATACTGACAACGTCGATGCCCTTTAGTTGGGAATGCACCACAAATTCGCACATCCGGCGCAACGTGGTGTACTGCTGTGCGGTAGAGAGAATTCACGGGGCCTCCTTTAGCCCCGTGATTCTGTGCCGAAATTACAGCAAGGGGGCGATGACCAGGCTGACGATAGCCATCACATTGATAAGAATATTCATCGATGGGCCAGATGTATCCTTGAAGGGGTCGCCCACAGTGTCGCCGACCACGGTCGCCGAGTGAGTCTCTGACCCTTTGCCGCCGAGGTTGCCCTTCTCGACAAACTTCTTGGCGTTGTCCCAGGCGCCACCGGCATTCGCCATCATCAGCGCCATCAGCACGCAGCCCAGAAGAGCCCCGCCGAGCATGCCGCCCAGTGCCTGGGCGCCCAGGGCAAACCCAACCAACACCGGTGTTACGACAGCGATGGCGCCAGGGCCAATCATTCTGCGCAGGGCCGCGGATGTTGCAATATCGACACAGCGCGCGGTATCCGGTTCAGCCTTGCCCTCCAGCAGCCCGGGAATCTCGCGAAACTGGCGACGGATCTCGGTAATCATATCGAAAGCGGCTTCGCCCACGGCTGTCATGGTGATCGAGGCAATCAGGAACGGTACTGCTCCGCCGATAAACATACCCACCAGAACGGTGGGGTCAGACAGTTCCAGCGAGAACCCGGGATTATTGGCTTCGACGGTTTCCACGAACGCGGCAATAATCGCCAGTGCCGCGAGCGCCGCCGCGCCAATGGCGAAGCCCTTGCCAATCGCTGCGGTGGTATTGCCGACTTCATCGAGACCATCGGTGATTTTGCGGGTTTCTTCGCCCATGCCAGCCATTTCAGCGATACCACCGGCGTTATCGGCGACAGGTCCATAAGCATCAATAGCCATGGTAATACCCACCGTGGCCAGCATGCCGACCGCCGAAATCCCTACCCCGTAGAGACCTGACAGTGAGGTCGATACCCAGATAATCGCGGCCAGAAAGAGAATCGGCAGCACAACCGACTGCATACCGACAGCCAGTCCCGTAATCATGACGGTGGCTGGCCCGGTCTCGCCGGATTTGGCAATTTTCTCGACCGGCGAAGAGCCGGTGTAGTACTCGGTGATAAGGCCAATGGCGACACCACCGACTGCGCCCGCCACCACGGACCAGAAGATGTCAGTTTCCAGCCCCAGTGCGGCAATGAGAAACCAGGCCATGGCCGCAAAAATGACTGGCGCGGCCAGGGTGCCGGTGCGCAAGGCCACTTCCGGGGCTGCTTTACTGCGCGCCCGCACAATCAGGATGCCGCACAATGAGGCGATCAGGCCAATGGTTGCCAGCGAGAGCGGTAAAAACATCATTGCCGCCATTTGTTCCGAGGAGATCGCCATGGTGGAGGCAATGGCGATACAGGCGATCATGGAACCGCAGTAAGATTCAAAAATATCCGAGCCCATACCGGCGATATCGCCGACGTTGTCACCCACGTTGTCCGCGATGACACCCGGATTGCGGGGGTCGTCCTCTGGAATCCCGGCTTCAACCTTACCGACCAGGTCGGCCCCGACATCGGCGCTTTTGGTGAAAATACCGCCGCCGACCCGTGAAAACAGTGCAACGACCGAGGCGCCCATACCAAAACCGTGAATAGCGTGGGCCGTCTCCGGATCGCCACCGAAGTACCAGTAGAGGCTGCCCAGGCCAATCAAGCCCAGTGAAGCAACACACAGGCCCATAATCGATCCCCCGTAAAAAGAGATCGAGAGCGCCGCATCCTGGCCGTGGGTGTGTGCTGCGACGGCGGTACGAACATTGGCCTTGGTCGCTGCAAACATGCCGAGGAAACCGGCGATTGCGGATGAAAGTGCGCCGACCAGGAATGAAATCGCGGTATTGGCGCCCAGAGGTGAGACAAATATCGCGACCAGCAATACCAGGCCGAACAGCCCCAGCATTTTGTATTCGCGCTGCATAAAGACCATGGCGCCCAGGTGGATCTGGTCACCGATTTTCTTAACCTGACCTTCGCCGTGATTATGGCGAACCATGATGTGATAAATGATGAAGGCGATGGCCAGACCGGCCAGACCGAGCAAGGGGGGTACCACATGATATTCAGACATAAGCTGACTCCATGTTGACTATTATTTGATCTTGCACCTGCATGCTACCTAATGTGTGACGGGGGTGACAAGATCGGACATCCGGGCTTGTATCACGGCGTTGGGGCCGCGAGAATGCAGGCATAAGTTAAAAGAATAGGTGAATACATGACCTGGTGGTGGTTTCTGGCCGTCGTGATAGCTGTGGTCTGGTTGATAGGCCGCTTGCATCTCAGCGGTGCCGATTTGCGCCAGTACGATGCCCCTGCAGGTGAGCAATTTCCCGGTACGGACTTCAGTGACGAGCGCGATCACGTGGAAGCGTCCCTCAAAGTCGGTAGCGGTGCGATCCGCGAACAGCCCAGACGCGAGCAATTGAAGCTGCTGCGGGAATACCTCGACAACATGTCGACGGGACTCGACCTGCCTGCCACATTTACCCCGGTAGACGCCCGCGGTGTGCCCGCAGAATGGGTGATTGCGCCAGAGTCAGACCCAGATCGACGATTGCTGTATATCCATGGCGGTGGATTTGTCATGGGCAGCCCCCGCAGTCACCGCAATATCACAGCCCATTTTGCCAAGCTGTGCGGAGTGTCGGTGTTGTCGGTTGATTATCGGCTAATGCCCGAGCATCCGCGGCTGGCGGGGGTAGAAGACTGTCAGCTGGCGTACCAGTGGCTCCTGGAAAATGGGCCCGAGGGCAGTTCCGCGCCCTCGCTGATACTGGTCGCAGGAGATTCCGCCGGCGGTAATTTGTCGTTAATGATTAGCGCCTGGAGTCGCGATCATGCTTTGCGCAAGCCTGATGGGGTTGTTGCACTGTCGCCGGTGACCGACCTCACGCTGGGTTCACCTAGCATGAAAGATAATATCGAAACTGACGCTATGCTCGGCCCCATGTTTGCCGGGCTCGCGAAAATACCGCGCCCGCTCCTGCTTTGGATGAGCTGGTTCCAGGGCCGGACTACGCCCGCCAATCCGGTGATATCACCGGTATTTGGTGATCTGAGCAACTTGCCGCCAACACTGGTGCATGCCAGTGAGTCGGAGATGTTGCGCGATGACGGCAGGCGTTATGTGAACCGCGCTGTATCACAGGGCTCACTGGCCAGGCTGCAAACCTGGCCTGCCGTGGTACACGTGTGGCACATGTTTTATCCCGATCTGACTGAGGCCAGGGAGGCCTGGGAAGAAATCCGCAAATTTATAGCCGAACTGGGCTAGGGGGTTTACCCATGCAACAGCGTGACGGCCGCTTCCAGGGCGCCGCAGGCCATACCATTTACTACCAGTACTGGACACCAGAGGAACCGCCCCGCGCGGTGGTTCTGCTGGTGCACGGTTCCGGTGAACACAGTAATCGCTACGTCCATGTGGCCGAGTTTCTGACTGCAAGGGGCTTTGCGGTAGCGGCAATTGACCACATTGGGCATGGCAAATCCGATGGCCAGTATGGTCATATGGAGAAATTTCAGCACTATCTGGACACCTTGGAAATTTTCCATCGCCAGGTCAGCTGGGATTTCGACAAAGTCCCCATGTTCCTGTTTGGCCATAGTATGGGCGGCTTGATTTCCGCGCTCTATCTGTTGGACTTTCAGGATGAATTTGCCGGTGCGGCTCTGTCAGGGCCGGCGATCAAGCCCGATCTTGAGCCGAGTAAGGGGCAGTTGTTATCCATTAAGCTGCTCTCGAAAACCACACCTTCCCTGGGTGTGTTGCAGCTGGATGCCGCAGGTGTCAGCCGCGATCCGGCCGTGGTCAAGGCGTACAACGAGGACCCCCTGGTTTTCCACGGCAAAATGTCTGCCCGCTATGTGGCTGAGTTGTTCGGGGCCATGACCCGGATTCAGGCTGAGGCCAATAAAATCACGCTGCCGTTGTTAATGATGCACGGTGAGGCTGACACGCTAACCTCACCCGAGGGAACCCGGATGCTCAATGGCCGGATTCGCTCTGAGGACAAGACGGTGAAGCTCTATCCCGAGCTGTATCACGAGATTCTGAACGAGCCTGAGCAGGGCGAGGTTCTCGAAGACCTCGTCAGCTGGCTGCAAGCCCGGTTATAGCAGGCGGGATGGGTGGTTTCGCAGCAATATTCACCCTGCTCGCTTTTTGAACAATGCCGGTCCTCTGCGTATAATCTCGCCCCCTGATTCAGGTGGCGGACGAGGCCAGCGGTGGAATTCAAACAGACCTACGATGTGATAGTGGTTGGCGGCGGACATGCCGGGACCGAGGCGTGCCTGGCGGCCGCCCGTATGGGCTGTCGCACCCTGTTGTTGACCCACAGTGTCGACACGCTGGGCCAGATGTCCTGCAATCCCGCGATTGGCGGTATTGGCAAGAGCCATCTGGTGAAAGAAGTGGACGCGCTGGGCGGCGCGATGGGCCGGGCTACTGATCGTGCCGGTATTCAATTCCGGATTCTCAATTCCCGCAAGGGACCCGCGGTGCGGGCTACCCGCGCCCAGGCCGACCGGGTGCTTTACCGCAACGCTATTCGCGAGATTCTCGAAGCCCAGGAAAACCTGTCAATCTTCCAGCAACCGGTGGATGACCTGCTGATCGAAAACGGTGTGGTGGCCGGTGCCATTACCCAGATGGGCGTGATCTTCCGGGCGCCTCGCGTGGTGCTCACCACCGGTACTTTTCTCGGTGGCAAGCTGCATATTGGTATGGAAAATTCCGCCGGCGGCCGGGCGGGAGATCCACCGTCGATTGCCCTGGCCAACCGGCTGCGCGAACTGCCGTTCCGGGTGGAGCGACTGAAGACCGGTACACCGCCACGTATCGATGCTCGCAGCGTGGACTTCTCCGGGCTCGAAGAGCAGTGGGGTGACGAACCCCTGCCGGTAATGTCTTTTATGGGGTCTGTCGATGAACATCCCGAGCAGCGCTGTTGCTGGATTACCCATACCAATGAACGCACCCATGACATTATCCGCGCGAGCCTCGATCGCTCGCCGATGTTTTCCGGTGTGATTGAAGGGGTGGGCCCGCGTTATTGCCCCAGTGTCGAAGACAAAATTCACCGCTTCGCTGACAAAAATTCTCACCAGGTGTTTATCGAGCCCGAGGGTTTGTCGACGCCTGAGCTGTACCCTAATGGCATTTCCACCAGCCTGCCCTTTGATGTGCAGATTGAACTGGTGCATTCGATCAAGGGCTTTGAAAACGCCCACATCACCCGGCCCGGTTATGCGATCGAGTACGATTTTTTCGATCCACGTGATCTGCAGTATTCGCTGGAAACCAAAGCGCTGCCAGGACTGTACTTCGCTGGCCAGATCAATGGCACTACCGGTTACGAAGAGGCAGCTGCCCAGGGATTGTTGGCCGGCATGAACGCGGCCCTCGCCGCGCGTAGCGAAGCGCCATGGTGCCCGCGTCGCGATGAAGCCTATCTCGGTGTGCTGGTAGATGATCTGATCACCATGGGCACAATCGAGCCCTATCGCATGTTTACCTCCCGCGCCGAGCATCGGTTGTTATTGCGCGAGGACAACGCAGATCTGCGCCTGACTCCAGCGGGCCGTAAGTTTGGTCTGGTGGATGACGCGCGCTGGCAGCGATTTGAGGCAAAACAGGAAGCCATGGAGCGCGAGAGCCAGCGCCTGGCCAGTACCTGGATCCAGCCGGGAACCGCCGAGGCCGACCAGTTGGCCGACAAGCTTTCCAGCCCACTGACCAGGGAGTATTCCCTGGCCGACCTGCTCAAACGCCCGGAACTTGAGTACGCCGACATCGCTGCGGTTAAGGGTGAGCCCACCCCAGATACCCAGGCTGCCGAGCAAGTGGCAATCCAGGCCAAGTACGCCGGTTACATCGACCGTCAGAAAGATGAGATCGAGCGACTGCGTCGCTATGAGAACACTGCGCTGCCTGAAGATCTCGATTATGAGCAGATTGATGGTTTGTCCAACGAGATGAAGCAGAAGTTGGGTGAAGCGCGGCCCGCGACCCTGGCCCGTGCCAGCCGTATTCCAGGAGTCACTCCGGCGGCGGTATCGCTGCTGCTGATTTACCTCAAGAAGCGCGGGGCCCTGGCTGCGGCGGCGGGTGACACCCGCCAGTTGGCCTGATCCAGTTTGGACAGCGCACTTACTTCACAGCTCGAAGAGGGCTGCCGGATACTCAACGTTGCCCAGCAACCACAGCACCAGCCGCAATTACTGGCTTACCTTGAACTGCTGATCAAGTGGAACAAGGCCTATAACCTGACGGCGGTTCGCGACCCAGCGCAGATGGTTACCAAGCATTTGCTCGACAGCCTGGCCATCGCGCCGCACCTGCGCGGCCAGCGGCTGATCGATGTGGGCACCGGTGGCGGATTGCCCGGCGTGCCCATGGCGATTCTATTCCCTCAACGCGAATTTCACCTGCTTGATAGCAATGGCAAGAAGACCCGCTTCCTGTTTCAGGTGAAAACTGCGCTGCGCTTGGATAATATGACAGTTCACCAGGCGCGCGTGGAATCATTTGCGCAAGAAGCCCCTTACGACACTGTGCTGTCACGGGCGTTCGCCACGATAGAGGACATGGTGGGCGGTTGCCGCCACCTGCTTGGCCCGGATGGCCACTTTCTCGCCATGAAGGGTGTCTACCCGGAGGAGGAAATCGCCGCCGTTGCCGACAGCTGCAGGCTGGAAGCAGTGCACGAGCTGCATGTTCCCGGTTTGGACGAACAACGTCACCTGGTGGATATGACACCGCGTTAGCGGCGCAAAGCAATAACAGACCAGGGGTAACAGGGGTTAATAGTGGCAAGAGTTCTCGCAATAGCGAACCAGAAAGGCGGCGTGGGCAAAACCACCACATGTGTCAATCTCGCTGCTTCCCTGGCTGCCATGAAAAAGCAGGTTCTCCTCGTTGATCTCGACCCCCAGGGCAATGCCACCATGGGCAGCGGCATCGACAAGTATTCCGCTGAAAAAACGATCTACGATGTGCTCGTACAGCGGGCACCGGTTATGCAGGTGCGCCAGTCGGCTGCTGCCGCTGGCTATGATGTGCTGCCGGCCAATGGCGATTTGACCGCAGCTGAAGTTGAGCTGCTGGAAGTGGAAAACAAAGAGGCGCGGCTGCGAGCGGCGCTGATGGAAGTTGACGCCCACTACGATTACGTACTGATCGACTGTCCACCCTCACTGAATATGCTGACGCTCAATGCGTTGATCGCCGCCGACGGTGTCGTCATTACCATGCAGTGTGAGTATTTTGCGCTCGAGGGGCTCTCTTCCCTGGTGGAAACCATTAACGGCATCGCCGGTTCGGTGAATCCGGACCTGATGATCGAAGGCATTCTGCGCACCATGTACGACCCTCGCAACAGCCTGACCACAGAGGTCTCCAGCCAGCTGCACGAGTACTTTGGCGACAAGGTGTACCGAACTGTTGTACCGCGCAATATTCGCCTCGCCGAGGCACCTAGCCACGGCGTGCCGGCCATGTACTATGACAAGTATTCCCGCGGCTCCAAGGCCTACATGGCGCTGGCCGGCGAAATGATTCGTCGCGAGGAAAAATCCGTCGCTGCCGCCGTATCTGCAATTAGCCCCAACCTGCTGACCTGAGGAGACCATAATGTCAGGTAAGAAACGACACCTCGGGCGTGGTTTGGATGCCCTGCTCGGCGCTGCTGCCCAGCAGCAGCCCGCAGCCACCGGTGATGCCTCGCCCGGCGCTGGTTCCGTTGCTGACAAAACCCTTAAAGAGCTGCCCGTCGATCTGGTGCAGCGCGGTAAATACCAGCCCCGTCGTGACATGGAGCCTGAATCGCTGCAGGAACTGGCCGACAGTATCAAGGCTCAAGGTGTGATGCAGCCGATTGTGGTGCGGCCGATCTCCGATAAGAAATACGAAATTATTGCCGGTGAGCGCCGCTGGCGCGCCACTCAGTTGGCGGGTCTGGATGTCATTCCCGCGGTTATTCGCGAAGTGCCCGACGAAGCGGCCATCGCCATGGCGCTGATTGAGAACATTCAGCGGGAAGATCTCAACCCTATAGAAGAAGCGGTTGCCCTGCAGCGCCTGCAGCAGGAATTTCAGCTGACTCAGCAGGAGGTGGCCGATGCAGTGGGTAAGTCCCGCTCTACGGTCACCAATCTATTGCGCCTGATGAGTCTGCAGGAAGACGTGCGCCGCCTGGTGGAGCACGGCGACCTGGAGATGGGCCATGCCCGTACGCTGCTGGCGCTGAATGGCGGGGACCAGTCCCACGCCGCGGCACAGGTGGTTGGCAATGGCATGAGCGTGCGTCAGACCGAAGCACTGGTGCGCAGCCTGCTGGCCGCCAAGGACAAACCCGCTGCCGAGCCCAAGGCCTTGGACCCCAACATTCGCCATTTGCAGGACGACCTGTCCCAGCGCCTGGGTACAAAAGTTCAGATACAGCACTCAGCCAAAGGCAAGGGCAAGCTGGTACTTAACTACAGTTCTCTGGATGAACTGGACGGTATCCTCGCCCATATCAAGTAGCGATTTCTAATCACTGAAACGCCCTGGCATTGAGCCCGTCGCCTTCCGGATCTGGGTATATTAATCGATGATTGGCATGGGTGCGTCTGCACTATTCGAGTTGCCACCACCGCGCCATGCCTGGCATGAGCATTCGCAATGATATTTTTGAACCATGGCAGGTCCAATGGCCACTTAGCAACGGCTTACTGGGAACTGATATAGACGCTTAAATCTACCGTATATAGTGAATAAAAAATAATCAGGCACTAAATAGGGGATTTATTGCATATCCGCTGTGAAAACCCCTATAAATTGTAGGGATCGTGCAGCTAAAAGCGGCTATTTCATGTTCAAATACCGACTATTGGCCGGTTGCTCCGGTCTTCTATAGCACCTATAATGCGCGCGCCCTTATAGAGGATGAAACCCGTGTGGCTATTGGTTTGGGGAGTAAGGTGAGGCTTCATGCCCGGTGCTAAAATTGCACGCCCTCCTGTCCATCGCATCACTCTGACTCAACTGGCGGTACTCACATTACTGTGCCTGGCTCTGCTGGCGTACAACGAGGTGGTCGCCTGGTCATTGGCCGCGGGAGGCTTGGTGGCTGTTATTCCTCAGGCATATTTTGCCCATCTCGCCTTTCGTTGGCGGGGGGCAAAATCCGCCAGGGACATGGCTCGCGCAAGCTATGCCGGTGAAATCGGCAAGTTCATGCTTAGCGTGGTGGGCTTTGCGGTAGTTTTTGCCGCAATACGGCCGATTGACGGCCTGGCAGTGTTCGCCGGATATCTGGCGATGCTTACGATACAGATTATTGGTAGCTGGCTGCTGCTCACGTGCAGCCAGTGAACAGAGAACAGACGCAAGAGTTCTTATAGATGGCAGCTTCAGGCGAAACACAGACAGTTTCCGAATATATTGTCCACCACCTGACCAACCTCACCTACGGCAAATTGCCTGGCGGTTTCGAACGCTACGATGGTTCCATCGTCCCCGACGGCGGTGTCTGGACCATGGCTCACGGCGGCGCGGAAGCCTCCGCAATGGGCTTTATGGCAATCCACATTGACTCCATGCTCTGGTCTATCGGCCTCGGCATCGTGTTCTGCCTGTTGTTCCGCTCGGTCGCCAAGAAAGCCGAAGCCGGCGTGCCCTCCGGTTTTGTGAACTTCGCCGAGATGGTTGTCGAGTTCGTCGACAACACCGTAAAAGATACCTTCCATGGTAGGAACGCCCTGGTTGCGCCCCTTGCGCTGACCATTTTTGTCTGGGTGTTCCTGATGAACCTGATGGACCTTATTCCGGTTGACCTGATCCCGCACACCCTGATGCTGCTGGGAGTTGAATACCAAAAAATCGTGCCATCCACCGATCCCAACATCACCATGGGAATGGCGTTGGGCATCTTTATCCTGATGCTCTACTACTCGATTAAGGTGAAGGGCTTCGGCTTTGTGAAAGAGCTGACGCTGAACCCCTTCAACCACCCGATCTTTATTCCGGTAAACCTCTTCATGGAAGTGGTTGGTTTCCTGGCCAAGCCCTTCTCTCTCGGGCTGCGTCTGTTCGGAAACATGTACGCCGGCGAGATGATCTTTATCCTGATTGCCGCCCTGTTCAGCGCTGGACTGTTCTGGATGGTTCCGGCGGGCTTGATGCAAATGGGTTGGGCGATTTTCCACATCCTGGTAATCACCCTGCAAGCATTCATCTTCATGGTGCTGACGATCGTGTATCTCAGCATGGCTCATGAAGATCACTGATTAACTTTAACTTTAACCTTTTGGTTATTTACACACTCTAGGAGAAACGCATGGAACTCGTAATTATTGCTGCCGCCATCATGATGGGTCTGGGTGGTCTTGGTGCCGCTATCGGTGTAGGCCTGCTGGGCGGAAAGCTGATTGAAGGCTCTGCTCGTCAGCCTGAACTGGCTCCCAAGCTGCAGACTACCTTCTTCCTGGGCGCTGGCCTGGTAGACGCGATCCCCATTATCGGTGTTGGTATCGCTATGTACCTGATCTTCGTAGTAGCCCCCGGCGTTGGTGCATAAGGCATAGTCTAACTAGGGACCTTTCGGGTCCTGACAACCGGTGAGGAAAACAGCGTGAACATTAATCTTACGCTTATCGGACAAATGATCGCCTTCGTGTGCTTCGTGTGGTTCTGCATGAAGTTCGTATGGCCGCCTATCCTGGCCGCCATGCAGGAGCGCGAGCAGAAGATCGCCGACGGCCTGGCAGCCGCAGACCGCGCCAGCCATGACCTTGAACTGGCTCAAGAGAAGGCGGTAGAACGCCTGAAAGAAGCCAAGGAAGAGGCCGCAGGTATTGTCGACGCCGCCAACAAGCGCGCCAATCAGCTGGTTGAAGAAGCCAAGGACGCCGCTGTCGTGGAGGCAGACCGCGTTAAAGCTTCTGCCCAGGCTGAGATCGAGCAGGAATCCAACCGCGCACGCGAAACACTGCGTGGCGAGGTTGCAGCTCTGTCTCTGGCCGGCGCTGAGAAGGTTCTGGGTGCAGCCATCGATCAGGAAGCTCATAAGGAGCTGGTCGACAAGCTGGCCACAGAGCTGTAATCGCGAGGGAGCTATGGCTGAACTAAGCACACTGGCACGCCCCTATGCCAAGGCAGCGTTTGAATACGCACGCGAGAAAGACGCACTTGCGCAGTGGTCAGAGCAGCTGGCCACCGCTGCAGCGGTTTCCGCGGCTGAGGGCATGGATAAGGTTCTGGACAATCCGTCCATGACTGACGCGCAGCAGGCAGCAACCCTCAACGAGGTTTGCGGTGATGCTACCGGCGCTGAAGTTAAGAACTTCGTCAACATTCTTTCCGACAACAAGCGGCTGTCGCTGCTGTCGGAAATTTCTGCCCAGTTCGAACTGTTCAAGGCAAATCTGGAGAAGTCAGTAGACGTAGAAGTTGTCTCTGCCTTTGACCTGGATGACGCCACCGCCGAAAAACTGGCGGGTGTATTGGGCAAGAAACTCGAGCGCGAAGTGAAGGTCAGCACATCTACCGATGCTGGCCTTCTGGGTGGCGTATTAATTCGGGCCGGTGATCTGGTGATCGATGGCTCCGTGCGCGGCAGGCTGAACAAGCTTGCCGAAGCAATGAATTCCTGAGCTTTTATAGATAGCAATAGGATTGAGGAACAAACAGCATGCAGCAACTGAATCCATCTGAGATTAGCGAGATTATCAAGTCGCGCATCGATTCGCTCGATGTGTCGTCTGAAGCTCGCAACGAAGGTACCGTGGTTTCCGTAACCGACGGTATTATTCGTATCCACGGTCTCGCCGAAGTTATGTACGGTGAGATGATTGAATTTGAAGGCGGCATCTACGGTATGGCGCTGAACCTTGAGCGCGACTCCGTTGGTGCGGTAGTACTGGGCGACTACAAAGGCCTGAAAGAAGGCCAGAGCTGTCGTTGCACAGGCCGTATTCTGGAAGTACCCGTTGGTCCTGAACTGCAGGGCCGCGTAGTAGACGCGCTGGGTAACCCGATTGACGGTAAAGGCCCCGTGAACGCGGCCATGACTGACGCACTTGAAAAAGTTGCTCCCGGCGTAATCGCCCGTCAGTCAGTTGATGAGCCCGTTCAAATTGGTCTGAAAGCGGTTGACGCGATGGTACCCATCGGCCGTGGCCAGCGTGAGCTGATCATTGGCGACCGCCAGATTGGCAAGACTGCGATTGCGGTTGACGCCATCATCAACCAGAAAGGCTCCGGCATTAAGTGTATCTACGTAGCGGTTGGTCAGAAGGCCTCCTCTGTTGCTGCTGTAGTGCGCAAGCTGGAAGAGCACGGCGCCATGGACCACACTATTGTGGTTGCTGCGACTGCTTCTGACCCTGCTGCTATGCAGTACCTGGCACCTTTCGCCGGTTGCACCATGGGTGAGTACTACCGCGACCGCGGTGAAGACGCCCTGATTATTTACGATGACCTGACCAAGCAGGCCTGGGCTTACCGCCAGATCTCCCTGCTGCTGCGTCGTCCTCCGGGCCGTGAAGCCTACCCCGGTGACGTGTTCTACCTCCACTCGCGTCTGCTCGAACGCGCCGCGCGCGTTAACGCCGACTACGTTGAGAAGTTCACCAACGGCGAAGTGAAAGGCCAGACCGGTTCTCTGACAGCACTGCCTGTCATTGAGACTCAGGCAGGTGACGTTTCTGCGTTCGTACCGACCAACGTGATTTCTATTACCGACGGTCAGATCTTCCTGGAAGCTGACATGTTTAACGCGGGCATCCGTCCTGCGATGAACGCCGGTATCTCTGTATCCCGTGTAGGTGGTTCGGCCCAGACAAAGATTATGAAGAAGCTGTCCGGTGGCATTCGTACCGCACTGGCACAGTATCGCGAACTGGCGGCGTTCTCGCAGTTTGCTTCTGACCTCGACGATGCTACCAAGGCCCAGCTGGACCACGGTGAGCGCGTAACCGAGCTGATGAAGCAGAAGCAGTACTCACCCCGTTCCATCGCAGAGATGGGCCTGGTGATTTACGCTGCGGACAACGGTTTCCTGAACGACGTTGAAGTTGCCAAGATCCTGGACTTTGAAGATGCACTGTTGTCCTACGCCCACGCCGAACAGGGTGAGCTGATGAACAACATCGTCGCAACCGGTGACTGGAACGACGAGATTGAAGGTGCCTTCAAGGACCTGCTCGAAAACTTCAAGTCTACCCAGACCTGGTAAACCCCGAGGACCAGTAAATGGCAGTCGGAAAAGAAATCCGGACCAAGATCTCGAGCATCCAGAGCACGCAGAAGATCACCAGCGCCATGGAAATGGTTGCTGCTTCCAAAATGCGTAAAGCTCAGGACCGCATGCAGCTGGGCAAGCCTTATGCCCGCCGCATGCGCGCTGTGGTCAGTCACATCGCTAACGCCGCCCCCGAGTACAAGCACATGTACATGGAGCAGCGTGAAGTTAAGCGTGTGGGCTACATTGTTGTCTCTACCGATCGCGGCCTTTGCGGTGGCTTGAACGTCAACCTGTTCAAGAAGACCGTCAAGGACATGAAAACCTGGAACGACCAGGGCATCGATATCGATTTGTCCCTGGTAGGTGCCAAGGCTATCGCCTTCTTTAACAGCTATGGCGGCAATGTCACTGCAGCCGTTCGCGACCTGGGCGAAGAGCCCTCGGTTGCCGACCTTATCGGTGGCGTAAAAGCCATGCTGGATGCTTATGCAGAGGGCAAGATTGATCGCCTGTTCCTGGTGAGCAACGAGTTCGTCAACACCATGACTCAGGACCCACAGGTGGAGCAGTTGCTGCCCCTGGAGCCCAAAGAGTCTGACGAGATGAAGCACCACTGGGACTACATCTACGAGCCCGACGCAAAAGAACTGCTGGAAGCACTGCTGACTCGTTACATCGAGTCTCAGGTATACCAGGCGGTTGTTGAAAACGGTGCCTGTGAGCAGGCCGCGCGTATGTTGGCGATGAAGAACGCCACCGACAACGCTGGCGAGCTGATCGAAGATCTGCAGTTGGTTTACAACAAGGCGCGCCAGGCGGCGATTACCCAGGAGCTGTCTGAGATTGTCAGCGGCGCTGCGGCGATCGGCTAAGCGATTAGAAACAATAGGGGGCAGACCACTATTTTCGCGACCAGAAAATAGGCTCTGTTCCCGGTTTGAAAGAATTTTATTAGAGAGGATCCGAACATGAGTAGCGGACGAGTCGTACAAATCATCGGCGCGGTAATCGACGTGGAATTTCCACGCGATGCTGTGCCGCAGGTATACGATGCACTGAAGATCACCGAGAAGGACACTACCCTGGAAGTTCAGCAGCAGCTGGGCGACGGTGTGGTTCGCGCGATTGCGCTGGGTTCTTCCGAAGGTCTGTCTCGTGGCCTGACCGTAGAAAACACCAATGCACCCATCTCTGTGCCTGTTGGCCCTGAGACTCTCGGTCGCATTATGGACGTACTGGGTAACCCCATCGATGAGTGTGGCCCCATCGGCGAACAGGAGCGTGCTCCCATTCACCGTGAAGCCCCCGCTTACGACGAGCTGGCTGCTGCTGAAGAGCTGCTCGAAACCGGTATTAAAGTTATCGACCTGGTCTGCCCCTTCGCCAAGGGTGGCAAGATCGGCCTGTTCGGTGGCGCCGGTGTTGGTAAGACCGTAAACATGATGGAGCTCATCAACAACATCGCACTGCAGCACTCCGGTCTGTCAGTATTTGCCGGTGTAGGTGAGCGTACTCGTGAAGGTAACGACTTCTACTACGAGATGCAGGAGTCCGGCGTTGTTAACGTTGAGAACTTCACCGAGTCCAAGGTAGCTATGGTATACGGCCAGATGAATGAGCCCCCCGGCAACCGTCTGCGCGTAGCACTGACCGGCCTGACCATGGCCGAGAAGTTCCGTGACGAAGGCCGTGACGTTCTGCTGTTCGTCGACAACATCTACCGTTACACACTGGCGGGAACCGAAGTATCGGCACTGTTGGGTCGTATGCCCTCCGCGGTAGGCTACCAGCCCACCCTGGCGGAAGAGATGGGTGTACTGCAGGAGCGTATTACCTCAACCAAGGTTGGCTCTATTACTTCTATCCAGGCGGTATACGTACCGGCGGATGACTTGACCGACCCCTCACCTGCAACCACCTTTGCTCACCTGGACGCGACCGTTGTACTGTCTCGCGACATTGCGGCGAAAGGTATTTACCCTGCGATCGACCCGCTGGATTCAAGCTCTCGTCAGCTGGATCCGCTGCTCATCGGTAGCGAGCACTACGACACTGCCCGCGGTGTACAGAACGTACTGCAGCGCTACAAAGAGCTGAAGGACATTATTGCTATTCTGGGTATGGACGAACTGTCCGAGGAAGACAAGCAGACTGTTGACCGCGCGCGTAAGATCGAGCGTTTTCTGTCTCAGCCCTTCCACGTGGCGGAAGTATTCACCGGCTCTCCCGGTAAGTACGTTTCCCTGAAGGACACCATTTCAGGCTTTAAAGGCATTCTGGCCGGTGAGTACGACCACCTGCCCGAACAGGCTTTCTACATGGTTGGCAGCATCGACGAAGCCGTCGAAAAAGCCAACAACATGTAATCCAGCTGTCATTTAGAGAGGCCATACCATGGCAATGACCATTCACTGCGATATCGCCAGCGCCGAAGAAGAAATTTTCTCCGGCTTGGTGGAGCTGCTGGTAGCCACCGGCAGCGAAGGTGAGCTCGGCGTCAGCTACGGTCACGCGCCGTTGCTGACCTCGCTGGTGCCCGGCCCGGTTCGCGTCGTTACCCAGAGCGGTGACGAAGAGGTGTACTACGTTTCTGGCGGCTTCCTGGAAGTTCAGCCTGGCGTGGTTTCTATCCTTGCCGACACTGCCCTGCGTGCCGACGACGTCGACGAAGCAGCCGCTGAAGAGGCGCGTCGCGAAGCAGAGCAGGCCCTGACCAACCAGTCCGGTGAGTTCGACTACGGTCGCGCTTCCGCACAGTTGGCCGAGGCAGCCGCCCAGCTCGCTACCCTGCGTAAGATGAAGAATCGGGCTGGCCGCGGTTAAACGCAGCTCTTGTTCCGGTTTGAAGAAACCCCGGTATTACCGGGGTTTTTTTTGTCTTTCAGTTATGGGCGGTTGTTGTGATAGAGCGTTTATCGCCTAGCTTCAGCCATCCAGGCAGAGCAGCTCCGGGCTCAGGCCTAACGAACCCAGGGTGGCACCGATCTCAACTTCATAGACAGGGTTAGCGACGATTACTGTGTCAGGCGGCGCTGCACGCAAATCAGCTGGCGCAATAACCATCTGACCTGTACCCGGCATAAATGCACCTTGCTTGTGAGGATTGATGTCGACCACCTGCTCGATGCTATCGCTACCTTCGATCCGGGTGAGAAACGATACCGCTTTCGAGCCTCCGCCCCACAGCACCACGCGTTTTCCCTGCTGTTCGCGTTCCTCCAACAGGTTTTGCCAGCGTGTGCTTTGTTGCTGCTAGTGCTGGAGATAACGCGAAGCCGCTGCCAGTTCCTCATGGGGGTCACTTATTGTCGATGACGTTCGTGCACAAGGCTTGGCTACCAACATGATGTACTGGTCATCGTACTCAAGCCGGCTATCGAGTACCTCGAAATCACAACGTTCAAAAAGTCGCTGCAGCGATGTTTCGCTGAAACTTCACGAAGAACACGTAGTACATCGGGTAGCTCAAAGAACACCAGCGTGTCTTGCGCATCATCGAGTGCGTCACGCAGTTGCTCCACAAAGTCGCCTGCGTTGGGGATAGCTCCAGGGTGTGGCGGCAGACAACGACATTTGCAGATAGGAGCTGGTCAACCCGCCTATGGGTTCACCGGGCTCTGCATACAGAGAGGGCGCCGCCCATTCGCAACCCACTGCAGGGTCTGGGTAGAAATCATAGTTGGTGACAGCAAGCGTATACACGTGCTCGTCACGCGTTCGTTCATCGGCTATTGCCAGGCCATGGAAATTAAAAGGATGATAAAAAGCGTTTTTAGTAGATCCATTTTGACTTTCCTCCATGTCACCCGGGCGAGAACTCGCCTGCAGGTTCCGCAGACTATAGTTGCTGGGTATTGGAGCGTCCTTGAATCAGTCGATCAATTTCTGATTTATTCCTGATCAGGGAAAAGCAGCGTAAATTCAGGGGTTAGTGCGCTACCGGAGGGCGCTACACACCGCGGTTTAGTATGCCTCAGCTCGCAGGAATCTGCTGGGTAATGCAGTGGATGTTGCCGCCGCCGAGCAGAATTTCGCGGCCCGGCACACCGACTAGCGTATGTGCTGGGAACACGCGTTGCAGTAGCTGCCTCGCGGCTTCGTCGGTGGCGGAATCGAGTAAGGGGAAGACGACCCGCTGGTTGGTGATGAGAAAATTGGCATAGGAGCCGGCCAGTCGTTCGCCTGGTTCGCGCACCATATTGGCCGAGGGCAGAATGCCTGCGGCCTCTTCGTCGGTCATGTACAGCGGGCCAGGTAATGGCAGCTTGTGCACCTTGAGTTTGCGGCCGCGCGCATCGGGCTTGGCCTCGAGCACAGCCAGTGCTTCGCGGCAGATGTCGTACATCGGATCCTGAGGATCGTCGCACCAGCTCAACAGGACTTCGCCGGGGCGCGCGATGTGCATAATATTGTCCACATGACCGTCGGTTTCGTCGTTAACAACCCCCCGTGGTAACCAGAAGAAAGTCTCTACGTTCAGGTATTCACACAACAGGTTTTCTATGTCGGCTTGATCGAGGTGCGGGTTGCGCCCCGGATGGAGCAGGCACTCGGCCGTGGTAATACAGGTACCATCACCGTCGACGTGAATGGAGCCACCTTCCAAAACCAGCTGTGCACTGTAGCGTGCCTCGCCCCTGACGCTGAGGAGCTCAGCTGCCAGCGCAGCGTCCAGTGACCAGTCTTCGTACAAGCCGTTGACCTCGCCGCCCCAGGCATTGAACTGCCAGTCTACACCGCGTACCTGACCCGTATCGTCGCGCACATAGGTGGGGCCGATGTCGCGCATCCAGCTATCGTTGCAGGGTATTTCGAGTACTGAAACGTCCGTGGGCAACATGGCCCGAGCGCCTGCGGCCCCCTCTGCAGAGGTACACATGATGACGGGTGTTTCAGCGGCGATGGCACTGGCGATTGCAGCAAAAGCCGCCTGGGCGGGTCCGGCATTGTTGCGCCAGTTATCACCGCGCTCCGGCCAGGCCATCACTACTGCCTGTTGCGGTTCGTGTTCGCCGGGCATCTGAAAGCCGTCGGCCCTCGGTGTAGAGGCCAGGGTATCGCTCATGTGTTGTCGCCGCAGGCCAGGTTGGCGATCGGGCTGTAGAGTTCAGGGCGACGATCCCGGAATAAGCCCCAGGCACGGCGGTATTCAGCCGCTGCCTCCAGATCGATTTCTGCGATCAGGATTTTCTCTTCGTCTCTGCCGGCTTCGGCGATCTTCTCGCCGGTGTGGTCGGTGATGAATGACGAGCCATAGAATGTGGTGCTAATGCCATCGTCTTCTTCCACGCCGGTGCGATTGGAAGCGATAACAGGCAGAACATTGGCGGCGGCATGGCCCTGCATCACGCGCTGCCAGTGAGCGCTGGAATCGAGGGTGGGGTCCTGGGGTTCGGAACCGATAGCGGTTGGGTAAAACATGGCTTCGGCGCCCATTAACGCGCAGCAGCGGGCGGTTTCCGGGAACCACTGATCCCAGCAAATGCCGGCGCCGAACGTGCCGTAGCGTGTTTTCCACACTTTGAAGCCAGTATCGCCGGGAGTGAAATAAAACTTCTCGCAATACCCTGGGCCGTCGGGAATGTGGCTCTTGCGATAGTTCTCCATGACTGTGCCGTCGGCGTCGATCATCACCAGGGAATTGAAAAACGTGTTGGTGTCTCGCTCATAGTAGCTGATGGGCAACACCACCTCGAGCTCAGCAGCCAGGTGGGAGAAACGCTCGATCAGCGGATTGCCAGCCAGGGGTTTCGCCAGGTCAAGATAGCGATACTGCTGGGTCTTACAGAAGTAGGGCGCCTCGAACAGCTCCTGCAGCAGAATAACCTGAGCGCCGCCGGCATGGGCGTCGCGAATGGCCTGCTCGGCCTTGGCCATGTTGGCATCGACATCCCAGCCAATGATCAGTTGTGTGGCGGCGAAGGTAACTGTGCGGCTCATAAAGTTTTCCAGTGAACGAAAATATCCCTACAAGCATAGAAGAAAATGGACTTGGCTGGATTACCACCAAGGGGTTAACCACTTGGTGGGTTACAGCAGGTCCCATAAAGTATTGAACAGAATTTGCTGGGTAGAGGCGATGGCGGCTGAATCGATGATGACCACCACGGGGTAATTTTTGTCCGCCAGGGTAATCATGGCCACCTTGGGTGGGTAAATAGCAATATAGGACGCGTCGGTGGTTTGCGATGCAGGCAGCCATTTGCGCTCCGCGTACTCGGCTTCGTCACCGCCTTCGCCTACAGCCAGGGCGCGCACGCGAATACCGCGGGCCTCGCGCTGGCGGGTGAAATTGGGGAAAGGCCGGTACAGGTGTTCGCGCAGGGTCTTGGTGGAGATGACCGAGTATCCGCGCTCCGGGTCACTGGCGGTACTGTCGAGAATATCGCGCAGGACAAGCTCGACGCCGTCGTCGCCCTCGTAGAAGCGCACATTGCCAGGGCTGAATTGCCCCTGGGACTGTTTGAGCTCGGGAATGACCTCGGCGCGCAGCTGTTCCATTGCAACCGTCAGTGCCTGTTGGCGGCGTTCGGCCAGTTGCAGTAGTTGCTCCGGTTCTTCCGCCTGGAATACCCGCCGCTTGCCGCGGGGCAGGTAGTTCACCACGCCTTTGGTGGCCAATTGTTTGAGGGTTTCGTAGGTGGTGCCGCGATTGACGCCGGCCTCGGCAGCAACATCGCGAATAGAGGCAGGGCCCAGTCGCAGCAGGGCTTTATAAATATTGATTTCGCGATCGTCGAGACCGATCTGGTACAGGCTATCGTTTTTCATTTGTTGTCATTTTATTTGTGACAAAAAGCGTTGTAATGAATAAAGCTTTGACTAATATGCGCTTATAAAGCGATTTATGTCAAAAAATATCTGACAGGTAATGCCTGATCAGGGCTTGCTGGACACATTTAAATGAATCTTGAAATTATTATTCTCGCCGCGGGCAAGGGCTCGCGCATGAAATCTTCGTTGCCAAAAGTACTGCACCCTGTGGCCGGTAGCCCGATGCTGCAGCGCGTGGTCGACACGGCGCAAACCCTGGCACCCCGTGCCATCCATGTGGTGGTGGGTCATGGGGCAGATGACGTCAAACAGGCCATGGGCGATGCTGCGGTGAACTGGGTCACACAGGCCGAGCAGAGAGGCACAGGTCACGCCGTGCTTCAGGCGCTGCCTGTGATTGGCGAAGACAGCGTGGTGTTGGTGCTCTACGGCGATGTGCCCCTGATTCGCACCGAAACCCTGACTGAACTTGTTGCCGCAGCGGCGTCCGCACCGGCGGTGCTGACGGCGCGTGTCTCCAACCCGGCCGGGCTGGGACGTATTTTGCGCGACAACACCGGTAAGTTGCTGGGCGTTGTTGAGCACAAGGATGCCAGCCAGGCTGAGCTGGCCATCGACGAAATCAATACCGGCGTGATGGCGGTGCCAGCCGCCGATCTGCGCTCCTACCTGCCCCGGGTCGGGAATGAAAATGCCCAGGGTGAATACTACCTGCCGGACGTTCTGTCGCTGGCGGTTGCTGACGGCAGGGCGGTCGCCAGTTGCATGGCCACCTCCGAGGTTGAAGTACTCGGGGTTAACGACCGGGTGCAGCTCAATCGGGTGGAGCGTGAGTTCCAGCGGCGCCGCGCCGAAGATCTGTTGTTGCAGGGTGTGGCCGTAGCTGACGTTAGCCGTTTGGATATTCGCGGCGAGCTGACCTGTGGCAGCGATGTATTTATCGACGTGAACGTCGTGATCGAGGGTGTCGTGCAGCTCGAAGATGGCGCCAGGATCGGCCCCAACTGCGTGCTCAAAAACGCGGTTGTCGGTGCCGGAGCCCAGATACACGCCATGAGCCATATTGAAGAAGCGACGATAGGCCCCGATGCCAATGTCGGGCCCTATGCGCGCTTGCGTCCCGGTACCGAGCTGGCGGCCGGTGCCCGCGTCGGTAATTTCGTGGAGACCAAAAAGGCGCGGATTGGTGTCGGCAGCAAGATTAACCACCTCTCCTATGTGGGCGATTGCGAGATGGGCGCAGGTGTAAATATCGGTGCCGGCACCATCACCTGTAACTACGACGGTGTGAACAAACACAAGACCACCATGGGTGACGGCGTCTTCGTGGGGTCCAACAGCACACTGGTGGCGCCTATTGAGATTGCCGACGGCGGCTTTGTCGGCGCGGGCTCCACCGTGACCAAGGCGGTGGGCGAGGATGAGCTCGCAGTCAGCCGCGCCAAGCAACGTAATATCCAGGGCTGGAATCGCCCTGGCAAACCCGACGGGGAGCAGTAATATGTGTGGCATTGTAGCCGCCGCCGCGCGGCGTGAAGTCAGTGAGATTCTGCTTGAGGGGCTGCGCCGTCTTGAGTATCGCGGCTACGATTCTGCCGGCCTGGCTGTTCTGGATGACGACGCCAGACTGCTGGTGCACAAACGCCTGGGCAAAGTCGCGGAGCTGGAGAAAGCCCAGCACGCGCAGCCCTATTACGGGCCCACGGGTATTGCGCATACTCGCTGGGCGACCCATGGCGAACCTTCCGCAGCCAACGCACACCCGCACACCTCTGGCGATCGCATTGCGTTGGTCCACAACGGCATTATCGAAAACCACAGCGTACTGCGTCAGCAGTTGGAAGCGGACGGTTATGTGTTTACCTCCGCGACTGATACCGAGGTCATTGTTCATTTGCTCCATCGGGCCATGAACGGCTGCGACGATATACTCAAAGCAATGGCTACCGTGGTTGATCAGCTTGAGGGCGCCTATGCCCTGGCAGTGATTGATCGGGAGAACCCCGCCCAGATTGTCGGTGCCCGCCAGGGTAGCCCGCTGGTGATCGGTGTGGGCATTGGCGAGAACTTTATGGCCTCTGACCAGATGGCTTTGCGCCAGGTCACGGACCGTTTCATCTACCTCGAGGAGGGTGACATGGTACGCATCACACCCGCCAGCATCGCGGTATTCGATGGCCAGGGTGATGCGGTAGAGCGCGAAACTACCCGTATCGCCGAGGCCGAAGAGACCGTAGAGCTGGGTGACTACGATCACTACATGCTCAAGGAAATCTACGAACAACCCCGCGCTCTGGCAGCGACGTTTAGTGCAGCCGGCGGCCATGAAGTTGCCGACAGCGCATTTGGCGAGTGCGCTGCCGAGATTTTCGATCAGGTAAAAGCGGTGCAGATTGTCGCCTGCGGCACCAGTTTCCATGCCGGTATGGTGGCGCGTTACTGGCTGGAGGAGCTGGCGGGTATTCCCTGTGAGGTAGAGGTAGCGTCTGAGTTTCGCTACCGCAAGCGGGTGCAGATTCCCGGCACCCTGTTGCTGACCATATCCCAGTCAGGTGAAACTGCTGACACACTGGCAGCCTTGCGCGATGCGGGCACCGATGATTTTGTCGGTAGCCTGGTGATTGCCAATGTCGACAACAGCTCATTGGTGCGCGAAAGCGATCTGGTATTCCTGACCCGTGCAGGTGCTGAAATTGGTGTGGCCTCTACCAAGGCTTTCACCACCCAGTTGGTAGGCCTGCTAATGCTCACCATCGCACTGGGGCGTCGCAACGGATTGCCGCAAGGGCGTGAGCAGGAATTGGTCAATGCTCTGCATGCACTGCCTGATTATGTGCAGCAGACCCTGGAACTCGATACCGCCATCAAGGCATTGTCCGAAGCCTTTATTCCCAAGCACCATGCATTGTTCCTCGGCCGTGGAATTCACTATCCGGTGGCGATGGAGGGTTCACTCAAGCTCAAGGAGATTTCCTATATCCATGCCGAGGCTTATCCCGCGGGAGAGCTCAAGCACGGCCCACTGGCGCTGGTCGATGACGACATGCCGGTGGTGGCAGTTGCTCCCGGTGATGAATTGCTGGAGAAGTTGAAGTCCAACCTCGAGGAAGTGCGCTCGCGCGGGGGTGAACTGTTTGTGTTTGCCGATCGCCAGGCGGGCTTTACCAGCGAGCCCCGGGTCAGGGTGTTGGCCATGCCGCACTGCCCGGAAGTGGCCAAGCCCATCATCTATACAGTGGCGTTACAGCTGCTGTCCTATCATGTCGCGGTACAGAAAGGCACTGATGTCGATAAGCCGCGTAACCTCGCCAAGTCGGTTACGGTGGAGTAACCGCTGGCTCTGGCGCCGTGCTGATGCGCGAGCGCCGGGGCATACATGTCTCAGCGAAGGCCCCTGGTAGTTTGTTTCTCACGGCGCTCGTCGACTTTGCGCATGACCGGGTGTTTATGTTCATGCGCGGGCTGCAGCGCGTGCAATCGCGGTAGAGTGCGAGTGGCCTTGGCTTGACCATTGACACTTTGAGGCGCGACTGAGAACAGCGCATCGAGGTTTTCACACAGGCTTAGCCCTGGCTGCAGTGTTCGCTGCGCGGGTAAGGCGTTGAGGTATTTAGAGACATCGGCTTCATCCAGAATGGTGCTCAGTACCAGTCGCGCGCGCTCCTTGATCTGAGGGACCGACGCACGGTTGAGGCTGCCCCACTGCAAGATGTAATCGGTACAGTCCTGGGGTTCCTGTGCGGGCTCATCCAGGAATGACTGAAGCTTGTCGACGCCGAAGAAGTACGACATCAACACTTCCTCGACCAGTGTAGCGGTGTCTTCGTAAATGGTGGAGTAGGAGTACATGCTGTTGGCTGTGTCGGAGGCAAAGGCCTGGCCGACATCGGCTGCGGTCAGGTTGAGTATGGTGTTATTGGCCTCCACTCCCCGGTACAGCACGTCGGCGACCTGGTACAGCAATTGTGAAGAGAGTGGATAGGTGTTGCCCAAGCCGGCGCTGGCTTCAAGCCCTCGTAGTCGGAAGTAAAAGTCCAGCGGCGTCAGCGTGCTGTTCGCGGGTGGCATGATGGCGGGGTGAATGAAATCGTTGGCGTGGGCCAGTTCGTGGGCAATGATATAGCCCAGCGGCAGAATGATCTCCACAAGACTTCGCGTGATGCCTTCGGGATAGTCACCGCTGAAACCCCAGGCGAGGTTGCCCCTGGACAGGTAAGTCCCTGCGGGAATAAATTGCAGCGCGTTGCCAAAGTCGGAACGGAAATCTGGGGTCCAGTCGATGCTTTCACGTTCTCTCGGGGTCAGCCACAAATCCTGCGGGTCGATATAAATGGCGCCGGTTAACGCAGTGAAGAACGCGGGGCGAATGTCTGAGCCAATGACGATGGCGGTAACACCGCGGAACATCTTGAGCATTTCCGGTGGCAGGTTCTGGAGCACCTGGGAATAACGGTTACCCATCCAGCCATGGCTGACCACGACGCGTTGCATAATGTCGCTGACCGAGGGGTTGCTGGTCACTGCGCCAATGTACGGAAGGGTCTGCATGGAGCAGACGCTGTGCGGGTTGCTGGCGGCAGCACAATTCACCAGGACATCTTTCCAGGGTGAGGATTGGCTGTATGGCTTCAACTCAGCGATCGGGTTGAGGGACTCTGCAATGCCGAAATCGTAGCTCACGGTTGCCAGCGTACCCGCTTCATCGAGGGTCGAGATCATTAGCCAATAATCATCGGGAATATAATCCGCGGTGGGCAGAGTGAATTCATAGTTCGGTCCTACCCGCGTCCCCGGGATGATTATGGGCATGCCGGGAGGGGCGACGAAGGTGCGCATGGGGGCGGCGGGGTCACTGCCTTCCAGAACGATGGAGGCGGCGGGAATAGTCAGCGTGCGCGTGCCTGCATCCCAGAAGAACTGGTAGTCGTTCAACACCATCGGGCCCTGGTAGCCGGCGGTAAATGTCGCGTCCAGCGGGATCTCGTCATCCCTGCCCCAGGCGTCTTCTGTGAGAGTCAGGGAGCACTCGAGGACCTGGCCACCACTACAGATTTTATTCCAGGCGCTGAATGAGTGCCCCGGTGCAGGTACTGGCCAGAACGTTTCCTGGAAATCCTCGTTAATCTCGAACACGTACCCGTCGCGATACACCGTGTTGGCCTGCTCCCCAAACACAAAGCCCTGGCCCTGGATGGCGACCGGCATACGGCAGGCCGACAGGAGTACCAGAAACGACAGGCCTAACAGGCGTAACTTGGTCTTATTGAGGCAGGACAGCAGGGTTGCCACAGTGAGCATGTAAGTATCTCCGGACTTAATCCCCTGCGCTTTAAGCGAGGGCATGTACTGTTACTCGATGCCGTGAGTCTATCAGCGCCAGTGCCGAACGGCACCTTGCTGCATACGAAAATATGATGAAAGCGGAAGCTTTGTAGGTGTTGTGTCCAGGCCGTGGTGGCCCGCGTCCCAGAGCGGTGCGCGGGCCAACGACCTGTGAGGTTTACTGGGGGTTGGCCGCTTTGTATTCGCGAACCTCAGTATTGAACTGGCCGGCAACCGCTTCTTCGGCAGACACCGCGGCGTTGTAGGTTTCCTCGGCGGCTTTCAGTGCGTCTGCGGCACCCTCAGCACCTTCGATAACCTGTGCCTGTGCAGCACTCAGGGCGGGTTCGAGGCACTTCATGTAATCCAGGTTGGCGGCCTGAAATGCCTTCACCGCTTTCTGGCCAGCGAGCATTTGCTCCATGGAAGCGGTGGCTCCATCGGGCAGTTCGGGGGCGGCTGGCGCAGTACAATCGGCGGCGATAGTAGAGGTGCTGCCCAGTGCCAGTGCCAGGGCGGAATACTTGATCAGTTTCATTGTTGTAGTCTCCTTTCGGGGAGGAAAACCTTAGCAGGCCTTATCGAGCCTGCCAAGTCAACTCGATTGTCCCACCCAGAGTTTGGGCAGGTCGTAGCGTGCTTCCAGTGTGCGTGCGGTCGCATCTGCCTGGGACTTGTCAGACAGATTTATCACTCGCACGCGGTAGAAGGTGCGGCCGGATTTTTCGCCGGTGACCACGACGACCTTGCCCGCGCCGGGCTGCAGGCGCTGCGCCCAACCCTGAGCGGTTTGCTCCTGGCTATAGGAGCCAAAGTTCACGAACCAGGTGCCGCTCTCCACGGCGGGGGTCGGTGTTGGTGCCGCAGGTTTCGGGCTTGGTGACGTATTGCGGGCCACGGGCTTGGGTGCAGGCTTGGTGGCCGCAACGGGTTTGGCGGGCGGGGCAGGCTCCGGTTTGGTCATCGCGTTCTGTTGCGCTGCCAATTGCTTTTCCAGGCCGGTGACAATCGCCTGCAGGCTGCGGTTTTCAGCGTTCACAAGATCCAGCTCGGCTTCGAGGTCTGCGTTAAGTGCCACCAGCGCCTCGTTGTTGGCGCGCGTTTCGGCAACTTCGTTGGGATTGGCAGCAGTGGCCAGGTTGAACTGCAGGCGGCGAATCTCTTCCTGCATTTCGGCGCGTTGCTGCATAACGCCATAGCCGCCGGCACCCAGCAGTACCAGTGCCACCAGGCCCACCAGGATCAGGCCCAGGGGCAGGGTGATTTCGCGTTCTTCCTCTTCGTAATATTCGGTGCCCTCACCCAGCTCGTCATCGCGGGGATCCCATTCGGGCTGCTCAGATTCCAACCTGGTTACAGGGGGCAGTGGTTTGTTCACGGGCTCGGCGACGGGGGGTTCTGCTGTTGTTTGCTCGACAACTCCCCGGCTATCTTCTTCATCCCAGGGGTCATCCTCTTCAGTGGGCTCGGCGTCCCATGTCTCTTCCTCGGAGGCAGCGTTCTCCCAGCTATCTTCTACCTGGGGTGCATCATGCTGATCTTCGGGCAGGTCATCGAAGTAGTCGGGTTCGTCTTCTTCGAGGTCGTCTTCGGCGGCCGCGCTGTCAAACATGGCGGTGTGGTCGGTGTCGCGATCATCGTCGGGTGCGTCGCTATCGTCGAAGTCGTCAAACAGTCGTTCGCCGGGCGTCCAGCCCTGCTCATTGCCGACGTCGAGATCCAGCTGTTCTTCCTGGCGATCCTTATCGTTATTCATGTTCAGCTCACCCCATCCCCTTTGTCGGGATAGTACCAGACCTCTACCGCCAATGCTGCCAAAACTCAGCTGCGCAAGTCCTGCAGGCCCCGACTTAATCGACCGAGATGGCGACTGACGACGGCGCCCTTGGACTTGGACACGCCCGCCGCGAGAATATCGATGACCGTGAGATGCGCGATACGCGATGGCAGTGGTGTATAGCGGGCGCCGGCCTGGTCCTGGACGTCGATGGGGATGGCGACACTGCAGCGTTCTATCACCGGCGTACCGCCCGGCGAGAGGCCGATGGTGACAGCGCCTGATTCGCTGACGCGATCGAGCGCCTCCAGCAGCGCGGTGCTACGACCTGACTGGGATATTGCCACCACGACATCGCGCGGGGTCAGGGACATGGCCACCATGGCCTGAATGTGCGGGTCTGAATGGGCGGCGCTGGGTATCTGCAGACGAAAAAACTTGTGCTGGGCATCAATGGCAACCGGAGCGGATGCGCCAAAGCCGTAAAACTCTGCCCTATTGGCGTTGGTAAGTGCCTCGACAGCGGCTTCAATCGCATCCAGGTCGAGGGAGTCGCGCACCTGGGTAAGGGTTTCCAGTGTGGCGTCAAACACCTTGTAGGTATAGTCGCGCGCGGTATCCCGCTCGTTGAGCGAGAACGGTTCGGAGGAGGTGGACATTGCATTGCGGGCCAGTGCCAATTTGAAGTTGCCAAAGCCCTCGCAGCCAATGGCGCGGCAGAAGCGCACAACGGTGGGCTCACTTACACCGGCGGCTGCAGCCAGGTCCACAACGCGCATGTGCATGACCTGGTCAGACTGGGCGAGTACCAGCTCCGCCACCTTTCGTTCCGAGCGGCGCAGGCTGTGCAGGCGAGATTCAATCTCGGGAAGTATGGGTCTGTCGGTGGCCGCCATGGCGAGAAATTCCTGTGCAGTGCCGCGTGAGTATAGCGCCAGTGGCGGATGGAAAAAATGTGAACCGCAGACCTTGGCTGTCGGGTAGAATGCGGGCATGGATGTATCAGATATTCTCTCCTCCCTTAACGAAGCCCAGCGAGAAGCCGTCGCTGCCGACAGCGGTAACCTGTTGGTGCTGGCCGGTGCCGGCAGTGGCAAAACCCGGGTGCTCGTACACCGCATTGCGTGGCTGATTCGCGCCGAAGGGCTGTCGCCCTGGTCGATTCTCGCCGTGACCTTTACCAATAAAGCGGCGCGCGAAATGCGCTCGCGTATCGAGGAAATGCTCCAAGTGCCGTCCCATGGCATGTGGGTGGGTACTTTCCACGGTCTCGCCCACCGCCTGTTGAAGGCGCATTGGAAAGAGGCGGGGCTTCCGCAGAATTTTCAGATTCTCGACAGCGATGACCAGCTGCGCCTGGTGAAGCGCGTTTGCCGCGAACTTGAACTAGACGAGGGTCGCTGGCCGCCCAAGCAGGCCATGTGGTACATCAACTCGCAAAAGGATGAGGGGCTGCGGTCGCGGCATATCGATGTGCCCCATGGCGACCTGTTTGGCCAGACTATGTTGCAGGTATACCGCGCCTATGAGGAAGCCTGTGAGCGCGGCGGCATGGTGGACTTTGCTGAGCTGCTATTGCGCGCTCATGAGCTCTGGCTCAAAGCGCCGGAAGTCCTGGCGCACTACCAGGGACGCTTCAAGCAAATTCTGGTGGACGAGTTTCAGGACACCAATACGATTCAGTACGCTTGGCTGCAGGTGCTGGCGGGGAGGCATATTCCGGTCATGGCCGTCGGCGATGACGACCAGNCTATCTACGGTTGGCGCGGCGCCAAGATCGAGAATATCCAGCGCTTTGCGGATGACTTCGAAGGCACGCGCACGGTGCGCCTGGAGCAGAACTACCGTTCCACTCAGACCATATTGCAGGCTGCCAATGGGGTGATTGGCTTTAACTTTGGCAGGCTGGGTAAAGAGCTATGGACTGCGGGTGAGTCCGGTGATCCCATTACGCTCTACGCTGGTTTCAATGAACACGACGAAGCCCGCTTCATTGTCGAACAGGCCCAGGACTGGATTGACGGTGGCCAGAACCGGTCGTCAGTGGCCGTGCTGTATCGCTCCAATGCCCAGTCCCGGGTGCTGGAAGAGGGATTGATCAGGGCTGGCTTGCCCTATCGCATTTACGGCGGCCAGCGGTTCTATGAGCGGCTTGAGATTCGCAACGCACTGGCATATCTGCGCCTGATCCAGAGTCGCGGCGACGACGCTGCTATCGAGCGTGTCATCAATACACCGCCGCGTGGCATTGGTTCGAAAACGCTCGAGGTGGTTCGCGAGGTCGCTCGCAGCCGTACCGTTTCCCTGTGGCAGGCCATTGCCGCCGCGATTGAGGAGAAACTGCTGCCCGCCCGGGCCCTTGGCGCTCTGGAGGGCTTTGCGGTGTTGATCAATGAACTCGACACTGGCACGGATGAGCTATCCCTCGAAGAGCTGGTCGAGCATGTGATTCACGCCTCTGGACTCATTGAATTTCACCAGAAAGAAAAAGGTGAGAAGGGGCAGGCGCGTATCGAAAACCTCGAGGAACTGGTCAGCGCTGCCAAGCAGTTCGTGGCAGAAGAGGGCGACGATGCGTCGCCATTGCAGCAGTTTCTGGACAACGCCGCGCTGGATGCCGGCGATGCCCAGGCGGATGAGCACGAGGACAGTGTGCAATTGATGACCCTGCACTCCGCCAAGGGGCTTGAATTCCCCCTGGTGTTTCTCGCCGGCATGGAGGAAAACCTGTTTCCCCACCGTATGTCTGCCGAGGAGCCCGGGCGCATGGAGGAAGAGCGTCGTCTCTGCTATGTGGGTATTACCCGCGCCATGGAAAAGCTGGTGCTGACTTATGCCGAGTCGCGACGCCTGCACGGCAGCGAAACTTTTAACACACCATCGCGCTTTGTGCGTGAGATCCCCGCGGAGTTGCTGCAGGAAGTGCGGCTCAATACCACCGTGGCTCGGCCAGTGAGTACGCTTTCCCAGGCAGAGGTGCCAGACACGGGCCTGAGCCTCGGCCAGCGTGTTTACCACCAGATTTTTGGTGAGGGCACCGTGTTAAACTTTGAAGGCCGAGGCAACACCGCCCGGGTTGAAGTCAACTTCGACACCGAGGGCAGCAAGTGGCTGGTATTGCAGTACGCGAACCTGCAGCTGGTCTGACCCAGGCGCCCCATCGTTCGATTGAATAACAACAATATTGAGGAAACCAAGGCATGGCCACTGGCGATATGGAAAAGCGCTTAAGCCCCCTGATTATTCTGGTACTGGTCGCCGCGTTGGTGGCTGTTATTGCCCTATGGGCAACGGATACGTCACGCAATAGCGGCCCGGTTTACGCCGGAGGTGGTGTCAGCAATGCCGAGGTGATCGAGTGGAAACTGGTCACCACCTGGCCGAAGAACTTTCCCGGCCTTGGTTCTGCCGCCGTTAACCTCAGCCGCAACGTCGAAGCGATGAGCGGTGGGCGCCTCAAGATTCACGTTTATGGCGCAGGAGAGATTGTGCCGGCCCTGGGGGTGTTTGATGCCGTGAGCCAGGGTGTGGCTGATGCCGGACACGGCGCCGCTTACTACTGGAAGGGCAAGGTGCCCTCATCGGTATTCTTTACCGCCGTGCCTTTTGGCCTTAACGCCCAGGAAACCTATGGCTGGCTGCACTATGGCGGCGGCCTCGAGTTGTGGCGCGAAGCCTATGCCCCTTTTAACCTGGTACCGTTTGCCGGCGGCAGCACAGGTGTGCAGATGGCCGGCTGGTTTAACAAAGAGCTGAACACCGCGGATGACCTGCGCGGCCTGAAAATGCGTATTCCCGGCCTGGCCGGCGAGGTGTTCGCCGCCGCCGGCGGGACCGCAGTCACCATACCGGGGGGTGAGCTTTACACCTCACTGCAAACCGGCGTTATCGATGCACTAGAATGGGTGGGGCCCTATAACGACCGTATTCTGGGTTTCCACGAGGTGGCCAGATACTACTACTACCCTGGCTGGCACGAACCCGGTTCAGTACTGGAATTTATCGTCAATGAAGATTCACTGAATGCGCTGCCGGAGGATTTGCGCGCAATTGTTGAGCACGCCGCGCGCGCGGCCAGCCAGGATATGCTCGATGAATACACCGGCCGCAACAACCAGGCTCTACAGTCTCTTGTAGATGAACATGATGTGCAGCTGCGTCGCCTGCCGGACGACGTGCTGCGGGCGCTGTGGCAGGGTACGCGTCAGGCGATGGATGAGCTCGTTGCGCGCGACCCCATGGCGGCCAAGGTGTATGCCTCTTACAGCGAATTTTACAAAGGGGTGCGCAACTACCACCACATTTCAGAGCAGGCGTACTACAATCTGCGCGATGAAGTGATGGGTGATGAGGATTATTAAGGGTTCTCTATAGCCCGGGTGCGGCCATTCTCGTCGATGGCCACGAACACGAATTCACCTTCGGTCACTTTAATGGGTTCGCCGTCGTGTTTGGAGTTGATCCACACTTCTACCACGATGCGGATTGAGCTACGGCCAATCTCGAGCACGTCGCAGTAGCAGGACACCACCGCTCCTACATGTACCGGAGTCAGGAAAACCATGCCGTTAATGGCAACGGTAGCTACGCGGCCGCCGGCCACGTCACCGGCGGTGACCATGCCGGCAATATCCATTTGCGACATTAACCAGCCACCGAAAATATCCCCGGAGGGGTTGGTGTCGGCGGGCATGGCCACGGNCTGCAGAGCCAGTTCCCCGTGAGGAACCGGGGTGGAATCGATATCGTTCATGATCAGTCTCGACTAGTTATCTTGGTCACTGCTTGAGCTGGCCCGGTAGCCAGGTGGCCATTTCCGGCCAGACCCAAAGGGCTGAAATCAGTAGCAGCTGGATAATTATAAAGGGAACCACGCCACGGTAAATAGCACTTGTGGGTAGGCTGGCCGGGGCGACCCCGCGCAGGTAGAACAGCGCAAAGCCAAAGGGCGGCGTCAGGAAGGAGGTTTGCAGGTTCAGCGCTATCACCACACCCAGCCAGATCGGGTCCAGCCCCATGGCCAGCAGAATCGGGCCGACAATGGGCACAACCACGTAGGTAATTTCGATAAAATCGAGAATAAAGCCGAGCAGGAAGATGGCGACCATCACTACCAGGGTGGCGCCCATGACACCGCCGGGGATGTCCTGGAAGAAGCCGTGGATCAATTCCTCGCCGCCAAAGCCGCGGAACACCAGCGAGAACAGGGCTGCGCCGAGCAGGATGAGGAAGACCATGCAGGTGACTTCCATGGTGCTCACCACGACTTGGCGCAGGCGCTGGCGGTCCATCTGGCCTTTTGCGTAGGCGAGGATAAGTGCGCCTACGGCACCGATGCCGGCAGCTTCGGTGGGTGTGGCGGCGCCCGCGAGAATCGAGCCAAGTACCACCACGATAAGCGCCAGCGGTGGCAATAGTCCTTTCAGCAACTGCGCCGGGCTGATGCCGGTACTTTTGGCCGCGGGCGCTGCCTCAGGCTTGAGGAACGAGTACACCAGAATGTACAGAATATAGAGGCCCACCAGTACCAGCCCCGGTATCAGGGCGCCGACAAACAAGTCGCCCACTGACACGGTTTTGGGTTGGTATACGTTCATGGACAGTTGTGCTTGTTGATAGGCATTGGCCAGCACGTCGCCCAGCAGCACCAGCGCAATCGAAGGCGGAATAATCTGGCCCAGGGTGCCGGTCGCGCAAATCGTGCCCGCCGCCAGGGAGGGACTGTAGTTATTGCGCAGCATGGTAGGCAGTGACAGCAGCCCCATGGTGACCACGGTGGCGCCGACAATACCGGTGCTGGCGGCCAGCAGCATGCCGACCACCACCACTGAGATACCCAGGCCGCCGCGCAGGCCGCCGAAGGCCTTGGCCATGCTGTCCAGTAACTCCTCGGCTATTTTGGATTTCTCGAGGATGTTGCCCATAAGAATGAACAGCGGCACCGCGATCAGCGTCATGTTGTTAATGGTGCCGAAAATGCGGCCGGGCAGAGCGTTGAGAAAACCGGCGTCAAATACACCCGTCAGTACACCGCCGGCGGCAAAGGCCAGGGCGGTGCCGGCGAGGGTGAGGGCCACAGGGTAGCCGAGCATAAGCAGCAGACATACGGCGGCAAACAGGTAGAGGGACAAGTACTCCATGTCAGTCCTCCACCAGCACCAGGGCGCTACGCAGGGTCTCTGCAATGCCCTGAAGCAGCAGATTGATCGCCATGGCGGGAATCAGGCTCTTGAGCAGGAAGACGGCGGGAATGCCCCCTGGTTCTGAGGATATCTCGCGGATCGCCCAGGATTCGGTCACAAATTGCCAGCTCACGACGATGACAAAGACGCAAAACGGCAGCAGAAACACGATACCTCCCAGGGCGTTCACCCATGCTTTGCCGCGCTCGCTGAAATCCCGATAAAAAATATCGACGCGCACATGAGCGCCGGCTTTCAGGGCATAGGCCGCACCGAGCATGAACAGGCAGCCGTGCATATAGGTGACCATTTCCTGGGCGAAAATCGAGTTGGTGTTAAAACCGTAGCGCATGACGACAATGACGGCAGTGACCAGGCCCATGGCCAGTGCCAGCCATGCCAGCAGGCGGCCGCTGAGCTCGGTAATCCGATCAATGACGTGAACGACAGCGTGAGGGCTGGGCATGAACAGAACTTATCCCGGGGGTTTTTGATTATTGGGGCGCAGAGTATCATAGCAACCGCAGCAATGGGCGCGCCTGGGCGCCGCCCGCTCAATTCATCACAAGGCAGGCATTATGCTCACAGTAATTTCCCCGGCCAAAACACTGGATTACGACACCCCACCGACCACTCGCAAGTCCACTCAGCCCCAGTTCCTGGCGCAGGCCGAGCTGCTGATTGAAGACGCACGGCAGTTGAGCCCTGACGATATTCGCAGCCTGATGGGGGTGAGCGAAAACATTGCCGAGCTGAACCACGCCCGTTTCATGAATTGGGGCACACCCTTCACGCTCGACAATGCCAAGCAGGCGGTGCTGGCGTTTAAGGGCGACGTGTATACCGGTCTCGAGGCAGAGACGTTGACCGCGTCACAGCTGACATTTGCCCAGAAGCACCTGTGCATACTGTCAGGCTTGTATGGCCTGCTCCGTCCCCTGGACCTGATGCAGCCTTACCGGCTGGAGATGGGTCTGAAGTTCGCAAATTCCGGCGGCAAAAACCTCTACGAATTCTGGGGAACAGACATTACCGGTCTGTTGCAGAAGCAATTGAAGAAGTCCGGCTCAGCGGTGCTGGTTAACCTGGCGTCCAATGAGTACTTCAAGTCCGTGAAGTCGCGAGAACTGGAGGCCGATATTGTTACGCCGGTCTTCAAGGACCTCAAAGGCGGCAAGTACAAGGTCATCAGCTTCTACGCCAAGAAGGCCCGTGGCCAGATGGCGCGCTATATCATTGACAATGAACTGAATGATCCCGAAGCGCTGAAGAAGTACAAAGTAGATGGCTACAAGTATAACCGCGCCGAATCCAGTGCCCGCGACCTGGTGTTCACTCGCGATGTGCCGCCCGGGGCCTAGCCTTGAGCGATCTGCCTTACTCTCAGGCCTGCGAAAATAATAAGGACCCGATTCTGGCGGTGTTGCGCCGGGTCTTTGCCGATAGCAGCGAGGTGCTGGAGATAGCTTCAGGTACAGGCCAACATGCGACCTGGTTTGCCGAGCACATGCCGCACCTGCGTTGGTTGCCCACCGACCAGCCCTCGCATCTGGACGCTGTAAGACCGCGCTGCCAGGCCTATGCGGGTGACAATCTTGCGGCGCCGGTGGCGCTGGATGTGAGTACACGCCCCTGGTCCGTGGAGCGGATTCCCAGTGCCTTGTTTACCGCCAATAGCCTGCACATCATGCCGTGGTCATCGGTGTGTGATTTGTTTGCTGAACTGGGTGAGCGCGCTGAGGCAGATACACGGCTGGCGATATACGGGCCGTTTAACTATGGCGGCGAGTACACGTCGCACAGTAACGCCCGGTTCGATCAGTGGCTGGCACAGCAGTCGGAGTACAGTGCGATTCGCGACTTTGAGCGGGTGAACGAACTTGCCAGCGAGGCCGGCTTTGAATTACTCGAAGACACTCCTATGCCTGCCAATAACCGGCTGATTGTCTGGTCCAGTTAGATTCGCCTGCCAATTGCCCCCGATTAATCCGGGCTGTTGGTGTTCTTGAACGGCAATAAGGTTTCAGCTTCCCGTTTGTATTCGGCGGTGTGTGGTAATTCGGAGCGGGTAAAGTCAGCTACGGCGGCGCTCAGGTTCGGATCGGCAATCCAGTGGTTGGACCAGGTATCTGTAGGCCGGAAACCGCGTTGAATTTTGTGCTCACCCTGGGCGCCGGGATCGAACCGTGCAACACCGTTTTCTATGCAGTATTCGATGCCACGGTAATAACAGGCCTCAAAGTGCAGGCAGTCGTATTCTTCCAGGCAGCCCCAATAGCGCCCGAACAGGGTGTCGGATGAGCGGAAGTAGAGCGCGGCCGCCACCGCTCGCTGTTCGCGCCGCGCGATAACCATCACCACCTGGTGACCCAGGGTTGGCAGGAGCTCCGTGAAGAACTCGCGGCTCAGATAGCCGCCGTGGCCACTGCGCTTGGCGTAGGTAATTTGGTAAAAATGGTGAAAGCGCTCCCAGTCCTCGGCGCTGATCTGTTCACCCTCCAGGGTGCTTAGTTCCAGTCCCTGTTCGTCAATGCGGCGACGCTCCCGCCTCAGGTTTTTGCGTTTGCGGCTGGAAAACTCCGCGAGAAAGGCATCGAAGTTGTCGTAGCCGTTGTTAAACCAGTGGAACTGTACCGCCGCGCGCTGGTGGCATTGGCGCGCCAGAAACCCGTCCGATACGTCCTTTTCTGGAAACAGCAAATGCCAGCTGGAAATGTCCTGGCCGGCGGCGAATTGCTGGATAGCGCTGAGCGCGGCGTCCATGGCGGCTGCGGCGTTCAGCGCCGGTGTGTGTGCCAGGCGTGGGCCGGTGGCGGGGGTAAAGGGAATCGCTGACACCAGTTTGGGGTAGTACTGCAGGCCGCTGCGTTCCCAGGCTCGCGCCCAGGACCAGTCGAACACGTATTCACCGTAGGAGTGTGACTTCAGGTATAGCGGCAGGGCCGCCACAACTACCCCGGCGTCGCGAAGCACAAGGTGGCAGGGCTGCCAGCCGGATTCGGCCGTGGTGCAGTCGGTCTGTTCCAGCCCCAGCAGAAACTTATGGCGGGTGAACGGATAATCGGTGCCGAACAGGCCATCCCAGTCTGACGCGTCAACCTGTTCCAGGCTGGTGATAAATTCTGCTTCCATGTCAGTCGTGTTTACAGGGCATAGTCCAGGGCGAGGCCGATAAATATCACGGCGCCTACCCAGTTGTTGTGCAGAAAAGCCTGGAAACAGGCTGCGGGATCGCGCTCGCGAATGAGATATTGATGGTACGCGCACAGCCCCGCAGCGGATGCCAGGCCCAGGTAGTAGAACGTACCCAGCTCAAAGGCCTGCCCCGTGGCTACCATCAGGCCCAGGAACAGCAGCTGTAACAGTCCGACGATAATTCTGTCGTAGCGACCGAACAATATGGCGGTAGATTTAATCCCCNCCNCCAGATCATCGTCTCGATCTACCATCGCGTACTTGGTGTCGTAAGCCACCGTCCAGGCGAGATTGGCGAAATACACCAGCCACAAGGGGGTGGGCAGCGCATTATTCTGTGCTGCGAATGCCATGGGTATGCCCCAGGAAAACGCCGCCCCGAGCACCACCTGGGGCAAGTGGGTATAGCGCTTCATAAATGGGTAGGTCGACGCCAATGCGACGGCCGCAAAGGAAAGCTTAATGGTGAGCGGATTGGTGAACAGCACCAGTACAAAGGCCGCCAGCAGCAGCGTGACAAACAGGATGCGCGCTTCCTTTACCGTGACCGCGCCGGTGACCAGCGGGCGTGCCTCAGTGCGCGTCACTTCGCCGTCCCAGTGCCGGTCTGCGAGGTCGTTGACCACACAGCCCGCCGAGCGCATTAAAAACGTGCCGAGCGTGAATATTATGAGCAGTTTGAGGTCGGGGAGCCCGCCTGCGGCCAGCCACAGGGCCCACAGCGTCGGCCATAGCAGCAGCGTTGTGCCTATGGGTTTGTCGAAGCGAATGAGGGCAAGCAGCGCCTGGGCTTTGGAGCGTGACATCAATGAATACTGGGCCGGAAAGCCCCCAGCTTAATGCTTCGGGCGGACAATTGCAGCGCTGACTTTGCCGCGCTGGGTGCGGTGCACTGGCAACACAGCGCGCCAGGGTTCGAACGCCTCGAGAAAGACCTCGCTGACCATGACGCTGCGGCCGCCCATATCAAAGCGCGACCGACGCGCCCAGGCCTCGTCCGGCTGCTGAACCTGGGGCGGCAAGTATTCGCTATCGCCGGTAATCCTGGCGAGCTCGAATGGGCTGCGGCGCATATTGGGGTCGCTGAACAGAATGGCCCCGAGGGGTTTGGTCTGTAATCTGCGCAGGTGGGTGAGATCACCGGTGAGGCTCGAAAGTGGCATGACGCTGCGGGCGAATACCACCCGCTGGTCGCCTTGCTTGAGCAGCACCTCGCGGATGATGGCCAGTTGGCGCTGTCCCAGCTCCAACAAGCGCTGCTCGCTTGGCAGTGGCACTTCCCAGCCCTGGAACAGGCGCTGCACCGAGAACGTCCCACGGCGCTGTTCTATCAGCCTGCCCGTGAGGGAACCGTCGTCCAGCAACCAGCGGCGGACATGCGCTGACAACTCCCCGGACGTGAAGCGCTGATGAGGGCGCCACATGGGTTCGTGCTGGACTCGATTGCGGGTTTCAGGACTGTCTTGCATGGCCCGGGGAGAATGCTTGATAGCGCCTTCCCTTGCAAGTTGCCGGTGGCTCAAATTGTCAGCTCGCGGGTTGCGAATTGCCCTTGCACATTTTTCACACAACCCTATAGTGGTGCGTCCCCGATTAACCCTTGAGCGAGTTCGAAATGAGTAGATGGGAATGTATTGTCTGTGGCCTGGTGTACGACGAGAAGGAAGGCTGGCCTGACGATGGCATCGCCCCCGGCACCAAGTGGGAAGATGTGCCTGAAGACTGGCTTTGCCCCGACTGTGGGGTCGGCAAAGAAGACTTTGAGCTGCTCGAGGAGTCGCCGATTGAGGACACCCCGCATCACGAGGAACCGGTGGTGGACAAGGTCAACGCCCCGGTCGTCATTCTGGGCACGGGCCTCGCCGGCTACGGTCTCGCTAAGGAGTTCCGCAAGCACGACGCCGAGACCCCACTGATTCTGATCACTTCAGACGATGGCCGCTCTTACTCCAAGCCGATGTTGTCCACAGGCTACACCAAGGACATGAGCACCGACGATCTGGCACAAATGGATGCCGGCTCTATGGGCCGTATGCTCAAGGCCAGTGTATGGACTATGACCAAGGTGGGCGAAATCGACACCGCCAACCAGTTGATCAAGGTCGGCGACAACGAAACCGCCGTGCACTACAGCAAGCTGGTACTGGCGCTGGGCGCCGATGTTATCCGCCCGCCCATTGAAGGCGATGGCCTGGACAAGGTGTACTCCATTAACGACCTGCTGGACTTCGACGATTTCCGCACGGCCATGAAGAAGAACGATGCCAAGAAGGTCTGCCTGATTGGTGGCGGCCTGATCGGTTGCGAGTACACCAACGACCTGATTAACGGTGGCTTTGCTACTGAGACTGTCGACCCCCTGGGTTACTGTCTGCCGACGTTGTTGCCAGAACCTGCCGGCAAGGCTGTTCAGGCCGCGCTTGAAGAGAAGGGCGCCAAGTTCCACTTCGGCCCGCTCGTGACCGCGGTTAATAATGCCGATAGCGGTGTGAAGGTCAGCCTGAACAACGGCGAGACCATTGACGCCGATCTGGTGGTTTCGGCCGTGGGCGTTCGCCCCCGTGTCGATCTGGCCCAGGCCTCTGGTATCAATACCAATCGCGGTGTCGTCACCAACCGCCTGCTGGAAACCAGTGCTCCCAACGTGTACGCCATGGGCGATTGCGCCGAGGTGAACGGCCACGTACTGGTGTACGTTGCGCCGCTGATGGCCCAGGCTCGCGCCCTGGCCAAGACCCTCACTGGCGAGCCGACCGAGGTGAGCTATCCGGCCATGCCCGTCACCATCAAGGTGCCCGCCTGCCCGGTTACCGTTGCGCCACCGGCACAGGGCGCTGAGGGTGAATGGTCCTTCGAGATCGACGGCAGTAACGTTAAGGGTGAATTCCGCAATGCCGCGGGCGACCTGCTCGGGTTTGCCCTGACTGGCGATGCTACCAAGCAGAAGATGGCGCTGCAGAAAGAACTGCCGCCCATCATGCCCTGAGGCAATGCCTGACCGGGATGCGGTAGAGCGGCAGACGCGCGCATGGCTGACAGAGTTCGTTGTCGGCCTCAACCTCTGCCCCTTCGCCCGCCCGGTCCTCGACAGCCCGGCCCTTCGGGTCGCGGTCTGTGACAAAACAGAAGGCCCAGACTTGCTCCGGGCTTTTTTGTTGGAGCTGGATCTGCTGCAGTCCACACCGGAAGAAGATGTGGCCACCACGCTGCTGGTGTTTGCCAATGCCCTGCAGTCCTTCGATGACTATCTCGATCTTCTTGCCGACGCCCAGGATCTCCTGCATGAGTCCGGCCTGGAAGGCGTGATCCAACTGGCGAGTTTTCATCCGGACTATCTGTTCGACGGCGAAGACCCTGCTGCCACCAGCCATTTCAGTAATCGCGCACCCTGGCCGACGATCCATTTCCTGCGCGAAGACATGCTGTCCCGGGTGCTCGGCGACTACCCTGATCCCGAGGCGATTCCCCAGCGCAATATGCAGACTCTGGCGTCAATTGGGTTGCTCGCACTCAAGTCGAAAACCCGGGAGCTTCGCGAGGGATCTTGATTTTTGGACGGTGCTGGCTAGCCGCACCTCCGTGGAATGATTGCTTGCTGAACGGCCACATGCTCCGCTTCGGCAGCTACGGCCGTGGGGCAACTCGGAGTGGGATTGCTGCGCAATCCTCAAGCACTCCCCGCGGAAAGCCCTTCGCTGCCTCTGGCTGCGCATAAGCGTGGCCTGATGGTTCAGCATGCAATCATTCCACGGAGGCGCTCGGTTGCGTCAGTGATGTGGGACCTGTGGTTCTACTGATCTAGCTGGAAGAGAGCGGTTAAACTTTGGCAAACTGCCGAGTACTGCCCGTCCACCGCTGAACCAGCGGTTCCACCAGTGCCGGATGATGCGCCTGAATATCCGCCGCAATCTCCTGTACCTTGTCTAGCAGGTGATTGTGGGCCGGAAGCTGCGCCACGCGAAACTCCATCAGCCCCGTCTGTCGGGTGCCCAGCACTTCGCCCGGCCCGCGCAATTCCAGATCTTTCTCGGCAATATAAAACCCGTCGCTGCTCTCGCGCATGGCGGTGAGGCGCTGTTTGCCGTTGGTGGACAACGGTGACTGGTAGAGCAGCACGCAGTGGCTGGCTGCCTCGCCGCGGCCGACCCGGCCGCGCAGCTGGTGTAGCTGTGCCAGGCCCAGTCGCTCCGGATTCTCGATAATCATCAGGCTGGCATTGGGTACGTCGACGCCCACTTCGATGACAGTGGTGGCGACCAGCAGGTCGAGGTCGCCGGCTTTGAAGGCGGCCATTACCGTGTCTTTCTCCACCGGTTTCAGGCGCCCGTGCACCAGGCCGATGCGCAGTTGTGGCAGCGCGGCCTGCAATTCGGTCGCGGTGGCTTCGGCGGCCTGGGCCTGGAGAACATCACTTTCTTCAACCAGCGTGCACACCCAGTAGGTCTGGCGTCCGTTCTCGCAGGCAGCGGCGACGCGTTCGACGATACGCTCGCGGCGGGTGTTGTCGATGAGTACCGTCTCCACCGGCTTTCTGCCCGGGGGCAGTTCGTCGATGATTGAGCAGTCCAGGTCAGCGTAGGCGACCATGGACAGCGTGCGCGGAATGGGTGTGGCAGTCATCACCAGCTGGTGCGGCCGGCCGACATCGGGCCCGGATTTCTCGGTCAGCGACAGACGCTGGTGAACCCCAAAGCGGTGTTGTTCGTCGACAACCACCAGGCCCAGGCGGTGGAACATGACGTCGTCCTGGAACAGGGCATGGGTGCCCACGACCAGGCCGGCACTGCCGCTGGCGATTTGCTCGAGGGCGGCCTTGCGCATTTTACCCTTGCTGCGACCGCTCAACCAGGCGATTTCGATATTGAGATCGGCGAACCAGGTCGCAAAATTATTGCGGTGCTGCTCGGCGAGAATTTCGGTAGGGGCCATGATGGCGACCTGATAGCCGCTGGCAATGGCCCGCAGGGCGGCCGCAGCTGCTACCAGGGTTTTACCGGAGCCGACATCGCCCTGGACCAGTCGCATCATCGGGTGGGTACGGCCAATATCGGCGTCGATCTCGGCGATAACGCGCCGCTGCGCACCGGTGGGTGTAAAGGGCAGTGCCGCGAAAAAGCGTTCCAGCAATGCGTCGCCGCCCGTGAGGGCGGGTGAACCTTCGGCCTGTTGCTGCTGGCGCAGGCCTTGCAGGGTGAGGTTGTGTGCGACCAGTTCTTCGAGTGCGAGACGCAGTTGTGCCGGGTGTTCACCTGCGACCAGTTGTGCCTGGGGGGCTTCTGGCGGCGGCGTGTGCAAAAACGCCAGTGCGGCCGCCAGATCGTAGTTCAGTTGATGCCCCGGGGGCAGTAGGTCAGCGGGAGGATCGCGGCGCAGGCGCAACAGCGCTTGCTCGCAGAGCTTGCGCCACTGGTTCTGGCCAATGCCATTGGTAGTGGGATACACCGGTGTCAGCGCTTCCTCGTCGATGGCCTCATCGTCGGCCACCTGGCGATACTCCGGGTGATACATTTCCAGGCCACTGGCGCCGCGGCGGGCCTGGCCGAAGCAGCGCAGGCGCGTGCCCGGTTTGAGATTGTTCTTCTGCGCCGCTGAAAAGTGAAAGAACCTCAGGGTAAGCGTGCCGCTGCCGTCCTGAATCCGCACCACCAGCGAACGGCGTTTGCCAAAGGCGATATCGGCGACGCGAACGTCGCCCTCGACAACGACATCGTTACCGGCCTGGAGTGCGCCTATGGGGGTTACCCGGGTGCGGTCCTGGTAGCGCAGTGGCAAGTGGAAGAGGAGGTCTTCTACCCGGTGAACACCGTAGTCTGCGAGCTTGTTGGCGAGGGCGGGGCCCACGCCGCGCAGTTCCTGTACCGGTGCGCCGGCAATGCCGCTCATGCTTCCCGCAGGGCGTCCGTTAGTGCGTCGATGGCCTGGTGGCGAGGGTAGCTGACCCGCCAGGCCAGGGCGATGGTCCGCGTGGGTGCCGGATCAGTAAAGGGCCGCACTGTCAGCGGCGTGTCGCCGTACAGGGCCAGGCTGGCGGCGGAGTCAGGCAACACGGTAATACCCATGCCGCCGGCAACCATGTGTTTCAGGGTTTCCAGGGAGCTGCCCTCTACGGTCGCTTGGTCCCGGGCGTTGTGTTCGACGATCGATTCCTGCAGCCCCGGGCAGGCCTCCAGCACCTGGTCGCGAAAGCAGTGTCCCTCGCCCATCATCAGGACTTTGTGCGCGGCGAGGGCCGCGGGGTCGATGGCTTTTTCTTTCGCCAGGGGGTGATCTTCCGGCATCAGCACCACAAAGGGCTCGTCGTAGAGTGAGCGGGTCACCACGTCCGGTTCGGTAAAGGGCAGGGCAACGAAAATGGCATCCAGGGCGCCGCGGCTCAATTTGCCGCGCAGCGACGCGGTAAAGTTTTCCTCGATATACAGTGGCATCTCCGGCACCTGCTTGCGCAGGCTGGAGACCAATCGCGGGAACAGGTAAGGGCCGACGGTATAAATGGCACCGACCGACAAGACCGTGCCCAAGGGGTCCTTGCCCTGCTCCGCCAATTGGACCAGGTTGCTGGCTTCCTGCAATACCGTGCGCGCCTGGTTGACCACTTGCTCGCCAATTGGCGTGGGGCTGACCTTGTGCCGGGCGCGCTCGAACAGGTCGATACCCAGTTCTTCTTCCAGCTTTTTGATGGCGATGCTGAGAGTCGGCTGGCTGACATTGCACGTGTCGGCAGCCTTGCGAAAATGCCCGCACTCAGCGAGTGCAACCAGGTAGCGCAGTTCGGTGAGGGTCATGACCTAAACCGACAGAATGGCCTCGACTTCGATATCAACGGCTTTGGGCAGGGCCGCCACCTGCACACAGGCTCGGGCCGGATAGGGCTCGTCGAAGTAGCTGGCCATGACCTCGTTGACCGCGGCGAAGTCGCCCAGGTCGGTGAGCGAGATATTGATTTTCACGGCGCTGTTGAGGTTGCCACCGGCGGCCTCGGCTATGGCTGCCAGGTTATCGAATACCTGTCGTGCCTGGGCGGCAATATCGCCGGTGATCAATTCCATGGAGCCGGGAACCAGCGGAATCTGGCCAGAGATCCAGACAGTGTTGCCCACTTTGACCGCCTGCGAGTAGGGGCCAATAGCTTCGGGGGCGTCGGGCGTGGAAATAACGGCGCGATTAGTCAATGGTGTGCTCCTGTGGGTGTCGCTCTGCGATCAGTTCTTCAGTCGGGTTACCTTGCGCACGGAGTTTACGCTGCGCAGGCGTTTCATGATTCTGGCGAGGTGGACGCGATTCTCGACCAGGACTTCCAGATCTACGAAGGTGAACTGGTGGTCTTTGTCTTCGGTGGAGATCTTCTCGATGTTCACGCCCATGGCATTAATGCGGGTGGCGATCACGGCAATCATACCGCGCCGATTTTCCACTTCGATCCGCAGCTCGACGGCGTACTCACCCTCGACTTTTTCGTCCCAGCGCAGCGCCACCAGGCGATCGGTATTCTCGCGCATGTCGGCGAGATTGTTGCACCGCTCACGGTGCACGACCACGCCTTTCTCCGAGCTCAGATAACCCTCGATCGGGTCGCCCGGAATTGGGTGGCAGCACTTGGCATAGGACAGCATGAAGCCTTCGGTACCGCGAATCGCCACCGGTTGGGCGTTGTCGCTGCTGGCCTCCTGTTCGGGCGCGGTCACCCCGAGAATCTGCTGGGCGGTAATCGCCGGCAGTCGATGTCCGCGGGCAATATCCTCGAGCAGGTCTTCGAGCACCGCGTAGTTGTTGCTGCCCAAAAACTCCTGCAACTCATCTTCGGGAACCGAATCCAGGCTGCTGTCCAGGGCGGCCATGGCGCGTTCCAGCAGGCGTCTTCCCAGTGACACGGAGTCTTCCCGGGTCTGGTTCTTGAGGTAGTGGCGGATATTGGTGCGCGCTTTGGCCGTTACCGCGTAGTTGAACCAGGACGGATTGGGGCTGGCTCCTGGTGCCGTCAGGATCTCCACCGTCTGGCCGCTGGCCAGCGGTTCGGACAGGGGGGCGAGGCGGCGGTTAATACGGCAGGCCACGCAGTTGTTGCCCACGTCGGTGTGCACGGCATAGGCAAAGTCGACCGCGGTGGCGCCGCGGGGCAATTCGAGAATTCTGCCTTTGGGGGTGAATACGTAGATCTCGTCCGGGAACAAATCGATTTTGACGCTCTCGATAAATTCCAGTGAGTTGCCGGCGCGCTGCTGCATTTCAAGCAGGCCCTGTACCCACTCGCGGGCCCGGGCGTGGCTGCCATTGGCGGACTGGGTGTCACTCTTGTAGAGCCAGTGGGCGGCAATCCCGTTGTTGGCCATATCTTCCATTTCGCGGGTGCGGATCTGGATCTCGATCGGCACACCGTGCATACCGATCAATACCGTGTGCAGCGACTGGTAGCCATTGGCCTTGGGGATGGCAATGTAATCCTTGAATTCACCGGGTACAGGCTTGTACAGACTGTGCACACAGCCGAGCACGCGATAGCAGGTGTCCACGGAGTCGACGATGATACGGAAGGCGTACACGTCCATGATCTCGGCGAACGACTTGCGCTTAGACTTCATCTTTTTGTAGATGCTGTACAAGTGCTTCTCGCGGCCGATCACTTCCGCCTCATGGCCCTCCTGGGTCAGGGTGGTCTCGATCTGGCTGCGAATCTTGTCGACCAGTTCTTTGCGGTTGCCTCGCGCATTGCGCAGGGCTGCATCGATACGGCTGGCCCGCATGGGGTACATGGCGGAGAAGCCCAGGTCCTCGAACTCCATACGCACGTTGTTCATCCCCAGGCGCATGGCGATGGGGGCGTAGATTTCCAGAGTCTCGCGGGAAATCCGCCGGGCCTTGGCGGGCTGGAGCACACCGAGAGTGCGCATGTTGTGCAGGCGGTCCGCCAGCTTAACCAGGATGACGCGGATATCGCGTGCCATGGCCAGGGCCATTTTCTGGAAATTCTCCGCCTGCTTCTCTTCCAGCGACTCGAACTCCATCTGGGTGAGCTTGCTCACGCCATCGACTAGCTCAGCGACGTCGTTGCCGAACTGGTCGCCAATGGCCGATTTGGGAATGCCGGTGTCCTCGATCACGTCGTGCAGCATGGCGGCCATCAGGCTTTGATGATCCATGTGCATGTCGGCGAGTATGCCGGCTACCGCCAGCGGATGGGTGACATAGGGGTCGCCACTGCGCCGCATCTGCCCGAAGTGGGCCTGTTCGGCGAAGTAGTAAGAACGTATGACGTTGTTGGTCTGCTCCGGGGTCAGGTAGGTGTGGAGCGTGTTCTCGAGGGCATCCAGTGTCTGCGTAGCCATGGGATTATGCAGGAATGCCCTCGATCAGAGGTGGGGTTACTGAGGCTCTACGGAGGCTTCCATCATCACTTCAGCCAGCTCTTCCTCGGCTTCCAGCTCGTCTTCACGAGTGAGGATGTCGGGAGTCACCAGGCCTTCAGCGATTTCGCGCAGGGCGATAACGGTGGGCTTGTCAGACTCTTCTTCCACCATGGGGTCCTTGCCGCCGGTGGCCATCTGGCGAGCTCGCTTGCTCGCAACCATAACCAGTTCAAAGCGGTTGGCGACATTGTTCAGGCAATCTTCAACGGTAACGCGTGCCATTAGTGTGTCCTGTATAAAAGGTTGATTAAAAAAAGAACCAGAAATTATACCTTGCCAGGGCCAATCCCCCAAGCGGGAATTTTGCCATCTCAGGACAGCAGTTCGTCGAGCAATGCCCCGTGAATCCTGCGCTGGCGGTCCGTCGTCAGGCGCTGGCAGGTCACGATGGCGCGCAATTCCTCCAGTGCTACCTGAAAATCGTCATTGATCACCATGAAATCGCTGGAAACGTAGTGCGACATCTCCTCCACGGCCTCCGCCATGCGTCCATCGATGACCTCGGCCTCATCCTGACCCCTGGCGTTGAGACGCTGCAACAGGGCCAGGCGCGAGGGTGGCAGGATAAAGACCGATAGGGTGTCCGGTAGCAGGCGCTTCACCTGTTGGGCCCCCTGCCAGTCGATCTCCAGGATAACGTCAATGCCCTGGTTCAACTGCTCTTCCACCCAGATCTGGGAGGTGCCATACAGGTTGCCGAACACGCGCGCATGTTCCAGGAATTCCGCGCGCTCCAGCATGCCCAGAAAGTGTTCTTCGGTGACGAAGTGATAGTTGACTCCATCGGTCTCGCCCGGGCGCTGTTCACGCGTGGTGTGCGACACCGAGACGCAAATGCCGACGGTCGCCTCGATCAGGGCCGCGACCAAGCTGGTTTTCCCCGCCCCGGAGGGGGCTGAAACGGTGTAAAGAGTGCCTTTGTGGCTCATGGATTGCGTGCTCGTCACGGTGTTTATTCGATGTTCTGGATTTGTTCGCGCATCTGCTCGATGAGCACTTTAAGCTCCACGGCATTCTGGGTAGTGGAGCTTGAGGTCGATTTTGACGACAGGGTGTTGGCCTCGCGGTTGAGTTCCTGCATGAGGAAATCGAGGCGGCGGCCACAGGGACCGGCCTTCTTCAGGGTGCGACGCACCTCGTCCACGTGGGCGTCGAGGCGATCGAGCTCTTCGTCCACATCGGATTTCTGGGCCAGATATACGAGCTCCTGTTCCAGGCGCCCCTGATCTACCTCAACACCGAGGTCCTCAATTTTCGCTAATACCTTGTCGCGCTGCGCCTGCTGCAGCTCGGGTACGAGCTTGCGGGTGGCAGTGACTTCGCTGGACACGGCGGCAATTCGCTCCTCAATCATCGCCGACAGTTTCTCGCCTTCGCGCTGGCGATTGTCGGCCAGCGTACCCAGTGCCGCCTTAAACCCATCGAGAGCCGACTTGTGCAGTGCTTCCTCGGATTGTTCCGGTGCGGTGCACACACCCGGGAACTGCAGTATTTCCAGCGCCGTGGGTGCGGCGGTATCGAGCGCGCTGGCCACTGAGCCGGCTGCCGCGACCAGGGTCTCGAGACGCTCCTGATTAATTTCCAGAGTGGCGCTTTGCTCTGCCCCTGCTTGTACGCGCATCAGCACATCCAGTTTGCCGCGGGACAGTTTTTTGCCCGCAAGCTCTCGCAGTTTGGGTTCCAGGGCGCGGAGTGTATCGGGCAGTTTGAAACTGCAATCCAGGTAGCGGTGATTCACCGTGCGCAGCTCTACAGTGACAATGCCGTGTCCGAAATCACTGCTCTCACGGGCAAAGGCCGTCATGCTGTGGATCTTGGCCAAAAGGAGTTTCCTGTTCATTGGGCGGTAAGCGGAAAGTGTAGCAGCATTGCCCGGGCCTGTTTATCAAAGAGTGCTCTGGAGGCGCTTGCAGGCGTATACTTGGCGCCTCAATTTTTAGGAGTACTCCCATGCAGCGACCCAGCGGCCGTCAGCCCAACCAGCTTCGCGACATCGAAATTACCCGCAACTTCACCTGCCACGCCGAAGGCTCGGTCCTGGTGAGCTTCGGCAACACCCGTGTCATCTGTACCGCCTCGGTCGAGCAGGGTGTGCCCCGTTTCCTGCGCGGCGAAGGCCAGGGCTGGATTACGGCCGAGTACGGCATGCTGCCGAGATCCACTGGCTCACGCATGGGACGCGAAGCGGCCCGTGGCAAGCAGGGCGGCCGCACCGTCGAAATCCAGCGCCTGATTGGCCGCTCCCTGCGCGCCGCCGTAGACCTGAAAAAGCTCGGTGAGAACACGATTACCATCGACTGCGATGTGATTCAGGCCGACGGCGGTACCCGTACAGCTTCCATTACTGGCGCTTGTGTGGCTCTGGTGGACGCCATCAACTACCTCCAGCGCGAGAAAATCATTACTACCGATCCTCTGCTGCAGATGATTGCCTCGGTGTCTGTCGGCGTATACCAGGGTGTCCCGGTCCTCGACCTCGATTATCCGGAAGATTCAGCAGCCGATACCGACATGAATGTCATCATGGGCGAGGACGGCGGTTTTATCGAAGTCCAGGGCACTGCCGAAGGTGCGCCGTTTGCCCGTGAAGAGCTTAATGCCATGTTGGATTTGGCCGCGTCTGGTATTGATGAGTTGGTGGCCAAGCAGAAGGCGGCTCTCGCTGGCTGATACTCATGGGCTCCGTGGGGTGAAGCCAGTTCGGAATCGCCGTGTCATCCTGCGGAACCGCTACGAGCCCATCCATGGGGTCGCTTCGGCGTCCAGCATCCATGCCTCCCGACGATTCCGCAGGATGACACGACGACCCCGAACCTCAGTTCCAGGGTCTACGAAGGCGATAGCTGAGAGAGGTGTAGAGGCTGAAGATTTCTTCTGAGATCGTCGAGAGCCAGGGAGGGCGCGGCCGGCGATCCGGGGCGTCGAAGCGCGCCATGGAACGCTTGGAACTGACCCTCCAACGAAATCGCGGGGAGAACGATCGAGGTGTGGAAGTTGTTAAGGGCTTCCGAGATCGTCGGGAGCCATGGATGGCGGACGCCGAAGCGCGCCACGGATGGCCTTACAGCTCGATATCGTAATCCATGATGATCGGCGCGTGATTAGAGAACTCACGGCTCTTATAGATCGCGCCGTAGTCCACCGCGTACTGCAGACCTTTGGAAATCACGTGGAAGTCTGTGCGCCAGCCGTTGGAGCTGCGGTCACCTTCCGGCCACCAGCTGAACTCGTCCTTGTCTGAGTTGATTTCGCGGAAGGCGTCGATATAGCCTTCTTCCAGCAGAGAGTTAATCCACTGGCGCTCCTCGGCGAGGAAACCCGGCACCGTGCTGTTGCGCTCCGTGTCCTGGAGGTCGCCCGGCGTGTGGACGATGTTCCAGTTGCCGCAGATGATGAATTCTCGGCGCTTGTTGCGCACTTTCTGCAGGTGATTGCCCAGCAGCTCGAAGAACTCGTTCTTGCGGGCCAGCTGGTCCGCATTGCCCGGTTCGGCATAGGGTGCCAGCAGGCAGCCCACGCTGATGTTTTCGTAGTCCGCCTGGATATAGCGGCCTTCCATGTCGAAGTCGGCGAAGCCCAGGCCCGTCATGATGGCCTTGGGCAGCTGGCGGCAGTAAATGGCCACGCCATTGGCCTTGCCGTCGACGTCGTCAAAGAAATAGGGGTTGTACTCTTCAGGGAAGTAGAGGTTGTCCTGCAGGTCGTATTCCGAGCACCGCAAATCCTGGATGCAGATAAAATCTGCGTCCTGCTCTTTCAGCCAGTCGTAAAAACCTTTGTCGGCGGCGTTTTTAATGCCGTCAGCACTGAAACTGATGATCCTCATTGCTTACGTGGTCCCTTTATATATGAGGGTGTATGATACCCAGCCGGTGCCGTCACAGCATGCTGTGATGAGCGCGAACTATTCACTATGCAATTTTCGATTGCAACAGACTATCGTTATGACCACCATTAATTATTACTATTCTGGCTCACAGGGCCGTCTCATGGTCATCACCTGAATCAGCATTTTAGCTGGGAATCAGACGAATACAAAGTGGGATGATGCCCGGACCGGGGTCGGACCCAAGCTAATCAGAGGAGTTTGTAGACCCATGGAGGCCTACCAGAAAGAATTTATCGAGCTCGCGCAGGACTACGAAGTACTGAAATTCGGCGAGTTCACCCTGAAGTCGGGCCGCATCAGCCCCTACTTTTTCAATGCTGGTGCTTTTGCCAGCGGCCGCGCTCTGGCTGCGTTGGGCCGCTGTTATGCACGGCGCATTGTTGAATCCGGTATCGAGTTTGATGTTTTGCTGGGCCCCGCTTACAAGGGGATTCCCCTGGCGGCTGTGACGGCCGTTGCGCTTGCCGATGAACACGGCATGGATGTGCCCTTTGCCTATAACCGCAAGGAGGCCAAGGATCATGGTGAAGGTGGCGTGCTCGTTGGGGCGCCCCTGGAAGGGCGGGTGCTGGTGATTGATGATGTGATTACAGCCGGCACCGCAGTGCGCGAAGTCATCACCATGATTGAGTCCGCCGGTGCCACCCTCGCGGGTGTGGCCATCGGGCTGGATCGACAGGAGCGCGGCAAGGGCGAGCAGTCTGCCATCCAGGAACTGGAGCAGGCTTACGGCATCCCGGTGATGGGCATTATTCAGATGGGCCACATCATCGATTACCTCGAGGCGCGTGGCGATCGGGCGCAAGCCCTGGCCGCTATGAAGGAATACCGCAGCCAATATGGCGTTTGAGCTTGTCGGCTGCGTTCCTTAAGCCTTATATTGGCCCCATGAAGATAACGGAATATCTCACACTTGGGGCCTTTGTGGCTGCGCTACTGTTTGGCTCTACAGCCCATGCAGCGAACCTCTATCGCTACAAGAACGACCAGGGCAACACCGTTGTGGACGATCACGTCCCACCGGAGCACGTCAAGAAAGGCTATGAGATTCTCAACTCCAAGGGTGTGGTGATTGGCGTCGTAACGCGTGAATTGACCCCCGAAGAGCAGAAAATGGCGGATTCCGAAGAGCGCCGCGCGGCCAGGGCCAAGGCGGAAGAGCAGCGCCTGCGGGAATGGGATGAGTCCCTGTTGCTGCGATACTCCACGATTGAGGACATCGAGGCCGCCCAGGAGCGCGCTCTGATGGACCTGCGCATCCGCGTATCGATTCTGAAAGGCAATAAGCGCTCACTCAAACAGCAAATTGAGAACTACCAGACCCAGGCCGCAGAGATGGAACGTCTGGGCCAGAAGGTCGATGACAAGCGTCTCCAGGCGATTGACGATCTGCAGCGTGAAGTCGCGGCCACAGACAAGGCTATTGCCGAGCGTGAGCGGGAGATTCAGTCAGTGAACGCCGGCTACGCGGCCGATATTGAACGCTTCACCATGCTGCTGGATATGGTGGAATTCCGCCGCCAGCAATCCCTCAAGAAAGACGATCCCTACTAGCCCCATTGGCGGCTGGCTGAGCTCAGGAGTGGGCGTAGCTGCTGCTCTGTCCGGGTGCTGGCTGGCTGACAGCCTCGCGGAAGAAACCATCGATCAACAGATCCCACTGGGCCTTCCAGCCTTCGGTGGGGGTGCGCTTGAAGCCGGAGCGAACGTATTGCGAGATACGCCCTTCGGCGGCGGCCATCAGCAGGTTGGCTGCGGCGGGCAGCGGAATTTGCGGGCGCAGGCCCTCGCGCATTTCAGCCTCGCGAATCACCTGACGTAGCTGCGTTTCAAACCGATCGAACAGTTGAGCTACGCGCACATGCAGGCGCTCAGTTTCACCCGCCAGTGCGTCGCCGGTGAGTATCCGAGTAATGCCCGGATTGCGTTCGGTGAACGCGAGCAGTAAGACAATCATCTTCTCGCAGCGAACCGCGGCGCTGGATTCTTCATTGAGAATAAGGTTGATACGGCTGAACAGGGTCTCTTCAATAAACTCGATGAGTCCCTCGAACATTTTTGATTTGCTCGGGAAGTGACGATAGAGCGCCGCTTCAGACACGCCCACCTCTTTTGCCAGCCCGGCTGTGGTAATGCGGTTGCCCGGATTAGCTTCCAGCATTTGGGCCAGTGCTTCCAGGATTTGCTGACGCCGTTGGGATTTCTTAGGGGGCATGGGCACTACTATTTGTCAGGTACAGTGCAATGCTAGCCGCTACCTGACCGCCCTGCAATAAGCGCAGGGCGAATTCGGCGCAAATAGCGTTTTTTTAAGGCTGAAATGACCTCTGCTCAGTCGCGGCGATTGGTAATGAGGGTGCCGATTCCTTCATTGGTGAAAATCTCAAGCAGCACAGCGTGTGGCACCCGGCCATCGATAATGTGCGAGCTGGCCACGCCGGACTTCACGGCATCGAGTGCGCAGCCAATCTTGGGGAGCATGCCACCGGATATGGTGCCATCGGCAATCAGGGCGTCGACTTCACTGGTGCTCAGGCCGGTGAGGGTGTCGCCATTCTTGTCGAGTAGTCCGGCGACATTGGTGAGCAGCATCAGTTTCTCAGCCTGCATGACTTCCGCCAGCTTGCCCGCCACCAGGTCGGCATTGATGTTGTAGCTGTTGCCATCGCGATCAACACCGATCGGGGCAATTACCGGAATAAAGTCACTGTCCAGAATCACCTTGAGCACGCCGGTATCGATTTGTTCGACCTCGCCCACGTGGCCGATATCTATGATCTCCGAGGCGTCCAGCTCCGGGCTGTGACGGGTGACCTGCAGCTTGCGGGCCCGAATCAACTGGCCGTCTTTGCCGGTGACGCCAATCGCCTTGCCGCCATTGCGGTTCAGCGACGACACAATTTCCTTGTTCACGCTGCCGCCGAGCACCATTTCCACCACGTCCATGGTCTGGCTGTCGGTGACCCGCATGCCCTCGACAAACTCGCTTTTGATATTGAGCTTGTCCAGCAATGAGCCGATCTGGGGCCCGCCGCCGTGGACCACCACCGGGTTCATGCCCACCAGCTTCATCAATACGATGTCTCTGGCAAAGCTCTCGTGGAGGGCGGGATCGACCATGGCATTGCCACCGAATTTGACCACGATGGTCTTGCCGGTAAAGCGCTGGATGTAGGGCAGGGCCTCGGTGAGTACCTGAGCGATATTAAGTGCTGCATCGCGATTGAGAGACATGCTTGAACCTTGTACAGAGAGTGAGCCCGTAACGGGCTCAGAAATTAACTTCCAGCGACGGCGCCGCCAGTGAGATTTGCTCGCGGAATTCGTTTTTGATGTTTTCCAGGGACTCGGTCGAGTCGGCTTCAAAACGCGCGGTCAGGGCGGCGGTGGTGTTGGATGCGCGCACCAGGCCCCAGCCTTCTGCAAAATCCACACGCAGGCCGTCCATGGTGTTCACCCGGCCTTCATTAAAGTCGGCGCCGGCCACAATCCGCTCCACCAGAGCGTGCTTGCCGCGGTCGTCTACCGGAATGAGAATTTCGGGTGTGTTCACCGTGGCGGGGAATCGGTCGATGACCTGATCCAGGGTCTCGCCGTGGGTACCCAGAATCTCCGCCAGGCGGCTGGCGGCATACATGCCGTCATCGAAGCCGAACCAGCGTTCGCCAAAGAACATATGGCCGGAAAATTCGCCGCCGAGCAGCGCGCCGGTCTCAGCCATCTTCTCTTTCATGAAGGCGTGACCGGTTTTCCACAGCACTGGCCGGCCGCCGTGCTGGGTAATCAGTTTAGTCAGGTTGCGGCTGCATTTGACGTCGAACACCACGTCAGCGCCTGGATTCCGCGATACCACATCCTCGGCGAAGATCATCAGCAGTACATCGGAACGCACGATGTGACCGCTGCTGGTGACCACGGCGAGGCGATCGCCGTCGCCGTCAAAGGCGACACCGAAATCGGCTTCTTCGCGCTGTACGGCGGCGATCAGGTCGGTGAGATTGTCTTCGTTACTGGTGTCGGGGGCGTGGTGCGGGAAGTTGCCGTCGACTTCACAGTACAGCGGTACGACCTCGCAGCCCAGTTCGGCCATCAGTTCCGGGGCGATATCACTGGTGGCGCCATTGCCGGCATCGACCACAATCTTAAGGGGTACCGAAACAGCCACATCGTTGGCAATTTCCTCAACGTAAGCGGGTATCACATCCTCTTTAATCATGCGGCCGCTGCCGTGGTTGAAGTCACCCTTGAGGGTGCGGTCGCGAATTTCCTCGATGCCGCCGGCAGCAATGGTCTGGCGATTGAGAACGACTTTCAGGCCATTGTCTGTCTTCGGGTTGTGGCTACCGGTTACCATGATGCCGGAGCGGCAATCGAGGTGATGGGTGGCGAAATAGAGTACCGGCGTGGGTACCAGCCCGATATCGATTACATCGCGACCCGATTCCATCAGCGCCCGAATCAGGGCGGCCTTCAGGGCCGGAGATGAGTTGCGGCCATCGCAACCCACCAGCAGCGACTGCTCGCCCAGTTCACCGGCCATGGTGCCTATCGCCCGGCCTATCTGGCTGACCAGCTCTTCGGTGAGCTCGGAGCGGGCGTCGCCACGGATATCGTAGGCGCGGAAAATATGCGCCGGGAAGCTGTCGGGAATGTCCGGTGTATCCAGGCTGAGGTCCAGCTCAAGGGAATCGGCATCCAGATCGAGTTCAGCCTCCGGCTGATCTGTCTGCGGGTCTGCAACACCGTTACCTGTGCGGATGGCGCGCAATGTGGCGCGCCTGAGCTGGCGGGCTGCCGGTACCAGTTCGGGTGTGTCCAATACCAGCTCCGATTTACGGTCAGCGGCGGCAATCATGCGATTCACGTCGTTGCCAATAGTGCGCGGTACGCGAATGGCGATTAGCGCGAATGCGCCGATCGCGGCGACAAGACACAGTGCAAACAACACCAGAATTCCGCCGCTGGAAGCGGACAACTCACTAATCATCTTGTCTGACGGGGTGAAAGCTATACGCCAGGCGGTGCCCGGGATATCGGCGCGGCGGGTGNNCTTTTTGTCGCCGGAACTGCCGGTACTGGCGATAACGTTGGTCTTCTCGACTCCAGAGGGGCTGATGTAGGCCTGCTCCACGGCGAACTCGCCGGCATTGCTGTCGAGGCTTTCCAGCAGGGTGTTGATGCTGGTGTTTGGCAGGGTGGCCAGAATGACCGCGTTATGACTGTCTACGCCAGGCTTCTCGACCAGTTGCGCCAGCGAGGTCAACCACGCGCCGTCGCTCTGGTAAGACTCCGGCAGGGTCGCTTCGCCATTGCTGGTGCGCCCCACCAGATCGACTTCAATATGGTTGCGCAGGCCCTGGTTGCCCCCTTCGAAGGCAGCCGTGCCCATTTCTCCAACGGGCAGCAGGCGCAGGCTGAGCACGTCGGGGAAGTACGCCATCAGCGCATCCTCGGCTGCTTTCAGCTGTTCCGGGTTCTGGTTGGTAATCGCTGTCTGGGCCAGGGGCGTGCTGGCGGCCTTGACCATGCGTGAGCGCAGTAAATCGATGATGCGATGGACGTTGGTTGCCTGTTGGTGGGCGTAGGTATTGGCGATGAACTCGGTCTGCTTGCTGGCCAGGCCGGGTTCACGCAGCAGCATTAAATAGGCAAACACGATTAACAGCACCAGCGCCAGGCCTCCCAGCGCCGCTGCGATTGTCTTGTACAAGGCGTTACCAGGAGACGAAATGCCCTGAGACTTCCCGGTTGTCCTGGAGCGCGCTTCCTTCCCGCCTTTATCTTTATTTTTCTTGATCAGTTTTAGCATTGCCTGAACAGTCCCTTGCTGAACTGACAATCATAGTACGGCGGCGCGGCGCCGTGAACGGGCATCTGTACTATTTACGGGCTCAGGCGCAGGGCGATCTGGGCGATGATGCCCGCCGCCACAGTGGATTTTCCGGCCCTTGGCAGGGCAATTTCGCCATCGGCCCACAGCACAGTGACTTCATTCTCTTCGCTGTTAAAGCCAATGCCCTGGTCGGACACGTCGTTGGCCACAATCATATCCAGGCCCTTGCGTTCCAGTTTGCCCCGGGCGTATTCGATCACCTGTTGGGTTTCTGCGGCGAAACCCACGGTGAATACCGGGTGATCGCTGGCGGCCACAGCGGCGACGATATCCGGATTTTTGACCAGGGCCAGGTGCATCTCATCCGGGCCCTTCTTGATCTTCTGTGTCTGGACGTCGGCCGGGCGGTAGTCTGCCACGGCGGCACAGGCAATGAAGATGTCGCATTCAGGCAGCGCTTGCTCGCAGGCCTCGAGCATGTCCCGGGCGCTGGTCACAGGCACCACGCTGACCCGCTCAGGTGCGGGCAGATTTGCGGGCCCGCTGATAACGGTGGTCTGAGCGCCTGCGGCCGCGGCAGCTTCGGCCAGCGCGTAGCCCATCTTGCCGGAGCTGTGGTTGGAGATATAGCGCACGGGATCCAGTGCCTCGCGGGTGGGGCCGGCGGTAATCACCACGCGTTTGCCCTGCAGTGCGCCTGTTTCAAACATGTCGGCCGTAGCCCGGGCGATGACCTCGGGTTGTTCCATGCGCCCCGGGCCCACATCGCCGCAGGCCTGTTCGCCGGAGGCCGGGCCCACCATCTGGATGCCGCGCGATTGCAGCTGGGCAATATTTTCCTGGGTAGCCGCATCCTTCCACATCTGCTGGTTCATGGCTGGTGCCATTAACAGCGGCGCCGGCGTGGCGAGGGCGGCGGTGGTCAGCAGGTCATCGGCTCGACCGGCGGCCAGACGCGCGATCAAGTCTGCGGTGGCAGGAGCAATGAGCAGCAGGTCTGCCCAGCGGGCCAGCTCAATATGGCCCATGCCCTGCTCCGCTTCTGCATCCAGCAGTTCGGTGTGCACCGGGTTGCCGGACAGTGCCTGCAGCGTCAGTGGCGTGATGAATTCTTGGGCGCCACGGGTCATGACGACCCGGACATTCGCGCCCATTTCCTGGATTTGGCGCACCAGTTCGGCGGATTTGTAGGCGGCGATACCACCGCTGACGCCGAGCAGAATATTGCGATTGAAAAGATGTCCCATTGCCTGGCCCGAATTGCGACAATTGTCCCTGCACTGAAAAGGAACCGAAAGATACCACTGCGGGGCCCTATTTGACACTGCAGCTCAGGGAGGAGCGACGTGACAAACCTATGCTGGCCATCGGGCGAAGGCCCCAGAGACAAGTTGTTGGGGAGGGGCGAGGCGAGCCTGTCGGACGCCGAGCTACTGGCGGTATTACTGGCGACCGGATATCGCAACCACAATGCATTGGAGCTGGCCCGGGATATCCTGCATGAATTCGGCGGCCTGGTAGGGTTGTTGCGGGCCGGCGAGGAAGAACTGCTGGCCTGCCGCGGTGTGGGGCGGGCCAAGTACGCCGTGGTGCGGGCCGCCCTGGAGCTGGCGCGGCGCCAGGCCCAGCAGCAACTGGAAGCGGGTAGTGTGCTCTCCAGCCCGGGCTGCACCCGACGATTCCTGCAGCACCACCTGGGGCGCCGGGAGCGCGAGGTGTTCTGCTGCATGTTCCTCGACAACCAGCACCGCCTGTTGCGCTGTGAGGACTTGTTCATGGGCACGCTGGACGGCGCTGCGGTCTACCCGAGGGAGGTGGCGGTGCGGGCGCTGCGCTATCGCGCTGCGGCGGTGATTTTTGCGCACAATCACCCCAGCGGTGTCGCAGAGCCAAGTTCGGCGGACCGGCGCATTACCGAGCGCCTGACTGCCGCCCTGGCGCTGCTGGATGTGCGGGTGCTGGACCATATCATTGTTGGCAGTGGCAGTGAATACTCGTTTGCAGAGGCCGGCCTGATCTAGCGGCGCTTGTTCCGCATACCGTATCCGGTCCCGGCGATGCCATTGGGTGCCTGAGTGTCGCACGCGCTTTTTCTTGCTATGGCATGTACGTTCTGGTATAAAGTCGCGCTCCGCGCGGCTGGGGTCCCTCTTTTGGGGTCTGATAGCCTCTATTTTTTATTAATTCCCGCGATTTGGGAGAGACAGGATCATGGCAAGAGTATGTCAGGTCACCGGCAAGCGCCCGGTCACCGGTAACAATGTATCGCACGCAAAGAACCGCACCCGCCGCCGTTTTTTGCCTAACCTCCACCAGCACCGTTTCTGGGTGGAATCAGAGAAACGTTTCGTCAGCCTGCGCGTTTCCAGCAAGGGCATGCGCATCATCGACAAGAAGGGTATCGAAGCTGTTCTTGAAGATCTGCGCGCTCGCGGCGAAAAGGTATAAGGGAGAGACACCATGAGAGACAAGATCCGCATGAACTCCTCAGCTGGTACAGGACACTTCTATACCACTGACAAGAACAAGCGCACTACTCCGGACAAGCTGGAGAAGAAAATGTACGATCCCGTTGTTCGCAAGCACGTGATGTACAAGGAAGGCAAAATCAAGTAATTGCCTACCTGCGTAGAAGCTTAAAAAACCCCGGCACTGCCGGGGTTTTTTGTTTCTGGGTGCAGGTTATGATGTCCGAATGCCTGAATTACCTGAAGTCGAAACCACGCGCCGGGGAGTAGAGCCCTATTCCGCCGGACAGACCATTGAACGCGTTATTGTGCGTAACCCCAGCCTGCGTTGGCCCGTACCGGCGTCGCTGCCGCGCAAGTTGCGAGGTCAGCAAGTGACGGCGGTGGAGCGGCGCGCCAAGTATCTGCTGTTTCGCACGGCCGCCGGCTCCATGATGATTCACCTTGGTATGTCGGGATCACTGCGCGTAGTTGATGCCAGAGAACCACCTGGCAAGCACGATCATATCGATATTGTATTCGAGGGTGGCCGCTGCCTGCGCTATAACGATCCGCGGCGATTTGGCTGCTGCCTTTGGCTGGGGCCCGGGGAGAGCCATGACTTGCTCGAGGGGCTGGGTCCCGAGCCGCTGGGCCCAGACTTTGATGGCGACCTGCTGTTCCGTCGATCGAGGGGCCGCAAGGTGCCCGTGAAGCAGTTTGTGATGGACGGCAAGGTGGTGGTGGGCGTTGGTAATATTTACGCTAACGAGGCCCTGTTTCAGGCGGGAATCCGCCCGGATCGACCCGCAGGGCGCATTTCCAGAGCGCGCTATGAGCGTCTGGCAGAGGAAATTAAGCGAGTACTTACTTTCGCTATAAACCAAGGTGGTACTACCTTGCGAGATTTCGTGGGGGGTGATGGCAAGCCGGGCTATTTTGCTCAGCAGTTGTTTGTTTACGGCCGCGAAGGTGAGCCCTGTAAGCGCTGCCAGCGAATGTTAAAAAAGTCTACATTGGGGCAGCGAACCACCGTGTACTGCGTGGCCTGCCAGCGGTGAAACGGCTACACTTAAAAAAACAAAGGGGACGGGAAGGGAACCCGGGGAGTAAAACAATGAAAAAAACTACTGGCGCACGACGCGCTGTCACAGCCCTGCTGATTGCATGCATGATGCTGCCTCAGGCGCTCTGGGCACAATCGGCGATTGATGAGAGCCCCAACGAGTGGGCCATGGTGGGTGATTTGCTGGTAGCGCGCCCGATCGGACTGGTTATGACTGCAGGCGGTGCAGCGGTGTGGCTGGTGAGCCTGCCCTTTACCCTGTTGGCGGGCCATGCCGGTGAAGCGGCTGAAACCCTGGTACTGGGCCCCGGTGAAGCAACCTTTATGCGCTGCCTCGGTTGCCGCGTGACCGGCTATACCGGCAAGGACGTTGAAGCGATCCGCGCTGCGCGGGAAGCCGAAGAGTAATACTCCTGCCCGCCGCGCTCGCGGTGGGCTATTTAATCTGCAAACTTATCCCTGAGTGCCTGGGCGACATTCGCCGGCACGAAGGGGGTGATGTCGCCATCCAGGCTGGCAATTTCGCGTACCAGCGATGATGAAATAAAGGACAGGTGCTCTGACGGGGTGAGGAAGATGCTCTCAAACTCCGGGTAGATGGCGCGGTTCATATTAGCCAGCTGAAATTCGTATTCGAAGTCTGCCACTGCCCGCAGGCCCCGCAGCACGCAGCGGGCGCCCTGATCCTGGACAAATTTGGTGAGCAGGTAATTGAAGCCGGTGACTTCCACATTGGGCAGGTGTGAGAGGCAGGCCTCGGCTAGGGCTACGCGCTCTTCGATGTTGAACAGCGGCCCCTTCTTCTCACTGTAGGCAATTGCCACAACCACTTTGTCGAATAGTCGGGCGGCCCGTTCAGTGAGATCCACGTGACCATTGGTAATGGGATCAAAGGTACCCGGGTAGATGACGGTTGTTTCTGGCATGGCGTGGACCTGCGATGTTGTTGTGCCGGCGGATGTTAAACGTTTTCCCCGGGAGCGACAACGAACAGCCGGTAGCTGACCTGGCCGCTGCTTTTGTCGCGGTGTAGTTCCCAGTTGGCGGGCAGTTCGGGCAGGGTTTCATCGAGCCCGGTTTCGATATAGACCAGGGCGTGCGGTGCCAGTACGCTCCCGCGAGCGAGCAGGTCGCAGGCTGGCCCAACCAGCGCCTGGCCAAAGGGGGGGTCGATAAAGACGATGTCCCAGGGAGGGTGTGGCTGTGCCAGAAAGTCCAGCGCGGAGCTGCGATGACAGTGCCCGCCGGTGGCTGCCAGTGTGCCCAGGTGTCGCTGGATATCTGCGATCCCGGCGGCCGCTGTGTCGACGAAATCGCAGTGTGCCGCACCGCGTGAGAGCGCCTCCAGGCCCAGAGCGCCACTGCCCGCGAACAGGTCCAGGCAGCTGGCCCCGGGGATGTCCGCTGCCAGCCAGTTGAACAGAGTCTCGCGAATGCGATCGCCAGTAGGGCGCAGCCCGTCGGCCGGGGTAAACCCCAGCTTGCGGCCGCGCCATTGGCCGCCGATGATACGTAACTGGCTGGTTCCCCCGCGGTGTGATCTCGACATTTCTTCAGTTCATCCTGCAGTGGTAGGATAGTTGTTTTTCCGGGCGCCCTCCCGGCGCCTGCAAACTCTAACACGACATATATGAAGTTTTTCAAACGTAAAAAGAAGGCGGAACAGGTTGCCCCCGCCGCGGACGCCCCTGCGCAGTCGCAGGATGTCGCAGCTGCACCCGATCCCGGTACCCAGGAACAAAGCACTGGCGCGCTTGCGCCGCAGGCCGAGGCTGCGACTCCCTCTGCGATAGAGCAGGTGCCTGACGCCGTCGCGAGCGTTGAGTCTCCGATCCAGCAAGAGCCATTAGCCGGTGAAGAGCCCTCAGCTGGTAAAGAGCCCTCAGCTGTCGAAGCGCCCGCAGCCCCTGAATCCTCATCCCAGGTTGAGCCCGCACAGCCCGAGACCCCTGCAAAACAGGCGGAAGCGCCGATAGCGACGCCTGAGCCTACCGAAACCGAAGCTCAGGAAAATGCGCCAGTGCCTGCCGCTGAGCAGGAGAAACCGGGTAAGCCGGGTTTCTTCGCCCGGTTGAAGGCCGGCCTGGGTCGCACCAGCGATAATCTCGCACAGGGCCTGGGCAATCTGTTCCTGGGCCGCAAGGAGATCGACGCCGACCTGCTTGAAGAGCTGGAGTCGCAGCTGTTGATGGCGGATGTGGGTGTCGATGCCACGGTGGACATTATTGGTCGTCTCACCCAGCGCGTGTCGCGCAAGGAGCTCACAGATCCTCAGGCGTTGCACAAAGCGCTGAAAGAGGAGTTGTTGAGCCTGCTCAAGCCCTGTGAGCAGCCCCTGCAGATCACCGGGCACAAACCCTATGTCATTTTGATGGTAGGCGTAAACGGGGTGGGCAAGACCACCACCATTGGCAAGTTGGCCAAGCGCTTCCAGGCAGAAGGTCGCTCGGTCATGCTGGCCGCCGGCGATACCTTCCGAGCCGCGGCAGTAGAGCAGCTACAGGTGTGGGGTGAGCGCAACCAGGTCCCCGTGGTTGCCCAGCACACCGGCGCTGATAGTGCGTCGGTGGTCTACGATGCGCTGCAGGCTGCCCAGGCGCGTAATATCGACGTGCTGATTGCCGATACCGCCGGTCGCCTGCACAACAAGGACAACCTGATGGAAGAACTCAAGAAGGTGGTCCGGGTGATGGGCAAGCTGGACGATTCCGCGCCCCATGAGGTGATGCTGGTGCTCGATGCCGGCACCGGTCAGAATGCGTTGGCGCAGGCAGATCATTTCCGGCAATGGGTTGGTGTTTCCGGGATCAGCCTGACCAAGCTGGACGGCACCGCCAAGGGCGGTGTTATTTTCGCGATCGCCAAGAAGCTGGGTCTGCCCATTCGCTTTATTGGCGTGGGCGAGGCCGCGGATGATCTACGGCCCTTTGCTGCAGAAGAATTTATCGAGGCACTATTTGCGAGGGATGACAGCGCTGCATGATCACCTTTGAGCGGGTCAGCAAACGCTACGAAGAGGGGCACGACGCACTCAAGGAAGTGAGCTTCCAGATTGAGCGCGACGACCTGATGTTTCTCACCGGCCATTCAGGCGCCGGTAAGAGCACCCTCATGCGCCTCATTATGCTCATGGATCGGGCGACGCGCGGCAAGGTGTTAATCGATGGCCGCGATCTGGCTAGTGTGCCCAGCCGCGGTGTGCCCGCCCACCGCCGCGATATTGGTGTGGTGTTCCAGAATCACCAGCTGCTGTTCGATCGGCCGGTCTTCGACAATGTTGCCCTGCCACTGGTAATCCGAGGCTATGACTACCGCGAGATTGGCCGTCGAGTGCGTGCAGCACTGGACAAGGTCGGGCTGTTAAGCCGCGAGCGGGCGATGCCGGTCACCCTGTCAGGAGGTGAGCAGCAACGCGTGGGCATTGCCCGGGCGGTGGTGTGCAAACCGAAAATTCTGCTGGCCGACGAACCCACCGGTAACCTCGACCCGGACCTGTCCGCCGAGATCATGCAGCTGTTTGAAGAATTCAACCGGGTGGGGGTGACAATTCTCATCGCCAGTCACGACCTGGCCCTGATCTCGCGTTTACGCCACCGCATTCTTACTTTGAAAGAAGGCCGTCTGGTCACCGGGGGTGTGCTGTGAGCCAGGGTGCCAGCCAGAGCCGGGTCAAATTTGCCGACCATTACAACGCCTGGTTGCGCCACCACCGCCTGTCGGCGGCCGACAGCCTGTTCCGGGTTTTGGACAATTTGGTGTCCAGTGTGCTGACCTGGCTGGTCATCGGTATTGCCCTGGCGCTGCCGGTGGCGCTCGATGTCGCCCTGGATAATGCCGGTGAGCTAAGCGCCGGCTGGGACAGTCCCAGCCAGATTTCCCTGTTCCTCGCCGACGACATTCAGGTCGAGGCCGCCAGGCAACTGGCCACCGAACTGCAAGCGCGCGAGGATGTCGCCAGCGTGCGTTTTGTCTCGAGGGAAGATGCGCTGGCTGAATTCAGTGAGCTTTCTGGCTTTGCCGATGTCTTGGCGAGCCTGGAAGAGAACCCCCTCCCAAATCTGCTGCTGGTGAGTCCGGCCGGTGACCTTGGTGGCGCCGGGGCCGGCGGGCTGCGCGCCCAGTTGGGTGCCATGCCCCAGGTGGCCGAGGCGGTGCTGGATATGGCCTGGTTGCAGCGGCTTAACAGCCTTATGGAGCTCAGTCGGCGCATGGTCATGGCTATCGGTGCGCTGCTGGTGCTGGGTGTGGTGCTGATCCTCGGGAATACCATTCGGCTGGCGATCGAGGCCCGCCGGGACGAGATCGTCATCGTCAAACTGGTGGGCGGCAGTAATCCTTTCGTGCGTCGACCCTTCCTGTATACGGGCCTCTGGTACGGTGTGGGCGGTGGTTTCTTCGCCGGTCTGCTGGTGACACTCGCACTGTGGTTTCTTCAGCAGCCGGTCTCCAGACTAGCTGCGCTGTATGAGTCTGAGTTTGAATTGGCGGGCCTGGGCTTGATGGGTTTCCTCAATCTGCTGGTATTGGGCGGCCTCCTGGGACTGGCAGGTGCCTGGTTGGCGGTGAGCCGGCATTTGGCTAAAATTGAGCCCCGCTAGCCACCCGTTCTGGCAAGTCCCTGTTATTAAAAGAAATAAACAAATAAATTTTTATTCTTACGTGGAACTTCCCGGTCGTTAGCACTCTAATACAAAGAGTGCTAATATTGCCGACCCTACTTTGGAGAACCACGCATGAGCAACAGCCTGCAACCAGTAATGCAAATGGTACCGGGAGCGAATCTCGGGGCCTACGTGCAGGCCGTCGGTGCTATCCCCGTCCTCAGCCCCGAGCGAGAGCGGGAACTGGCGGAAGATCTCTACTACAACGACAACCTCGACGCTGCCCGCGAGCTGGTTATGTCTCACCTGCGCTTCGTGGTGCACATTGCCCGTAGCTACAACGGCTATGGTCTGGCTGAGGCCGACCTGATCCAGGAAGGCAATGTGGGCCTGATGAAGGCCGTTAAGCGCTTTGACCCCGAGAAGGGTGTACGTCTGGTGTCCTTTGCCGTGCACTGGATCAAGGCAGAGATGCACGAGTACATCCTGCGCAATTGGCGTATCGTCAAAGTGGCGACCACCAAGGCCCAGCGTAAATTGTTCTTTAACCTGCGCAGCCAGAAGAAGAGCCTGTCCTGGCTCAGTGCTGACGAGGCCCAGGCCGTAGCCGATGACCTCGGTGTAGACGTTAAGGAAGTGCATCGCATGGAAGGCCGCCTGGCCAGCCGTGACGTCGCTTTCGATATGCCTTCTGACAGCAGCAGCGATGACGATGAAGGTTGGCAGGCTCCCCAGTATTACCTGGAAGACCACAGTGCCGATCCGGCGCTGGAAGTCGAAGAGGGTGACTGGAAGGCCAATACTGAGGCCCAGCTGCATGGCGCCCTGTCTGACCTGGATGAGCGCAGCCGCGATATCCTGGCAAGCCGCTGGCTGGCCGAGGAAAAAGCGACCCTGCACGAACTGGCAGATCGCTACGGCGTCTCGGCGGAGCGCATTCGCCAGCTGGAAGCCAATGCGATGAAAAAGCTGAAGGCCGCGATCGCCGCCTGATTATCAGCCTTCTTTCCCGAAGGGATCAGAGCCCATATCATGGGTGCTGATCCCTTTTTTGATTGAGCACTCCCATGGCCAAGCTTTTCATTACACTCGCCTCCCTGAGCGGCATGTTCGCAGTGATACTCGGTGCCTTCGGTGCCCACGCCTTGAAATCGCGGTTTGACACCTACGCCCTCGGTGTCTGGGAAACGGCCGTGCAATACCATTTCTACCACGCGCTGGCATTGCTGGCGGTGGGTGTGCTGGCCCTTAGCCAACCCCAGACCACGCTGCTCAAGAGCAGTGGCTGGCTGTTCCTGGTAGGTACGCTGGTGTTTTCCGGCAGCCTGTATATTCTGGCCCTAACCGGCACCAAGTGGCTCGGAGCCGTGACCCCGCTGGGTGGGCTGGCCTTTATTGGCGGCTGGGCTTGCCTGGCGACTGCCTCCTGGAAGATGTTGCCCTGATATGAGTGAGCAGAAACACCGACCCATCCGCAGTTTCGTCCTCCGCACTGGCCGCATGACGCCAGGGCAAGAGCGCGCCTATAACGAGAACTGGGAGCGCTGGGGGCTGGAATACAGTGACGGCGCCCTGGACTTTGCTGCCCGGTTCGGTCGCGATGGACCGCGCGTGCTGGAGATTGGCTTTGGCATGGGCGCCTCGCTGGTTGAGATGGCTGCAGCGGCGCCGGAGAAGAACTTTGTCGGCATTGAAGTGCACAAGCCCGGGGTCGGTAGACTGTTGCACAGCATGTCTGAGCAGGGCGTCGATAACATCCGTGTTTACTGCCATGACGCGGTAGAGGTTCTGCGCGACTGTATCGCCGACGCTTCGCTGGATACCGTGCAGATATTCTTTCCAGACCCCTGGCACAAGAAGCGCCATCACAAGCGCCGTCTGGTCCAGCCCGGATTTATTGCCGATCTGACGACCAAACTGAAACCTGGTGGCATTCTACATCTGGCTACGGACTGGGAAAACTATGCCAAGCAGATGCTGGAAGTACTCAGCGCCGCCGAAGGCCTGGAAAACACCAGTGGTGCGGGTAACTATGCACCGCGTCCGGAGCACCGGCCATTGACCAAATTCGAGGCCCGTGGCGAGCGTCTGGGGCACGGTGTCTGGGATTTACTGTTCTGGCGTTTATAGAAACTCGCCAATCACCGAATCGAGGAAGCGTCGCCCCAGGGCTGTGGGGCGAATCTGGTTGGCGTTCCGTTCCAGGAGCCCTCGTTCCATCAGGCTGTCCAGCTTGTCTGCAATGACCGCGAGCTCCTGTCCCGAGCGTGCCTCAAAGGATTCAATACTAAACCCGTTATTGAGGCGTAGAGCATAGAGCATAAACTCTGCCGTTGCCTCCGCTGCATCCAGGCGGCGTTCATTTGCCATGTAATTGCCATCGCTGTTCAGATAGTCGGCGGGACCACGGGTCTTGGCGTATCGACGAATGACACCATCTTCCCCGGATATTTTTGCGTGGGCTCCGGCGCCAATGCCCAGGTAATCACCGAAACTCCAGTAGTTGAGATTGTGTCGGCACTGCTGGCCCGGCTTTGAATAGGCCGATACTTCGTACTGCTGCATGCCGTGCTCTGCCAGTAATGCCTCGCCGTGATCCTGGATATCGGCCAGCGCATCTTCAATCGGCAGTGTTGGCGGACGCTTGTTAAACACCGTGTTGGGCTCGATGGTCAGTTGATACCACGAAAGGTGGGGCGGATTGAAACCCAGTGCCGTGGTGAGATCGCTGGAGGCGCCCGCTTCATCCTGTCCCGGAAGGCCGTGCATCAGATCAATATTGAAATTGTCGAACCCGGCCTCAGTGACGGCGGCAATCGCGGCCAGTGCCTGATTGCGATCGTGAATACGGCCCAGTGCTTTGAGCCGTGCGTCATCGAATGACTGTACGCCCAGTGACAGGCGGTTGATGCCCGCGGCCCGAAAGCCGGCAAATTTCTCCGCCTCGGCGCTACCCGGGTTGGCTTCCATAGTGGCCTCCAGATCCGGCGCGAGCGCTATGGTCTGGGCAATGCCCTGCATTAACCGGCGGATGGCGCTGGCACTGAACAGGCTCGGGGTGCCGCCGCCGATGAACAGGGTTTGCACCGCGCGCCCCTGGGCCTGCAGGGCATCAACGCGCAAATCTTCCAGCAGTGCATCGATGTACGCGGCTTCCGGTATCTCCGCCGATTCGTGTGAGTTGAAGTCACAATAGGGGCACTTGCGCTCGCACCAGGGCAGGTGAATGTACAGCCCCAGCGGCGGCAGTTGCATACGATGAGCGCCCTAGCGCAGGGCGTCCAGCAGCAACGCGCTGGCCTTGGCGCGATGGCTGATGGCGTTCTTGAGGTCGCGGGGCAGTTCCGCAGAACTGCAGTCGTGTTCCGGCACGTAGAACAAAGGATCGTAGCCAAAGCCTTCCACGCCGCGGGTTTCGGTCAGGATGCGTCCCTCCCAGCTGCCCTGGCAGACGAGGGGGGTCGGATCATTGGCGTGGCGCATATACACCAGCACACATTGGAAGCGTGCGCTGCGCTGTGCTTCGTCTACACCCTCCAGTGCCGCCAACAGTTTGGCGTTGTTGGCCTCATCGCCCTGGCCGGAATAACGCGCCGAGTGTATGCCGGGGGCGCCCTGGAGGTAATCCACTTCCAGGCCGGAATCGTCGGCGATTGCCGGTAACCCGCAGTGGGCTGCAGCGGCACGGGCTTTGATGATTGCGTTCTCGACAAAGCTCAGGCCGTCTTCCGGTACCTCGGGCATATCGAATTCACCTTGAGAGACCAACTCCATGCCAAGCGGGGCGAGAATGCGCCCCAACTCGCGAAGTTTGCCGGCGTTGCCGCTGGCCAGTACCACTTGCTGTGTTGTCATGACCGCCTCAGTCGGTATACATGCGATGACGCAGTTTGAAGGTGTAGGTTTCGGTCGCCCCGTCAGGGCGGAAAAACACCTCGAAGTGGCGCCATTCCTCGTTCAGGTATTTGAATTCGGCGATGTAGTAAATGGCCGGATTTTCGCGTACTTCCTGAAATTCGAAGTTCTGGGTGGTCTGCAGCAAGTCCCAGGTTTTGCCTTTGAGAATCATGGTGCGAGGCACGGTGGTGCCATCTTCCAGACGTTCGCGCACCGCCAGGTTGAGGATGGCCCGCTCATCACCGCGGGTAATGCCGTAGGTGGCGGCAACCTTGGGTTCGAGAAAGGTGGTGTTGACCACGCTGTAGTGCAGCTCATAGGGGCCGAACATTTCTGATTGCTGGCCAAGCGCGGGTAAGGCCAGCAAGGTCAGCACGATGGAGGTGAGTAGCTTGTTCATGGCAACCTCAACGGGTGATGTGATAAATCGCTGTGGTAGCGAACAGGTTAGGCCAGGCTCTCGCCAGGCGTGGTTCGCATTCCGACACACCCACCATATCGCGGCTGAGTATGCGAATACTGCGTTCTTCACACAGTGCTTCGAAGTCGCGCACGGTGCAGAAGTGGATATTGGGTGTGTCGTACCAGCTATAGGGCATGAATTTGGACACCGGCATGCGGCCGCGCGTTCCCAGATACAGCCGACAGCGCCAGTGGGCAAAATTGGGGAATGTGACAATGCCCTGACGGCCGATGCGCAGCATTTCTTCAAGCACCCGATCCGGGTAGTGAACGGCCTGGATAGCGTGCGCCATGACCACGGTGTCAAAGCTCTGGTCCGGGAAATTCCCCAGGCCGGCGTCGACGTTCTGCTCGATGATATTGAGCCCTTTGCCAATACAGGTGGTGATATTGGCCTCGTCAATTTCCAGGCCAATGCCTCTCACCTGGCGCTCTTCCTGGAGGTTCTTCAGAAATTCACCGTCGCCGCAGCCGAGGTCGAGTACGCGTGAGCCGGGTTTGATCCAGCGCTGAATGTGGGTGAGATCCTGACGCATTAGGCCTTGGCTCCCACGCGCTGCATATAGGCGCTAAACACGTCGAGGTAGCGGGGGATTGGCATCAGGAATGCATCGTGCCCCTCGTCGGCCTCGATCTCGGTATAGGTAACCGGACGCTCTGCGGCAATCAGCGCGTCGACGATCTCGCGTGATCGCGCTGGAGAGAAGCGCCAGTCCGTGGAGAAGGAGGCGACGAAGTAGCTGCACTTGGCTCTGCCAAAAGCTTGCACCGGGTCGTTGTCATATTCGCGAGCGAGGTCGAAATAGTCGAGCGCCCGGGTCATCAGTATGTAGGTATTGGCATCGAAGTTGCCCGAGAACTGACTACCCTGGTAGCGAAGATAGCTCTGCACCTGGAATTCGACATTGTCTTCGTCGCCCAGCTCAAAGCTGCCCGAACGCAGATCGCGGCCAAACTTGTTGGCCATGGCTTCGTCAGACAAATAGGTGATGTGACCAACCATGCGTGCCAGGGCCAGGCCCTGAGCGGGAATGGCGTCGTTATCCATATAGCGGCCATGCGCAAAGGCTGGATCGGCCACGATGGCCTGGCGAGCCAGTTCGTTAAATGCCAGATTCTGGGCACTGAGCTTCATCGCTGCAGCAATCACAATGCAGTGCTTGAGACGGTCCGGATATTCCAGCGACCAGCGCATAGCCTGCATGCCGCCGAGGCTGCCGCCGATGACAGCAGCCCAACATTCGATGCCGAGGTAATCCGCAAGCAATGCCTGGCTGTGCACCCAGTCCCGGGCCCGCAGGGGCGGAAAATCCGGGCCCCAGGCCTTGCCGGTATGCGGGTTGATACTGTTAGGGCCGGTTGAGCCATGACAGCCGCCAAGATTGTTCAGGCTGACCACAAAAAATCGATTGGTGTCGATGGGCTTGCCCGGGCCAATGCACTCTTCCCACCAACCCGGCTTGCGATCCTCCATGCTGTGGTAGCCGGCGGCGTGGTGATGTCCGCTCAGGGCATGGCAAATCAGCACGGCGTTGCTCTGCTCGGCATTGAGCGTGCCGTAGGTTTCGTACACCAGATCGAAGCCAGCCAACTCGCGTCCGCAGGAAAGTGCGAACGGTTCGCTAAAGCTCACCGTCTGGGATTCGACCAGGCCGACGGAGTTCTGGGAAATGGATTCAGGCATAGCGCTGCGCAGTTAACTCAACCAGGGCGCGACACCGAGCACACCCAGTGCAGCCGCGCTGTCGTAGAGCGCGATGCGTATCACATGCATGCCGATCAGCAGAACCAGTACGGAAAAATCCAGACCACCCATGGGTGGGATCACTTTCCTAATCGGCGCGATAAAGGGCTCGGTGATCTGGTAGATCAGATAAATGGCCGGCTGATTACTGCCGGGGGCCACCCAGCTCACGATCACCATGATGATGAGCGCGATATACAATGTGTTCAGCGCCAGTCCGAGCAGGCCGAAGAACCCGCCAACCAACAGCAGTTGAGCACCGGGCATGGTCTGGTACTTGATAATGACCAGGGTTGCGATGGCCAGCATCTGCAGCAGGAATGCCAGCAGCAACGAAGCCATATCGTAACCGCCGACCCCAGGCACAATTTTGCGCATTGGAACCACCGCGGGGTTGGTGGCCTTGACGATAAACTGACTGATCGGGTTATAGAAATCAGCCTTTACCGCCTGCAGCAGGAATCGCAAAAACACGACCAGCAGGTACAGACTGATCGCGGTCTGGACCAGGTACAAAAAGATTGAATTAAGAGTGCCCACGGTTCAGCCCATCTCCTTTGCCATTGTTTCGGCCCTGGCGGCGGCTGCCGCCATAGCGTCAGTAACCTGCTGTCGTAAGCCCTGGGCTTCGAAGCTCTCTACAGCCGCCTGGGTGGTACCCCCAGGGCTGGTGACCCGACGCCTCAGTTCAACAAGGTCGACATCATTTTCCAGGGCCATGCGCGCTGCCCCAAGGCCGGTTTGCAGGGCGAGCTCGGTAGCGGTGTCCCGGTCCAGTCCCTGGGCGACACCGGCGTCGATCATAGACTCCATAAACAGGAAGAAATAGGCCGGGCCACTTCCCGATAGTGCGGTGACCGTATCCAGGTCAGCCTCGCGCTCTACCCAGCGTACGATGCCCACCGCACCGAGAATCGTGTCGGCGAAGTCGCGCTGTTGTTGAGACACCTGTTCGTTAGCGTACAGGCCTGTGGCGCCGCACCCCAGCAGCGCGGGGGTGTTAGGCATGCAGCGCACGATGGCGGCCCGTTCACCGAGCCAGCGGCCCATGCTGGCAATGGTAATGCCTGCAGCGATAGAGATGACCAGCGCACCGCTGGCCTGCACGGCCTCGGCAATGCCTGTGCATACGTCTGCCATGACCTGCGGCTTCACTGCGAGAATAACCACATCGGCGCCGGTGACAGCGGCGGTGTTGTCATCATGGGTGTTTACTGGCGCAATCTCGCGCAGCCGCTCCAGGCTTTGCGGGAACGGATCGGCAGCGTGAATGCGATCTGCAGGCTGGCCGCTTTCAACCAGGCCGCCGATGATGCTGGACGCCATATTGCCAGCGCCGATAAATGTAATCTGGGGGTGCTCCAAGAGGTGTCCTTAAGAGGCTTTGCAAACCCCAAGTATAACGCCTCAACGAGCGCTATATCACCCGTTGCGCGGACCGAAAATCGCCGTGCCGATGCGCAGAATCGTCGAGCCCTCAGCAACCGCTGCTTCCATATCGCCAGACATACCCATCGATAGCGTGTCCAGCGAGGGATGGCATGGCTGCAGCGATTCAAAACACGATCGCAATTGTCCAAATGCGCTGCGCTGGGCGGCCTCGTTATCGCTGGCGGCAGGAATACTCATCAGCCCGCGCAGTACCAGGTGTGGCATTTGTGCAATTTCCTGCGCCAGCGCCTCGACGTCGCCCGGCAACGCGCCTGATTTGCTCGGTTCTGCCGACGTATTGACCTGGATGCAGACGTTCAGGGGTGGCAGGTGGGCGGGGCGCTGGTCATTGAGTCGGCGGGCAATTTTGGCACGTTCCACGCTGTGCACCCACTGAAAGTGTTCGGCGATCGGCCGGGTTTTGTTGGATTGAATAGGCCCGATAAAGTGCCAGTTGAGCGGCAGCTCTGCGAGGGATTCGATTTTGCTAAGCGCTTCCTGCAGATAGTTTTCACCGAAGTGATCGAGCCCACAATCGAAGGCTTCACGGACCTCTTCAGCCGATCGGGTTTTACTGACTGCGAGCACCAGAATACGGTCGTTTTCGCGATCGCACTTTTTGGCACTCAGTCCTACCCTATGCTGTACCTTTGCTATATTGTCGGTAATAGAAGATGGAATCATGGCGCGAATGGTAGCCCAAGCCTACCTGCCGGGCTACAGGGGAATGACGTATATGGACATTACAGAGCTGCTGGCGTTCAGTGCCAAGCAAGGCGCATCTGACTTACACCTTTCGGCGGGCCTGCCGCCAATGATCCGGGTGGACGGCGACATTCGCCGCATTAATCTCCCGCCCATGGAACACAAGCAGGTTCATGAGTTGATCTACGACATCATGAACGACAAGCAGCGCAAGGATTACGAAGAATTCCTGGAAACCGACTTCTCGTTCGAAGTGCCCGGTGTTGCGCGTTTCCGTGTGAATGCCTTTAACCAGAATCGCGGGGCTGGCGCTGTGTTTCGTACCATTCCTTCCAAGGTGCTCACCATGGAAGATCTCGGTATGGGGCAGGTATTTCGCGATATCAGCATGATGCCCCGCGGCCTGGTGCTGGTCACCGGACCTACCGGTTCAGGTAAGTCCACTACGCTGGCGGCGATGGTCGACTTCATCAACGACAACAAGTACGAACACATTCTCACCATTGAAGACCCCATCGAATTTGTTCACGAGTCCAAGAAGTGTCTGGTTAACCAGCGGGAAGTTCACAAGGATACGCTCGGTTTTGCCGAGGCCCTGCGCAGCGCACTGCGTGAAGACCCCGACATTGTTCTGGTCGGTGAGATGCGCGACCTGGAAACCATACGCCTGGCCCTGACCGCTGCAGAAACCGGACACCTCGTGTTCGGCACCTTGCACACCACTTCCGCGGCCAAGACGATCGACCGTGTCATTGACGTATTCCCCGCAGCGGAGAAAGACATGGTGCGTTCCATGTTGTCGGAATCACTGCAGGCGGTGATTTCCCAGACACTGCTGAAGCGTGCAACAGGCGGCCGTGTGGCGGCGCATGAAATCATGCGCGGTACGTCGGCGATTCGAAACCTGATTCGCGAAGACAAGGTGGCACAGATGTACTCCGCCATTCAGACCGGTCAGGCGATTGGCATGCAGACCATGGACCAGTGTCTCCACGAACTCGTGGACAAGCGGGTTATTACGCGGGATGTGGCCCGCGAAAAAGCGCGGATGCCGGAAAACTTTTAAGGAATTTGGTGCGCGCGTGAGCGCGAACATTAGGGAGATCTCGTTATGGAAATTATCGACATGTTGCAGCGGATTGTCGACGAGGGGGCCTCGGACGGCTTTATTTCGGCAGGCGCGCCACCCAGCATTAAAGTGGATGGCACTATTTTTCCGATGCGTGAAGAACCACTCAGTCCTTCTGAAGCACGTGAACTGGTCCTTTCCACTATGGACGAAGATCAGCAGGACGTATTCTTCAAGCACCATGAATACAACTTTGCGATCGGCGCAGAAGGTTTGGGCCGTTTCCGGGTAAGTTGCTTTACCCAGCGGGGCGAGGCCGGTCTGGTCCTGCGTCGCATCGTGTCAGAGATTCCCTCTATCGATGAGCTGGGCCTGCCGCCGATTATCAAAGAACTGGCAATGACCAAGCGCGGCCTGATCATTTTTGTGGGCGCCACTGGTACCGGTAAATCGACTTCCCTCGCGTCTATGGTGGGCTATCGCAACCAGAACAGCCGCGGGCATATCATCACCATCGAAGACCCGATTGAATTTATGCATCAGCACGCCGGTTGCATTGTGACCCAACGCGAGGTCGGCGTTGACACCGAATCATTCCAGGTAGCGCTGAAAAATACTCTGCGTCAGGCGCCGGATGTGATTTTGATTGGTGAGGTGCGTACCGCCGAAACCATGATGCAGGCGCTGACCTTCGCGGAAACCGGTCACCTGTGCCTGTGTACGCTGCACGCGAACAACGCCAACCAGGCGCTGGACCGGATCCAGAGCTTTTTCCCGCCGGAGCAGCATCGCCAGGTGTGGATGGACATGTCTCTGAACCTCAAGTCGATGGTCGCGCAGCAGTTGTTACCGCATAAGAGCGGTGAGGGCCGGGTGCCGGTGGTAGAAGTCATGCTCAATTCCCCGTTGATTGCAGATTACATTCGCAAGGGTGAGGTGCACCTGATCAAAGAGCTGATGGCCAAGTCCACCGAGCTGGGTATGCAGACGCTGGACCAGTCGCTGGTGAAGGCATACAAGGAAGGACAGATTACCAAGGACGACGCCATTCGTTTTGCCGATTCTGCCAACGATGTGCGCCTGCAGATCAAGATGCACGACCGGGGCGCCGGTACCGGCGAAGCCGAATCTCTCAGCATCTCTTTCGAAGAACAGGAAGATACCGGTCGCTTTATGGGGCGTAGTTAGCTACGCCTGTTCGTTCAGCCAGGTCTGCAGAATAAGTTCTGCGGCCAGGCTGTCGATGGGCTCGCGGTGATAATCGCCGCTGTGGCCCTGCTCTCGGCTGACGGCTTTGGCCTCAAAGCTGCTTAATCTCTCATCGACTAACACCACCGGCAGACCCAGGCGACCGTGTAGGCGGCGGCTGAATTTGCAGGCTCTGCGGGAGAGTTCGCTTTCGGTGCCGTCCATGTTGAGGGGCTCACCGATAATGAGCAGGTCGGGCTGCCATTCGCGCACTACCGCTTCCAGGGCCTGCCAGTCGGGCACCCCGTCACGGGCTTTCAGTATGGGCAGTGCCTGACTGGTACCGAGCAAGACATTACCCATGGCCACGCCGATCTGGCGCAGGCCATAGTCAAAAGCCATGACTGTGCGAACGGGCTTGTTCAGGCGTGACCGGCCTCGCCGGAAATCAGGTTCATGTCGATGCCCAGTAGTGCTGCAGCGGCGCCGAGACGATGTTCATGAGGAGTGGTGAAAATGATATCGCTGTCTGCGGGGAGGGTGAGCCAACTATTTTCGGCCAGCTCCTGTTCCAGTTGCCCCGCCGACCAGCCCGCATACCCCAGCGCGATCAGGTGCTCGTTCGGTCCGGTACCATGGGCAATGGCGCGCAGTATATCGCGCGATGTGGTCAGGGTGATTTCGTTGGTGACCTTCAGGCTAGCCTCCCACTCGTCGTGATTGTGGCGGTGCAGTACGAAACCGTGGTCAATCTGGACGGGGCCTCCGGCCATGACCGGGATTGCGGAAAAATCCCGCAGCGAGTTGATTTGCAGATGTTCAAAAATTTCCGCGACACTCAGGTCCAGGGGCTGGTTGATGACAATGCCCATGGCACCGCTTTCACCGTGCTCGCAGATATAGGTAATGCTGTGGGAAAAAATACCTTCCGTCAGGCTCGGCATGGCCAGCAGGAAGTGATCCCGCAGGCTGTCGCTGCTCCTGGCTGTGGTGACATGACTTCTTCCCGGCATGAGCTGGCCCGACCCTCCCTCGTGGTTTCTCAGCGTCGGCGCTGTTGATTTGAGCTTAGCTCGTTTTCCTGAAATTGCCATGTACGGATAATTTCGAGCTTGTCTGTAGAGGCTGCCAGCTCCGGGGGGAAAGGTGAGTAGGGTGCGGCCATGCGAACGATTTTGATGGCCGCCTCATCGAGGACGGCATAGCCCGAGGATTCCAGAATGCGAATGTCCTCTAGGGTGCCGTCCTTGCGGATGGCAACCAGCAGACGCAAGTTGCCGTAGAGACCGTAGCGAATAGATGCCTCGGGATAGTACTTGTTGCCCACTGCTTCCAGCCGCTGGCGCCAGTCGGCAAGGTAGGCCGCGTCCGCGGCCTGGCGTGCTGAGACGGCGGTGAGGCGCCGCACCCGTGGTTTCTTTGCCTGCGCCTGGGTGCGTTCATCCAGTTCAGCCTGCAGGCTGGCCAGCTGCTGATTCAGGCGCTCCATTTCCGGGCTGATACCCGGCGTGGGGTTTTTGCGTTGCGCTTCTTCCGCCTGCTCCAGCGCCACCTGGCGCTGGGTGGCAGTGGCAGTCGCGAGCAGATCGCCATTGGCGCGCGTGTCCTGCTCCATCCTGCGTGGCGCAGCCTGCTGCGGTGTCGGCGATTGCATGGGCAGCTGATTATTAATGCTGGTGACGGCGTCCAGTTCCGCTTCCTGGCCGCTGCCCTCCTGGTTGGCCTGGGCAATATGGCGAGCTTCGTCGGGCGCGTTGCTCGCTGGCTGGGTGGCAAGCGTGACTTCGATCTGTGGTTTCTGGCTGGGGGCGCTGAAATTGTATTCAAAAGACACTGCCGCAATCAGCGCCACGTGCAGGCCGAGTGCGGCCAGTACCGCGTTGCGCATGCGCTGGCTGCTCCCTGCCGACGCTTCGAGGTAATACATCGCTGGACTATCAGCCCCTTTGGTTCAGCTCTTCAGTAATACAATCCATCAGCTGGCCGGCGATGTCCAGATCGTAGCCTGCATCAATTTCGCGGATACAGGTCGGGCTGGTGACATTGATCTCGGTGAGATAGTCGCCGATCACATCCAGGCCGGCGAACAGGATGCCGCGCTTGACCAGTTCCGGCGCCACTGTTTCGGCGATTTCCCGGTCGCGCTCGGTCAGCGGTTGGGGGCGGCCGGAACCGCCGGCCGCGAGGTTGCCGCGGGTCTCACCCGCCAGGGGAATTCTCGCCAGGCAGTAGGGAACTACTTCGCCGCCAACAACCAGTATGCGCTTGTCACCGTCGACGATCTCCGGAATATACCGCTGGGCCATGATTGTTTGCGCACCGAACTGGGTGAGCGTCTCCAGGATGACATTGACGTTGGGGTCGCCGGGCTTGGCGCGAAAAATCATGCTGCCACCCATGCCGTCCAGAGGCTTGTAGATGACATCCTCGTGCTCGCCATGAAAGGCTTTCAGCCTGGCCATATCGCGGCTTACGAGCACGGGCGGGCAGAGTTCAGGAAATTGGGTGGCGAAGACCTTCTCATTGCTGTCGCGCAGGCCCTGACAGCGATTCACAATCAGCGTGCCTTTGCGTTCTGCCTCTTCCAGCATGTAGGTGGTATAGATAAATTCGTTGTCGAAGGGAGGGTCCTTGCGCATCAGGATGACATCGAGGTCGGCCAGCGGCCGGTCCTCCGCAGGGTTCATATCGAACCACGACTCGGGATCGCGAAAAACTGTGAGCGGTGACATGCTTGCACGGGCTTCACCGCCTTGCAGGTAGATGTCGCTCTGCTCCATATAGAACAGCTGCCAGTCGCGTGCCTGAGCGGCCCACAGCATGGCCATGGTGGTATCTTTTTTGTAGTTGATATCGGCGATGGGGTCCATCACCACACCCAGCTTGATCGCCATATCCTGCTCCGACAAATAAGGGGCTTGCTACGTTACGCAATGGCTTGGGCACACGCAAGTGAAGACAGTAGTGAAATCCAGATAGCTAGCCTAAACTGGACTTTGTTATAACGGATGGAGATATGCGGTGACAGGTTTGTACTTTTTCCTCGCGGTGGTGTCAGCGGTGTGTACTTTGATGGCCATTGTGCAGGCACGGCGTGTCTACTGGCTGGCACCGATTTATTTTTTGCTGGCCTGGCTCGCGGGCGAACTCGCGCTGATACATGTGATCTGGCAGGTGGGATTGACGGCCCTGCTAGCCCATATGGAATTGCTGACCAGCCCGCTGGCGCAGACCGGGCTGGGTATTTTTGCCTTGTCCTGGCTGGGCCTGATCTACCTGCATGTGCAGGCCATGGATTCACCGCGCGTACTTGGCAATGCACTGCGCCAGGGCCTGGGTGACAACTACCGGGACGATATTCCCGCCGAACGCCGCCTGGTTCTTGAAGATGGCATCCGCGCAGGTTCCTGGCTCAAACCCTTTTCGATGACCCGTCCCGGTGTGCGCCTGCACGCCAATATTTCCTATGCCGATGCGGGCAAGCGCAACCTGCTGGATATCTACCAGCCGGAAGCACCCCGCGAGGGCGGCTTTCCGGTACTGCTGCAGGTCCATGGCGGAGGCTGGATCATCGGCGAGAAAGAACAGCAGGCGAAGCCGCTGATGTACCATTTGTCCGAACGGGGCTGGTTGTGTGTGGCGATTAACTACCGGCTCAGCCCAGCGGCTGCATTCCCGGCGCACATCATCGACGTTAAGAAAGCGATCGCGTGGATTCGCGAGCATATCGCCGACTATGGCGGCAACCCCGACTACATTGCGATCACCGGCGGCTCTGCAGGCGGCCATCTCAGTTCGCTGGCGTCGTTAACGCCCAATTACGCGCCATTCCAGCCTGGCTTTGAAGAGGCCGACACGACAGTCCAGGCCGCCGTCCCCTTTTACGGCGTATACGATTTCCTCGACCGGCACGATATTCGACCGGAAATGTCGATGGATGAATTGCTGGCCGACAAAGTGCTGCAATGCAAGGCTGATGAAGAGCCCGAGCTGTGGGAAAGTGGATCGCCGATCAGCCACGTCAACGATCATGCGCCTCCCACCTTTGTGGTGCACGGCACTCACGACACCTTGGTATGGGTGGAGGAGGCTCGCGCTTTCGTTTCCGCGCTGGAAAAGACCTCGCAGCAAACTCTGGCGTACGCCGAGCTGCCGGGCGGGCAGCATGCTTTTGAAGTGTTCCACTCCGTGCGCACCGATCACACGGTGAATGCAGTAACCGAATTCCTCGAGTGGGCGCATGCTCGCTGGGTGCGCGAGCAGTGAAATGTATGGGCGGGGCGCTGCTTGCCCTGTCGATAGCGGCCGCGCCGCTTGCAGAGAATGACAACGAAACGCTTGAGGAAGTGGCCTGCACCCAGTAGGCGTTGGAGGACTGTGACTCCGAAGCAGTGAGTCGCTGGGTGCGCTGGTTTTCATTGGCCAGCCCTGATCAGGTCGAGCGGCGTATCGGCATTGATGCGGTGCCCGGCGGCACGGTGTTTCGCAGCGATACCTTTGACGACTGGCGAGCGCGGAAGCTGGATTTTGAAAAGCGCACAGGCGTCAGCTGGAGCCTCGACTATATCAATGCCTACCTGCATGCCACCGAACGTCCTGGCGAAGATAAGGGCGTTGGCGGTGCGTTGCGGTTTCTGGGCGTGTGGGAAGCCTACACCGGTGCAGGCGCAGATTCCGGGGCGTTGATCTGGAAGGTGGAGCATCGCCATGCTTATGGCAGCCGTGTTTCACCACAGGGCCTAGGTAGTGAAATAGGTTACGCGGGACTGCTGCACCTGACCCTCAGCGATCAACAGGCGAGGCTGACCAACCTGTACTGGCGCCAGCGAATGTTCGACGGCAACCTGGTGGTGTTGGGCGGCTGGCTGGACACCAGCGACTACGTGGATGTGTACACCCTGGCCAGCCCCTGGACCACTTTTTCCAACTACGCCTGTTCCACCGGCAGCACGTCCATGCCCGTTCCCAACGAAGGTCTGGGCCTTGCCGTTGGCGGTTATCTCAACGACAACCTGTACGTGGTGGGTGGCTTTGCCAATGCGAATTCAGATCCCCACGATCCCCTTGAAGGCTTCGATACGTTCTTTGATGAGCGGGAATACTTCAAACATGTAGAGATTGGCTGGAACGGCAGTCGCGAGCAGGCGTTCCCGAACAATGTTCATCTCACGTTGTGGCAGGTGGATGAGCGNGAGTATGCGGGTGTCGAAGAGGGGTGGGGTGCGAATCTGTCGTGGAGCAGGTTATTCAATCGCCACTGGACAGTATTCCTGCGCGGCGGCTATGCCGACGATGGCAGCGCAATACTGGAAGAGTCTGTGAGTACCGGGTTTGCCTGGGCGAAGGTCGCCGGCGGCAACCAGTTGGGTGTGGGCGTCAACTGGGGGGTCCCGATGGAGAGCACCTATGGGCCTGACCTGCCAGAACAGACTACTGTCGAGGCCTTTTACCGGATACAGCTCTTCGAAGAACTGGCCATTACCCCCGATGTGCAATACACCCGCAATCCGGCACTGAATTTAGAGGAAGATTCGCTCTGGGTGTTTGGTGTGCGAATGCGCCTGGCGTTTTAACGCGGCAAAATCGCCCCGCGGTGCTGGATAACCCGGGCTGACATGTTTGCCCCGCGGCGACCGCTTCTGCCAGTGATTTGCCGGCTGCCAGCTCACCCAGCAGAGTACCGCTGAAGGAATCTCCGGCGGCGGTGGTGTCCACGACATTGGCCACCGGTGCGATTACATGCTTTGCGGGTGCTAAAGGATCGCCGTACAGAATATCTGCAGGTCCATTTTTCAACACCATTGTAGCGACGCCTTTGTCATGCAGATAGGCGCCGATGCTTGCGGCATTAGTCAGGCCGTTGAGTAGCTCAAGGTCTTCCACTCCCGGTAATACCAGATCACTGTAGCTGAGCATGCGGTCGAACGCCGCCTGTGCGGCGGCTTGGCTAGACCACAGCCGCGGCCGGTAGTTGGTATCGAAAATGATCTGGGTGCCGCGGGCCTTGAGGGCGTCCAGCATTGGCCAGATCGCGCCGGGCGTTTCGGCTTCCGCCACTGCCAGCGCAATGTCCGACAGGTAGAAGCAATCCGGGGCCGGATCCGCCAGGTTTAGCTGCTGCTCATTCACGAGTTGCAGCGTGTGGCGGGCGGCAGATTCGGAGCGCCGATAAATAAAGCTGCGTTCACCTGCTGCACCGTTGTGGATAGAGTACAGCCCTACATGTCGCTCGGGGTGGCTTAGCAGCAGGCTTGTATCCACGCCCTCGTCTGCGAGCGCTATGCGCAGCGCATTGCTGAACGGGTCATCACCCAGAGCACACAACATTCGTACCAGGGTGTCGGGGTTGGCCCGGCGCAAATACACCGAAACGCTGTATACGTCGCCGGCAAAGCCCTGTTGCAACTGTCCCTGCTCATCGTAGGAGAGCTCTACCATGCATTCGCCGAAGATCACCAAGTCGCGCATGGGTATTCCGAAAACTAGAAGGGCATGTCGCCCCACTTGAATTGAAGTGCCGTCAGCGCCGCGAGGGGTGCAGTCTCAGTGCGCAGCACTCGCGGCCCCAGTCGCAGCGACAGGAAATCAGCGGCTTCGGCGGCTTTAATTTCACTCGTGCTGAGGCCACCCTCGGGACCGATCAACAGTGCCACCGACGCCGGCGCGTCGTCACTTGCGGGCAATGGATCAGCGCGATGGTGCAGTACCAGTTTCAGTTGTGCTGGCTGAGCCTCGAGCCAGGCGGCGACGGGGGCAATGTCGCTGACAACGGGCACGATATTGCGACCGCACTGTTCACACGCACTGATCGCTATCTGCTGCCAGTGCCCGATTTTTTTAGCTGCGCGATCGCCTTTCAGTTTCACTTCGGTGCGTTCGGTTTGCAGGGGTGTAATGCTGCTGACGCCTAGCTCAGTGGCTTTTTGAATCACCCAGTCCATGCGATCACCACGTGAGATGGCGATACCCAGGCTGACCCGTAGTATCGACTCCGGGTTGCAATTGTCGAAAGCGCCGGTTTGCACCGTCACCTGCTTCTTGCCGACCGAAGTAATCACCGCCGGATACTGGCCGCCGGTGCCGTCAAACAAAACCAGTTCAGCGCCCTCCTGCATACGCAGGGCGCGGGCCAGGTGCTGGCTGGGTCCGGCCTCAAGCTCGACGATACTATCGGGCTGCAACGCCTGGACAGTGTGAATTCGGGGGATGCGCATGCGGGCATCCTACTACAGAATTTGCAGTCGGTCTGAGGTTTTGAAGAAGGGGAAGCGGGAACTGCGAACCGCAGTTCCCAGAGGCTGAACAACAGGTATCAGAGGCCAAGGTTGTTGTAGATTTCCCGGGTGGGCTCTACCTGGTTCATGGTGTAGAAGTGGATGCCGGGGCAACCGGAATCCATCAGGGTCTGGCAGAGCTGGGTGACAACTTCGAGGCCGAACTTGCGCACGGATTCCAGGTCGTCGCCATAGCCTTCCATTTTCTGGCAGATCCAGCGCGGGATTTCGGCGCCACAGTTACGCGAGAAGCGCGCCAGATTTTCGAAGTTGGTAATCGGCATGATGCCCGCGTAAATCGGCTTGTCGATACCCGCCGCCATACACTGATCGAGATAGTAGAAATAGGCTTCCACATTGTAGAAGTACTGGGTGATAGCGCTGTTGGCGCCGGCATCCATTTTCTTCTTGAGGAAGTGAATGTCGCTGTCGTAGCTCTTGGACTCGGGGTGAATTTCCGGATAGGCCCCCACCTCAATATTGAAGTGGTCGCCGGTTTTTTCCCGGATAAAGGCCACCAGGTCATTGGCGTGCACCAGCTGCATGGCGGTGCCCATGCCGGAAGGCATGTCACCGCGCAGTGCAACCAGGCGTTTGATGTCGCGCGCCTTATAGGTTTGCAGCAGTTCCGCCATGGTGTCCTCGTCATCACCGCCGAAGCTGATGTGAGGGGCAACATCGACACCCGCCTCGCGCATGGTGGAAACCACACCCAGGGTTGTGTCCCGGGTGGTTCCGCCGGCGCCGTAGGTGACCGAGAAGAATTCAGGATTCAACTCGTTCAGCGCCGGGGTGGTCTCGTTCAGCAACTTGTCCTTGCCCGCGTCAGTTTTCGGCGGGAAGTACTCAAAGCTGATTCTTGGCTTGGCCACAGTGTCTCCTTTCTATTCTTGGCGTGCTTAGTACTTGTAAGCTTCGGGCTTGAAGGGGCCTTCCACGCTCACGTTGATGTACTCGGCCTGCTCGGAGGTCAGCTTGGTCAGAACCGCACCGAAGCCGCCGATCATGTGCGCAGCTACTTCTTCGTCCAGCTTCTTGGGCAGTACTTCTACCGACAGTGCCGCAGGCTTCAGCTCGGCTTCGAGGTCGGCGAACTTGCGCTCGTACAGGTAGATCTGCGCCAGTACCTGGTTGGCGAAGGAGCCGTCCATGATGCGCGAGGGGTGGCCGGTGGCGTTACCCAGGTTTACCAGACGGCCTTCAGACAGCAAGATCAGGTGATCGTTGCTGGCCTGGTCGCGGTATACCTTGTGGACCTGGGGCTTCACTTCTTCCCACTCCCAGTTGCGACGCATGTAGCCGGTGTCGATCTCGTTGTCGAAGTGGCCGATGTTGCACACCACGGCGCCGGATTTCAGTGCCTTGAGCATGTACTCGTCACACACGTTGTAGTTACCGGTGGTGGTGACGACCAGGTCGGTGTTGCCGAGCAGATCGCGGTTAACGCACTCGTCGTTACCCTGATTGTTGCCATCGATGTAAGGCGAGACGACTTCAAAGCCGTCCATACAGGCCTGCATGGCACAGATCGGGTCGATCTCGGATACTTTTACGATCATGCCTTCCTGGGCCAGTGACTGGGCAGAACCTTTGCCCACGTCGCCGTAGCCGATAACCAGCGCTTTCTTACCGGCCAGCAGGTGGTCGGTGCCGCGCTTGATAGCGTCGTTCAGGGAGTGGCGACAGCCGTACTTGTTGTCGTTCTTGGACTTGGTGACAGAGTCGTTCACGTTCACCGCAGGCACTTTCAGGGTGCCGGCTTCCAGCATTTCCTGCAGGCGATGAACGCCAGTAGTCGTCTCTTCGGTGATGCCGTGGATGCTTTCCAGCATGGCGCCGTACTTCTCGTGCAGCATGGCCGTCAGGTCGCCGCCATCGTCGAGAACCATGTTGGCATCCCAGGGCTGGCCGTCCTTGAGGATGGTCTGTTCCAGGCACCAGTCGTATTCTTCTTCGGTTTCACCTTTCCAGGCGAAGACCGGGATACCGGCGGCAGCGATCGCCGCAGCAGCGTGGTCCTGGGTGGAGAAAATGTTACAGGAAGACCAGCGCACTTCGGCGCCCAGCGCAGTCAGGGTTTCGATCAGAACGCCGGTCTGGATGGTCATGTGGATACAACCCAGAATCTTGGCGCCGGCCAGCGGCTTGCTGTCCGAGTACTTGGCGCGCAGGGCCATCAGCGCGGGCATTTCGCCTTCGGCGATGTCCAGTTCTTTGCGGCCCCATTCAGCCAGGGCGATATCAGCGACTTTGTAGTCGGCAGTGGTTTCAATGTTTTCTGCAGTGCTCATTGCTCTTTCCTCTAATTGGGGACAGACCCCATTAAAAATTGGGGTCTGTCCCCCTTTTTCGGTGGTTTACAGTGCGGCCTTGAGGGCCTCAGCTTTGTCAGTGGCTTCCCAGGTAAAGTCTGCATCTTCGCGGCCGAAGTGGCCATATGCTGCAGTTTTACGGTAAATCGGGCGTTTCAGATCCAGCATGTCGACCAGGCCCTTGGCGCGCAGGTCGAAGTGTTCTCCCACCAGCTCAGCGATTTTCTCGTCGCTGAGTTTGCCGGTACCGAAGCTGTTCACTGAGACAGATGTGGGTTCAGCAACACCGATAGCATAGGACACCTGGATCTCACAGCGGTCAGCCAGGCCCGCTGCAACGATGTTCTTGGCCACGTAACGGCCTGCGTATGCAGCTGAACGGTCTACTTTGGAGGGGTCCTTGCCGGAGAAGGCGCCGCCGCCGTGACGGGCCATGCCGCCGTAGGTGTCAACGATGATCTTGCGGCCGGTCAGGCCACAGTCGCCAACCGGGCCGCCAATGATGAACTGGCCAGTGGGGTTGATGTGGTACTTGGTGTCTGCGTGCAGCCACTCAGCGGGGAGGGTTTCCTTGACGATCATGTCCATTACAGCCTCGTGGATATCTTTCTGGCTGATATCGGGATCGTGCTGGGTAGACAGAACAACGGCATCGATGGCCACGGGCAGGCCGTTCTCATAGCGCAGGGTTACCTGGCTCTTGGCATCCGGGCGCAGCCAGGGCAGAACGCCGTCCTTGCGCAGTTGGGCCTGCTTTTCCACCATGCGGTGAGAGTAGTAGATGGGGGCAGGCATCAACACCGGTGTTTCCTTGGTGGCGTAGCCAAACATCAGACCCTGGTCGCCGGCGCCCTGTTCCTCGTGCGCGCCTTCGCCTTCATTCACACCGATGGCAATGTCGTGAGACTGCTTGCCAATCGCATTCAGTACGGCACAGGAGGCGCCGTCGAAGCCCACATCGGAGCTGTCGTAGCCAATGTCGAGAATGACCTGGCGAACCACGTCTTCAAGGTCGACATAGGTAGAGGTGGTCACCTCACCGGCGACGACGGCCATACCGGTCTTAACCATAGTTTCAACCGCCACGCGGGCGTCTTTGTCGTCGGCCAGGATGGCGTCCAGAATGGCATCAGAGATCTGGTCTGCCATTTTATCTGGATGGCCTTCTGAGACCGACTCAGAAGTGAAAATACTGTACTCACTCATTGGGTTTTTCCTTTCTTACTACGTGTTATCCGGGGTGGCCGAACAGGCGCACCTGTACTTGAAATCCATTGCGTTGGGCCAGATAGGCACTGGCCAGGTCGGTGAGGCCAGCGTCGCTGGCCCACGCGGTGAGTTGCGCCGGGTCGAAACCCAGCCACAGATCACCGCAATTCTCGCGTGCCCAGCCCTGGTCGTGTGCGCACAGGTCAGTGACCAGCACGGCGCCGCCCGGGGCGAGGCGGGCGGCCACATCCTTGAGGATCTGGCCGGGAGCAGGGGTATGGTGAAGTACCATGTTGATCACAGCACAGTCGGCCTGGAGCCCCTCGAGGGCGTCGCTCGCCGTGTCGCCGTGAATGAACTCGATGTTGTCTGCGCCCGCTGCCTGGGTTTTCTGGCGGGCCTGCTCAAGCATCATGGCTTCGATGTCGAGGGCCACTACGCGGTCAAACTGCGGTGCCAGCTCCAACAGGAAGCTGCCGTCGCCGGGGCCCACTTCCAGGGCTGTGCCGCGGTGGGTCAGGGGCGCATTGCGCAATACTTCGGCCACGGTGCCTGCGTATTGTTCGTAACTGGCAATGAGATCTTGCTGCTGGCGAAACTTGTGGGCATTGTCGCGGAAAAAATTGCGCGAGTTGGCCTCGCGCTTTACATGCAATTCACTGAGGGCAAGCTGGGTTTGCTGGGGCAGCTCGATCTGGTCTACCGATTCGAACAGAGCGGCCTGCAGTGCTTCCAGTTCGGGGCGCTGACCCAGTTGGGCGCGGCGGTAGAAGATGGCGTTGCCCTCGCGGCGGGTTGCCACCAGGCCGGCGCCCGCCAGCACTTTCAGGTGATGGCTCAGCGCGGGCTGGCGAATGTCGAAAATGCTGCATAGCTCGGAAACGCCAAAGGAATCTTCGCGCAATACGCGTAGTACCTGCAGGCGCAGCGGATCTGCGCTGGCCTTGCACAGGGCGGCGAGATCGCTGGCCAGGGCTTCGCCCGGCATGGAAATGGCTTTTTCGACTGAAGACATGGCGCAGGAGTGTAGCAGGGAAATAATTGTATATCAAAATTATTTGATATAGATCTAAAGGCGAAATCAAAATTATTTGATATGGCAGTGCTGGCGGGGCTTGTAGCGGTATTATTGTCGTTGCTGTTCGCCGCCTGTTACGCGAAAATAGCGCCCCTTTCTAACCCGGCCCCACCCGCCAACACGGAGATACCGATGTCTTCTTCTCGTATTGAACTCGCTAACGCCATCCGCGCCCTGTCCATGGACGCGGTCCAAACGGCCAATTCCGGCCACCCTGGCGCTCCCATGGGTATGGCCGATATTGCCGAAGTATTGTGGAACGATTATATGGTCCACAACCCGGCAGATCCGAGCTGGGCCAATCGCGACCGCTTTGTGCTGTCCAATGGTCACGGTTCAATGCTGATCTACTCACTGCTGCACCTGACCGGCTACGACTTGCCGATGTCTGAGATCCAGAATTTCCGTCAGCTGCACAGCAAGACCCCCGGCCACCCTGAATACGGCTACACGCCGGGCGTTGAAACCACCACAGGCCCTCTGGGCCAGGGCATCTCCAATGCAGTGGGTATGGCGGTTGCCGAGAAAGTACTGGCGGCACAATTTAACCGCGACGGTCACGACATCGTTGATCACTACACCTACGCGTTCCTCGGCGATGGCTGTCTGATGGAAGGTATCTCCCACGAAGTGTGTTCCCTGGCCGGTACCCTTGGCCTGGGCAAGTTGATCGCCTTTTACGATGACAACAACATCTCCATCGACGGTGAAGTAGAAGGCTGGTTTACCGATGACACTCCAGCGCGCTTCGCCAGCTATGGCTGGCAGGTGATTAACGATGTGAACGGCCACAGCTCCTCCGAGGTCAAGGCCGCTATCGAAGCTGCCCGCCACGAGCCGGGCAAGCCTACACTGATCTGCTGCAAGACCATTATCGGTAAGGGCTCACCCGGTAAGCAGGGCACCGAGTCCTGCCACGGCGCGCCCCTGGGTAGCGACGAAGTGGCTGCGACCCGCACCGCCATCGACTGGCCGCACGATCCGTTTGTTATTCCCGAGGAAATCTACGCCGGCTGGAATGCCCGTGAGAAGGGCGCTGCTGCCCAGGCCAAGTGGGACAGTGACTTTGCCGCATACCAGTCTGCTCACCCCGAGCTGGCCGCTGAGCTCCAGCGTCGTCTGGCGGGGGACCTGCCTGCAGATTTCTCCGCCAAAGCGGACGCCTATATTGCCCAGTGCCAGGAAGAGGGTGCCAGTGTTGCATCGCGCAAGGCTTCCCAGAACTGCCTGAACGCCTATGGCCCGCTGCTGCCTGAACTGCTTGGCGGTTCCGCCGACCTGGCAGGTTCCAACCTGACGATCTGGAGCGGTTCAAAAGGCATCAGCAAGGACGATGCAGACGGCAACTACCTCTACTACGGGGTACGTGAGTTCGGTATGGCGGCCATGATGAACGGCATCGCCCTGCACGGCGGCTTTATCAACTACGGCGCCACCTTCCTGGTATTTATGGAATACATGCGCAACGCCGTGCGTATGGCTGCGCTGATGAAGCAGCAGTCCATCTTTGTATTTACCCACGATTCTATCGGCCTGGGTGAAGATGGCCCCACTCACCAGCCCGTGGAGCAGGTCGCGTCCCTGCGCACTACACCGAACATGAACACCTGGCGTCCCTGCGACACCGTTGAATCTGCCGTTGCGTGGAAGACAGCCGTGGAACGCAGTGACGGCCCCAGCGCGCTGATCTTCTCTCGTCAGGGCCTGCCCCATCAGGATCGCAGCGCGGCCCAGGTGGCGGACATTGCCCGCGGTGGTTATATCCTCAAGGACTGTGAAGGTACGCCCGATGCGATTCTTATTGCCACCGGCTCGGAAGTACAACTGGCCATGGCCGCTGCCGAGCAGCTGGCAGGTGCCGGCAAGCAGGTGCGCGTGGTTTCCATGCCCTGTACCGAAATTTTTGAGGCCCAGGATGCGGCATACCGCGAGGCAGTGCTGCCCTCCGATGTGCTCGCCCGTGTAGCGGTGGAGGCACTGCACGCCGACTACTGGTACAAGTACGTGGGCCTGGACGGCCGTATCGTGGGTATGACCAGCTTCGGTGAGTCTGCACCTGCCGGCGAATTGTTCAAGGAATTTGGCTTCACCGCAGACAATGTCGTGGCTGCGGTAGAAGAGGTTCTAATCGACTAATATAGAGGTCCGTTCTGGATGATCCGGCTGGCGATAAACGGGTACGGCCGCATCGGTCGCTGTGTGTTGCGAGCGCTGCACCAGAGCCCACTGCGCGAGCGAATGCAGGTGGTGGCCATTAACGAGTTGGCAGATGCCGGCACGGTCGCCCACCTCACCCGCTATGATTCCACCCACGGTCGTTTCCCTGGAGATATTCAGGGTGACGACCAATCGCTGGTGGTGGACGGACAGTCCATCCAGCTGTTACGTCAGGATACGATCGACAGCCTGCCCTGGCGTGCGCTGGACGTCGACCTGGTCCTGGAATGTACCGGTGCCTTCACTGATAGGCTGACGGCGGAACAGCATCTGGAGCAGGGTGCGGGGAAAGTCCTGTTCTCTCAGCCTGCCCAAGCGGATGTTGATGCGACGATCGTCTACGGCATCAATGAATCCCTGCTGCAGGCACAGCACACCGTGGTGTCTGCCGCTTCCTGTACCACCAACGGCATTGTGCCCGTGATCCAGGCGCTGCATGACAGCCTGGGCATTGAGAGTGGCGTGATTACCACAATCCACTCGGCCATGAACGACCAACCGGTGCTGGATGCTTACCATCATACGGACTTGCGCAAGACCCGCGCCGCATCCCACTCGATAATCCCGATTGATACCGGGCTTGCCCGGGGTGTGGAGCGCATTCTGCCGGCGATGGGCGGGCGCTTCAGTGCCCAGGCACTGCGCGTACCGACCTTGAATGTCTCGGCCATGGACCTGACCGTACAGGTGGAAAGGGACACCGATATCGATGCGGTCAACGATGCCCTGCGCAGTGCCGCGCAGACCGGTTTCCAGGGCGTGCTGGGCTATACTGAAGAGCCGTTGGCGTCCTGTGATTTCAATCAGGACACTCACTCCAGTGTTGTCGATGCCAGTCAGACCCGCGTCAGCGGTCAGCGGCTGGTGAAAGTGCTTACCTGGTTTGATAACGAATGGGCCTACGCCAATCGCATGTTGGATGTAGCTGCCCACTGGACAAGTTTGTAGGAGAACAACCCCATGTCCCTGAATGTGAAACTGATGAAAGACCTCGACCTGAAAGGCAAGCGGGTACTTATCCGTGAAGACCTTAACGTGCCGGTCAAGGATGGGGCAGTGGCGTCCGATGCGCGCATCCGTGCAGCGCTGCCCACGATTCAGCAGGCCGTAGCCGCCGGGGCCAAGGTTATTCTGATGTCTCACCTGGGTCGCCCCACCGAGGGTGAGTTTGAAGCCCAGTACTCCATGGCACCGGTAGCCGAGCACCTGGCCGGCCTGTTGGGCCAGAAGGTGACGTTGGTAGAAGACTGGAAGCTGGGCGTTGAGCTCAATGAAGGTGAGGTTGCACTGCTCGAGAATGTGCGCTTCAACCCCGGCGAGAAAAAAGACGACGAAAACCTGGCGAAGGCCTATGCCGGTTTGTGCGAAGTGTTTGTGATGGACGCCTTTGGTACTGCGCACCGCGCCCAGGCATCGACTCACGGCGTTGCCAAATATGCGCCTGTCGCCTGCGCCGGACCGTTGCTAGAAGGCGAGCTCACTGCGCTTGAACAGGCACTTTCTGAGCCCGCGCGACCGATGGTAGCGATTGTGGGTGGCTCCAAAGTCTCGACCAAGCTGACGGTACTGGAGACGCTGTCGGACAAAGTGGACCAGCTCATTGTGGGTGGCGGCATTGCCAACACCTTCCTTGCTGCGGCCGGCAAGCCGGTGGGCAAGTCACTGTGCGAGGAAGACCTGATCCCCAACGCTCAGGCCCTGATGTCCAAGACCAACATCCCCGTGCCCACTGATGTGGTTACAGGCAAAGAGTTTTCCGAATCGGCCGCTGCCGAGCTGAAGGCGGCCGATGAAGTCGTCGCCGACGACATGATTTTCGATATCGGCCCGCAGGCTGCAGACGATATTGCCGAGATCCTCAAAACCGCCGGCACCATTCTCTGGAATGGTCCCGTGGGGGTCTTCGAGTTTGATCAGTTTGGCGCTGGCACTAAAGCCCTGTCACTGGCGATTGCTGAATCCAGTGCCTTCTCCCTGGCGGGCGGTGGCGATACGCTGGCGGCAATTGACAAGTACGGTATCGCCGATAAGGTTTCCTATATTTCTACCGGTGGTGGCGCATTCCTCGAATACGTGGAAGGCAAAGTGCTGCCGGCTGTTGCGATGCTCGAATCCCGGGCTAACGACTAATACAAAAGACACACTACAAAATCACCGCAGAGGTATCCCCACATGGCTTTGATTAGCTTGCGTCAATTGCTGGACCACGCCGCCGAGAACGATTACGGCGTGCCGGCATTTAATGTGAACAACCTGGAACAGACCCGCGCTATTATGGAAGCGGCCGATGCTACCAACTCACCCGTGATTATGCAGGCCTCTGCTGGTGCGCGTAAGTACGCCGGTGCACCGTTCCTGCGCGCCATGATGGATGCGGCAATGAATGAGTTTCCCCATATCCCCGTGGTGGTTCACCAGGACCACGGTACTTCGCCTGCGGTGTGTCAGCGTTCTATTCAGCTGGGTTTCTCATCCGTGATGATGGATGGCTCCCTGGGTACTGACGGCAAGACACCGATGGACTACGACTACAACGCCGTGGTAACGCGCCAGGTCGTTGAAATGGCGCACGCCTGTGGCGTATCAGTAGAAGGTGAGCTCGGTTGTCTGGGTTCGCTGGAAACCGGTGAAGCCGGTGAGGAAGACGGCGTTGGCGCGGTGGGTAAGCTGACCCACGACCAGATGCTCACCGACCCGGAAGAGGCCGCCGAGTTCGTCAAGGCCACTCAGGTGGATGCGCTGGCAATTGCCTGTGGTACCAGCCACGGCGCCTACAAGTTCACTCGCCCACCCACAGGCGACATTCTCGCCATTGATCGCATCAAAGAGATCAACGCGCGTATTCCCAACACCCACCTGGTCATGCATGGCTCATCTTCCGTGCCCCAGGAATGGCTGGCGGTCATCAATGAATTCGGCGGTGAAATCCCCGAGACCTACGGCGTGCCGGTTGAGCAGATTCAGGAAGGCATTCGTCACGGCGTACGCAAGATCAACATCGACACTGATCTGCGCCTGGCTTCCACCGGTGCCGTACGTCGCTTCCTGGCCGAAAACCCCTCCGAATTTGACCCGCGCAAATTCCTGGCCAAGAGCACCGACGCCATGCGCGATATCTGTATCGCCCGTTACGAGGCGTTCAATACCGCCGGCGCGGCGGACAAGATCAAGGTGAAGTCACTCGAAACTATTCACCTGATGTACGATGCCGGAGAGCTGACACCGCAAGTCAATTAAGCCGCGAGGGCACAGCGTGAATCGACAACAACTGGGTGAATTGCGCCGTGCCCTGCAGCCCTTCCCCGAGGGCGCTGCCGATAGCGCCCTGTTCAACGATTACCTGGCGTTTTATGGGCTCGACTTCCCCCAGGCTGCAGAATATCAATCTGGCCTGATCTCCTCAGGCGGCTTCCAGCTGATGATCCATTACTGGCAGCAGCCCGGTGCTGTGGCCACCCTGCTGCTGGTGCACGGTTATTACGACCACACCGGCATTTACGACAAGGTCATTGCCTATGGGCTTGGGCGTGGCTGTAATGTGTTGATGTTTGATCTGCCCGGCCATGGGCTCTCCAGTGGTGAACCTGCGGTCATTGATGACTTTGCCGATTATGGCGATGCCATTGCCGATGTACTCGGCGCGGTGGCTTTGCCCGAGTTGCCGCTGCTGGCCATGGGGCAGAGTACCGGTGGCGCGGCCATTACCGAGTTTGCCCGTCGCTATGAGTGGCCCTTTGATCGCGTCGCGCTGCTAGCGCCATTGGTACGCCCGGCGGGTTGGCGCGGTGTGAAGGTTGCCCACGCACTGCTCAAGCCTTTCGTGGCCACACTGGGCCGTACTTTTAATCAGAACTCAGCTGACCTGGATTTCCTCGCGTTTGTGCGCGACGACCCCCTGCAATGTCACCGGGTGTCGCTGCGGTGGTTAGGGGCGCTGAAACGCTGGCTCAAATCGCTGCCGCTGGCAGATCTGGGTGTGGGGCCTGCGCTGGTCGTTCAAGGGCGACGCGACGGCACAGTAGACTGGCGCTATAACATGGGTGCGATCGCTAAACTCTATCCAAACAGCGAGATCGTCTACCTGGAAGAGGCCGGACATCAGCTGGCCAATGAATCAACCGCTATCCGCGCCAGCTATGAGACCCACCTCGACAGGTACTTTGCGTTACAGCCCCTGTAGCAGTTGCTGGTAGGTGGGGTTGCGCGGATTCAGCCGCACCAGCTTCTGGGCATAGGCTTTGGCACGGGCTTTCTGGCCGATTTCAGCGTTGTAGTTGGTCAGGGCTAACAGCACCTGTTCATCTGAAGGCGCGGCCGACAGCAGCTTTTCCAGTTCACGTATCGCCTGTTGGGGCTGGCCCAGGTCGTGCAGGGCGATCGCGTAGACAAAGCGATGGCGGGTGCCGCCGGTTTCCAGACGTGCCGCCTGGGACAGATACTCCAGCGCTTTTTCGCTGTTGCCGCTGCGAGTTTCCAGTAGCCCCAGTGCATACAGGGCAGCGCCGCTGTCTGGATAAATTTCAATCGCTTTTTGCAGCAGGGTGCGTGCCTCGTCGTCGCGCTGCTGTGAGCGCAGCAGATCCGCCAGGTTCAGATAGGCGGGAATCAATTGGGGGTTCAGTACCAGCGCCTCGCGATAGGCCTTCTCTGCAGAGGGGCCATCACCGCGATTGGCATAAAACACACCGAGCTGTAACTGCGCGCTGGGCATGTCGGCGTGTTCACCCATAACGGCAACATATTCGCGGCACAATTTTTCCAGCGCGGTGGATTGCTCTGGGGGTATCTGGTCCAGGGGTACGCCGGCCAACTGCCGCGCCACCTCCATACGTACCGAGGTAATCGGATCGTTGAGCAGCGGCGTCAGCAGCTGAAAGCGCTGCTGCAGCGAGAGAAAGTCCAGAGAGCGCACGGTGCTGGTGCGAATAATGGCATCGTCGTCATACAGCAGTGCGGCCATGGTTTGCGTGGCCTCGCGGCCGCCTACCTGGCCCAGCGCTTCCATGGCGGTAGCTCGCCAGATAGCGGGCTGGCCCGGATCATTGGCAATTTGTGCGAGGGCGGGCAAGGCGCGCGCGTCGCCCTGGTCAGCCAGGGCAAATGAACGCGCCGGGTGGCTGCCGGTGTCGTGGAACTGAACGCCTCGCTCCCGCAGTGCGTTGAGACTCCACTCGGCGTTCTTGTCGGTGTGGCACTGGTTGCAGGCATTGGGGGTGCCCATCACCACCGACAGGTCTGGTCGGGGGACACGCATACTGTGATCGCGCCGGGGATCGACACCCATATAGGTGCTCTCTGGCATATGGCAGTTGGCACAGGAAGCGCCCGCACTGTCTGCGGCGTGGAAATGGTGGTCCGGTGAGTCATACACGGCGGGTTTATGGCACTGTGCGCAAACCCCGTTGCCAGGTGCACGTAGCTCGGCGCTGTGCGGTTCATGGCAGTTGCTGCAGACAACGCCCGCCTGATGCATTTTGCTCTGCAGGAAAGAGCCGTATACATACACCTCGTCGAGTATCTGGCCGTCGTAGTGGTACAAGGGCGACTGGGGCAGTGACAGGCGGTGGGTGTCAAGCAGGTCGGCGCCGTGGTGATAGTCACCCAGCGTGCCTCGCCGCGCGTGACAGCGGCCACAGTTATCTACCTGGGCGCGGCTGTCCAGAGGTTCGGAACGCCGGGCAATGTTCTCGCTCTCGGGAAAGGCCCACTCGCCGCGTTGTGCCAGGTCCACCGGGAAGCCACCTGCATGGACATTCGCCAGTGCATCTTTTTCCGCCAGTTGCATGTGCTTGCCGCCCGGCCCGTGGCAGGCCTCACAGGCGACATTAATCTCTTCGTAGACAGTGTTAAAGCTGCGCGTCTTCGCGTCGTAGTTTTTCTTCAGGTCGGTGCTGTGACATTCCGCGCAGCGTGTATTCCAGTTATGATAAGGGCCGGTCCAGTGCAGCGGGTCGCCGGCGAGAATAGGCTCGTCAGGATAGAGGTGGTACCAGCGTTGTCCACCTTCGTCGCCCGGGCGGGCGTCCCAGGCAATGCTCAAGGCCTGCAGGCGGCCGCGATCCAGCGGCAGCAGATACTGTTGCAGTGGATATACGCCGAAGACATAGGCGACTTCAAAGTCGGTCAGCTCACCCTGCTCGTTATCAGTGCGCACCATGAACTTGTCGCCGTCGCGGTAAAAGCGACTGGTGATGCCGTTGTACTCGAAGCTGGTATTGTCGAAGTCACCGAGCACGGTTTCGGTATTCGCAACCTGCATGGCGAGGTCGTGGTGTGAGCCGCGCCACAGCGCGTGCTCCTCGGCGTGGCAACTGCGACAGCTGTCACTGCCGACAAAATCAGTGCTGTTGGCATGCAGGTAAGGCGCGGCGGCGAGCAGTGCCGCAAAGGCCAGGATACGCGAGATCAAGATGAGCGTGCCTTGATTCAGTAAGGCATTCCACCTTAACCGAATGAGGTCTTTAACCCAAGTACGGGGGGGAGGCGATTCAGGCGACGACGCCCAGTGGCGCGCCCGGTCTTGGCGCGGGTATGCGGTTGAGCGCCCGAGCGCCCCATAGTTGCCGGCTGAGATCTTCCGGTGGGGTGTTAGCGCCAGCGGCCAGCCAGCGGGCCAGGCCTGCGGCTACATCCGGAAACTGGATGTTGGCTGTGACTTTGGGTTGCGCCAGCCACTGGGCCAGGGCCAGTGCATCGAGGCTGGCGATGGTGGTGGCATAACCTAGCTGGCTGAGTGCGAGCGCATTGGAGTGCTGCTCCATCTGGCCATCGAGGGGTTTGGTTAGCACAGGTTTGCGCCACTGCAGGCACTCGCTAATGAGTTCAAAGCCGCTGTTACAGATGACGCCGCTACAGGTGGCGAGATGCTGTTTAAAACCTGTGACATCTGCCTTGCGCAGGCTGACATTGCCTTGTTGCTCATTCTGGAGAGCGGGCGAATACTGTACAAACTTCCACCCTGGGAATTGTTGTAACACTTTTGTCACTGCTTTTTGGTCTTCAAAGGGCAGGTAGACCAGCATGTGCTCGCCCTGTTCTAGGGCCAGTGGCGGCAGGTCCAGAATGGGAGGCAGGACGTTGTCAGCGTAGGGGTGCCAGTGCAGTCCGATAGGGGTTGTCACCGGTGCGAACCGGGACATGATGGTTTCTTGCAACCAACTTGTGCCCGCTCTGGGTGTGGTGGGGCCAAATGCATACTGATGGCCGATACCAATCACATCACGACGCGCTTTTGCCGCTGCGCGGGCCACTACCGGTTCGTAATCGCAGACGATGAGATCAAAAGCGTCGAGGTCGAGCTGGCGCGCATCCTGGAGAAAGCGCGGCACATTGTTGTTGAAGGTGGTGCTCATGTAGCGCAATTTGCCGGCGCTGGTGCTGAAGGTCAGGCCGCGGCGATAAACGAAATCACCGAATAACTCCATATCAAAAAGCGCCTCGCGAGGCCGCCCCGAAAACAGCCAGGTGACGTCCACTGGCCACGCGGCGAGGGCCTGGGCCATTGCCCGTGCGCGACTGATATGACCCTGCCCCGTTCCCTGCACGCCGTATAAGATATTCACGCTAGTGCACTCCCAGTAGCGACGCGGTGAGCAGGGCCAGGCCAGTTCCCATTAACGCGCCAGCGAGGGTGTCGCCTGGAAAGTGGACCCCCAACAGCACCCGGGATAAGGCCACGGCGAACCCCCAGAGGAACAGCCCCCCTGCGACGGGGCCGTAGACCAGCAACAGGCAGGTGGCAAGCAGAAATGCGCCGGAGCTGTGTCCCGAAGGGAAGCTGAACTGATCGCTGGCGCGGATCAGGCTGCGAAATCCCGGTACTGATTCCTGGGGCCGTGGCCGACGCAGCCCGTTTTTCACACAAAAATACACGCTGCGTTCGATAACCAGTGTCAGGGCGAGCAGTGGTAGCAATGCATTGAAGCCGGCTGGGTCGAGAGACCACAACAGGAGTGGCACCAGCACATGGAGATAACCGTCGCCTGAATGCGAGACGGCTTTCGCCATGGGAATGACCATGCGGCGCTCGGTCTGGCGGAAAACACCTGCCAGCAGCCGCATCTCCAGTTTCTGCAATTTGCCGAGTATTTCCATGCCGCCAGCATGCGTCCCGGCTGTGGCAGATGCGTTACAGCTGCGTGTATTTTTAGTGACAGCCCGGCACCCTTAAGTGGTATGGACACTGGCCTTAACGCTCTCCTAAGATGAGGGATTCGGGCGTTGCCCTCCTATGATTTAGACAGGTGAACCATGAAGATTGGCATTCTCAAGACAGACGCAGTCAATCCACGCTGGGTAGGCGAATACGGCGAGTATCCCGATATGTTTGCCAAGCTGCTGAGCGACGTTGATCCTGGCCTGGAATTCGTCACATACGATGTCGAGGAAGGCCAGTCTCCTGCAGATATCGACGAGGTTGATGCCTACCTGATGACGGGCAGCAAATCTTCCGTATACGAAGACAAAGCATGGATCGCCCAATCCATGGATCTGATTCGCGAGATCGACGCTCGCAAGAAGAAACTGGTGGGTATTTGCTTCGGCCATCAATTGGTGGCCCAGGCGCTGGGCGGAAAAACCGAAAAGTCCACCAAGGGCTGGGGGCAGGGTCTGCATACCCACACCTTCAATCAGACGCCGCAATGGCACGACGGCGACAATCCTGATTTTAATATTCTGGTCAGCCATCAGGACCAGGTGGTCGAAAATGCCGACGGCGCCGAGGTGCTGGCCGGTAGTCATTTCTGTGAGAATGCGGTCGTCCAGATCGGCAATCATATCCTCACGTTCCAGGGCCACCCGGAATTCACGTCGGGCTACTCCTCAGAAATTATGAACTTCCGCCGGGAGATGATTGGCGAGGAAGTCTACGAGAAAGGAATGGCGTCGCTGGCCACGGCGGATCAGGGCGATCGCGTGGCGCGTTGGATCGTCAACTTCCTGCGCAGCGAATAGCGTTATTCGTCGCGGGCTTTGCTCTGCATGGCATCGAGATAGTCATCGAGTTCCTGCTCGTTGGCAAACACGGCCATATCCGGCAGCGCCTTGAGAATCTCGAATACTTTGTCGATGTGTGGCTTGCGATTGGCGGCCGCCAGGTTGCGCCCGTCTGAGCGGGTTTGTTTGGCCGCTTTGAAAATGACCCGCAGCCCCGCCGAGCTGATGTAATCCAGCTCTTTCATGTCGAGTACGGTGAGCTGGTAACCTGCATCGACCACTTCCTGCAGGCGCAATTCAAACGCCGGCGCAGTGTCGGTATTCAGGGCGCCGTCGAGGCTGACCCGGGCTACCGAGTTTTCTTCGTCAATGGATACAGTGGTTGTCAGGTCCATACGGGTAAGTCCTTTTCAATTGTGAGTACGTTGTACTCGCCTTCTCGCGCATAGTGCTGTCGATTGCTCAGCCCGGTGACCAAGTGTACACCAAGGCCACCGATCTCGGCAGATTCTATATCCGCGCCCAGGTCTGCTCGTTCCGCCTGTGCCAGCGGGTTGAATGCCACGCCGGGGTCGCGCACTTGCAGCGCCAGAGTCTGGCCATCCAGGCGTAAGGTCACGGCAATCTCATGCTTGGCCTGCAGCTCGCCGTATTTCTGTACATTAGTGACCAGCTCTTCGGCGATGAGCAGCATTTCCATGACCGCATCATCGGGCACCGACCAGTTATTGAGAACGGGCTCCAGCCAGCTCTGTACCCTGCGCGTGAGTCCCGGCGCGAGGTCAAAGCTCTGGCGCTGTGAGCCGTGCTTGCCTGCCGAGGGTTCCAGCAGTAGCAGGGTTATGTCGTCAGATTGGGGTTGTTCCTGGGCATGGCTCGCCACCGCCTGGAACAGTGCCGCGCCGGCAGCGGCCAGATCCAGAGCTACGGTGTTTTGCAGTTGCTTGTTGAACCGCTCCACCCCGAACATCTCACCGGCGCTGTTAAAGGCCTCGTCGATACCGTCGGTGTAAATGGCCAGCCGGTCGGCGGGGCATAGCGTCAGCAGGTTATCTGGATAGTCCTGATCCGGTATAAGGCCCAGCGCAGGTCCGGTGTCCTGATCGATGACGGTAACCTCGTTGTTCCGCAGCAGGCTGGGAGCCGTATGCCCGGCGCTGGCGAAGCGCAGTTCGCCCGTCGTCGTATTCAAGACCCCCAGAAACAGGGTGACGAACATGCAACTGGGGTTGTCCCGCTCAAGGGAATTGTTCAGCCACGTCATGGCCTCGTTGGGAGCAACAGACAGGCTCGACAGTTGTTGGATCAGGCTGATGGCACGGGCCATAAACAGTGCTGCCGGCACACCCTTGTCGCTGACATCGCCCACCGCAAGCAGCAGGTGCTTGTCGTTGAGGCTGTAGGTGTACAGATCGCCGCCCACGGTTTTGGCGGGCTCAACCCGTGCCCATAAGTCTACAGGTGGTTGTTGCAGGTGTGCCTCGCCGGCGCCGGGCAACATGGACATCTGAATTTCCCGGGCCGCGGCCAGTTCACCTTCCAGGCGGCTGCGCGAGGCGGTGACGCTTTCAAGATCAGCAATATAGGTTTTGAGATCCTTACTCATGCTTTCGAAGCTGCGCACCAATGTGGCGATCTCGTCATTGCCCTTGGCCGGCGGCAGCGGCGAATCCATATTGCCCCGGGCAATATTGGCGCTTGCGGCACTCAGGTAGGAGAGCGGCCGGGTAATACTGTGCGTTACCAGCGACACCACCAGCGCCATGCCAAGAATCGTGCACACGCTGATAATGACGGTTTTGAACTGGTAGTCGTACAGCGGTTCCAGCACTTCGTTCTGGGAGTAGACGATGCCGATTGGCCAGCCATTTGATTGCAGTGTGCCCATGCGCAGTGTGCATTGACCTTCGATCTCCGGGCACTCGACCTCGCGGCTAATGGACTGGCCGCCGCGCACATGATCGAGCAGGTCTCGCCAGGGTTCTAGGTTCTCAGGCGCAGTCGCTATCTCGGAATAATGGCGCAGTGCCTCTGGGGCCTGGCGGCTGCTCAGTAACATGCCTTCTGTGCTTAGCAGCAGGCCATTGCTGTGCTCACCCAGGTGTAACTGCTGCAATACCCGGTGTAAGTCTTCCACGAGTACGTCAGCGGTCACCACCGCATACAGGAAGCGTTGCCCCTCATCATCAATGCGGTACACGGGCACTGAGTAGGTGGTCATCAATGCTTCGCCGCCGCCATTGTCGAAGTAGGGCTCAGACCAGACTGGCTTGGCCGTTTCTATGGGCGCGCGGAACCACGGCTGCTGCTGGTAATCGGCTTCGCGACTTGCCAGGTTGGCATAGGCGATGCCGGTATCGCTATGGAAGAAGTAAGGGGCAAAACCCCCACCGGATTCAGCCTGATTGGGGCTTAGCGCAATGGCTGCGCCGTAGATCTCCTCGTTGCCCTGGACCAGGTCGCGGAGCATTTGCTTGAGGCCTTCCTCGCTGTACTCGCGCTGGGAGAGAATTTGGCCTAGAAAGCCCGTGGCTGCTTCTACGCCGCTGAGCCAGTTTTCAATGTCGACGACCACCGCCTTCACACGCTCGTTGGATTCGAGGTCGAGGCGCTCGAGAATTTCAGCGCGGGAGACGCGATAGTCGAGCAGCATGCCACCGCCCACGATCACCGCCGTGCACAGGGTGATCAGGACGATCAGGCGCGTGGATATGCTGCCGCGCACGGGTTACCAGCTACCGGTGTTTTCCATGGAAGCCCAGGGTTCGGCTGGTGCGAGAGCGTCACCCTGCTGCAGTAGTTCGATCGAGATGCCATCCGGTGAGCGCACGAAGGCCATGCTGCCATCGCGGGGCGGACGATTTATGGTGACACCGGCGTCCATCAGCTTCTGACAGGTGGCGTAAATATCTTCCACCTCATAGGCCAGGTGCCCGAAATTGCGGCCGCCGTCGTAGTTTTCGGTATCCCAGTTCCAGGTGATCTCCAGGCAGGGAGCGATACGGCCCAGCCCGCTTTCGGGGTCGACCTCATCACCCGGTGCAGCGAGAAACACCAGGGTAAAACGCCCGGCCTCGCTGTCATAGCGCTTGACTTCAACCAGGCCGAGCTTGTTGCAGTAGAAGTCCATGGTCTCGTCCAGGTCGCGGGCGCGGACCATGGTGTGCAGGTATTTCATTGAGCCTCCGTTGAAGTGATATCACTCACCAATGTCTTTAGTGCCGGCAGCATTTGCCGCGCACGCGTCGTGCTGGCAACGGCCAGCGTGGCGATACATGCGAGGCCTGCGCCAACGGGCCCCGCCCACTCGCTGTCGAAGAGCAGTGAAGTCAGGCCCGTAAACAGGCTAAACGATAGCACAAGCGCAATAACAACAACGATAACCAGGCGTCCGTTACCGTCAGCCCGATAAGTCAGGTTTCTCGCCTCGGAAACAAGTTGTGCTTTCTGTTCACCGGGGATGGCTGACCATTGGGGAATGTTCCGGGCAAAAATATACTCCTCAATCGAAGCTGGCATAACAGCCTCCCGCTAGTGAGCTCTATTCAATGGGGGTTGGTGCCTATCCAGTTATAGTAGCCGGCTTTCATTCCGCTTTGGTTGAGTCAACAACTGGCTTTCGGCCGCTGCCGGAACCGGTTGCCAGGGAATAGGCGGTACCCATTGCTAATCCTAGAGCAAAACCACCAACTCCGCCTATGGCCAGGCCTCTAAGGCCACCGGTGAGGCCACCTGAAAGTGCACCCATTGCCGTGCCTGCCCAGCCTGTGGCTAGCTCCATTGGCCCGGCGCCAGAGATACGCTCGATTTCTGACAGTGTGAGTTCTCTGGTGTGTTGGTAAGAATTATGTGTTGATGTGTTCATTAGATTCACCTTCCTTGGTTCTGTTAGGGCCCCGCCTCAACTGAGGAGAGGCCTATCAGAACATAGGTGAATCTCGGGGCTCCGGGAACATCAGAACCCCGTCAGCAGGAATCAACTGCGGGCGGCGGCCTGCTTGCCGGCCAGGCGGCCTGAGAAAGTGGCGTCGCCGACCGACATACCGGAGGAGTAGCCGTCGGCCCGGCGGACCACGCCGCAGGCGGTGCGACCGGCTGCGTACAGGCCGGGAACCACGTTGCGTTGTGGGTCTACCACTTCGCCGGTGGGCAGTGTGTCGAGGCCGCCGAGGGTGAAGTAGGGGACGAAAGCACCACGTCCTGGGGTGATATCCAGCGCCACCAGGGGCAGTTCCAGGGTCTGCAGCCACTCTGCGCCTTTGTGGAACTGGGTGTCTTCGCCTGCGGCCACATCTTCGTTGTAGATGTTGATCGTGTTTTCCAGCGTACCCTTGCGCAGGCCCAGCTCTTCTTCCAGCTCGGCGATGGTCTCGCCGGTGCCCGCAATTGAGGCGCCCATAAAGTTGAACTTCTCGTAGTCGCCGTACTGCTCCACGGTGAGAATGAAATAAAAGCGATCACCGGGCTGATCGAGCACCGCCTGGCCGAGGCGAGAATGGTAGACGTCTTCGTTGATAAAACGCTGGCCCTTATCGTTGACCACGATGCCACCGGTAATGCTGGCGGGCGGGTAGTAGGGAATACTGATAAAGCCTTCGTGCATGTTGATGGCGGCGCCACCCACAGACATGCCCATCATAATGCCGGTGCCGGTATCGCCGGGGTTGCCGATAGGCTCATTGCCGCGCAGCAGCTTGGGGGCGTATTTCTGCAGCATTTCTTCGTTCATGTTGAAGCCGCCGGCGCAGAGGATGACGCCCTTGCGAGCGCGCACGTTGAGTTCTTTCTTGCCCTGACGGATAACCAGGCCCGCTACCGCGCCTTCGTCATCCACAATCAGGCACAGCGCGCGGGTTTCGTACTCCACGGTGATGCTGTCGCGCTTTTCAACATTCTCGGTGACGATCTTCATGAACAGCGGGCCGCCGTTATCGCCTTCAATCTCGAGGTTGTGGCCACGGGGGCAGGGCTTGGCGTGGTGGCGGAACGGATAGGCCTTCTCTGACCCTGTGTAGAGCAGGCAATCGTCGGTGAGGCACATAATGGCCCGCTCCTCGTGGAAGCTGTCCTTGAAGGGCACACCCAGCCCCGTCAGCCAGTCGAAGTGGGCGGAGCTGCTTTCGCAGTAATTGCGGATCTTGGCTTCGTCAGCCTGGGGCCCGGCGGACATCATCATGTAGGTGACCATGTCTTCGGTCGAGTCATCAAAACCACAGGCTTTCTGCACCCGGGTGCCGCCACTGCCGCCCATGTAGATCTCGGCGCTGGACATGGCGGTGGAGCCACCACTGGCGCTGGCCAGTTCAAATATGGTGACATCCGCACCCGCATCAGCGGCCTCAATCGCCGCGCAGCCGCCGGCGCCGCCAAAGCCAACAATGGCTACGTCGGTTTCCTTGTCCCAGTTGCTCACGTCGCGAACGTGGCGTGGCTGGGTGGGGGTGGCCTTTTTGGTGTCACTCATGGCTCTGTCTCAGTGCAGTTGTGTCTGGGAGGCAAATTACACTGCCTGGGGGCGAAGATAACAACGGTCCAGGCGGCCGCAATGGTTAACATTTTGTACACGGTCCTCTTTTTGGCCCGCGGCTGGGGTACAATCAGCCGCTTTTGCCAGAGCAGTATAACTATGTGGTTTAAGAACATCCGGGCCTACCGCCTCACCACTCCCTTTGATTTGTCCGCCGAACAGCTGGGAGAACAACTGGCGCAGCGGGCCTTTGAGCCCTGCGCCAAGTCCCAGGCGCTGTCCCTGGGATGGGTTGCCCCCCTGGGCGAAGAATCCGGTGAGCTTGCCCATTCTGCGGGCGGTCGCCTGCTGATCAAGCTCAAGCGTGAAGAGAAGCTCCTGCCCTCCACGGTGGTGCGTGAGCAGCTCGAGGAAAAAGTGGCACACATCGAGGAAGAGCAGGCCCGCAAGGTGTATCGCAAGGAGCGCCTGACCCTCAAAGACGAGATCATCCAGGATTGCCTGCCCCGCGCATTCAGCCGCTCCAGTGCGGTTTTCGCCTACATCGACACCCGCGCCAACTGGATTTTTGTGGATGCCGCCAGCGCCGCCCGGGCCGAGGAATTGCTCAACCTGTTGCGCGAATGTATCGGCAGCTTTCCGGTGGTGCTGCCCCAGGTGAACAACGCCCCTTCGGCGACCATGACCGGTTGGCTCGCCCACCAGAACCTGCCTGACGATTTCGTTCTGGGGGAAGAGTGTGAGCTCCGTGAACTCGGCGAGGAAGGTGGCGTGGTGCGCTGTCGCGGCGTTGATTTGTTAAGTGAAGAGGTGGAAACTCACCTCAATGCCGGTAAACAGGTTTCGCGCCTGGCCCTGCAGTGGGAAGAGCGCGTAAAACTGGTGCTGGCGGAAGATCTGTGCCTCAGGCGCCTGAAGTTCTCAGAAGAGCTGATGAAAGAAAACGACGACATTCCCGAAGCCGATAACGCCGCTCGTCTCGACGCGGATTTCGCGCTGATGTCCGACGCTATTACCGGCCTGCAGGATCGCGTCATCACCATCTTCGGTGGCGAGGCGGAATAGGTTTTGAGCCAGCGCCCGGACACCCAGGATTACCGAGCGCTTTTTCTTGCCGACGCGCCCATGATGGACATGCGGGCGCCTCAGGAATTCGACAAGGGCGCCTTTCCCAGCGCCCACAGCCTGCCGCTGATGACTGACATCGAACGCGCCAAGGTGGGCACCTGTTACAAGCGCGATGGCCAGGAGGCCGCTATCGAGCTGGGCCACCGCCTGGTGAGTGGCGAGGTGCGCGCCGAGCGTCTGGCGGCATGGCGCGAATTTGCCCAGGCCCACCCCGACGGTTATCTCTATTGCTTTCGCGGCGGCCTGCGCTCGCAAACGGTGCGCCAGTGGCTGCGCGACGAGGGTATCGATTACCCGCTGGTGATAGGCGGCTACAAGGCCATGCGCCGGTTTCTCATCGACGAACTGGAGCGCTCCCTCGCTACCGCAGATATTGTCCTGATCGGCGGAAAAACCGGCACCGGTAAAACACGGGTTGTGTGGGATTTGTCCGACTGTATTGATCTCGAAGGGCTGGCCAATCACCGCGGCTCTACCTTTGGCCAGATGCCCAGCCCTCAGCCCAGCCAGATCGACTTCGAGAACCAGCTCAGCATTGCGTTTATGAAACTGCTCAATCGCGCCGGGCCGCGGGTATATCTCGAAGATGAGGGCCGCCTGATCGGCCGCCTGTACCTGCCGGAAATTCTGCGCGACAAAATGAAGCATGCACCGCTGGTGATTGTCGAGCAAAACCTGGCGGAGCGGGTGGATGTCGTTATCGACGATTACATTGTCGATCTCGGTGAGCGCTACCGCACGTTGTACGGTGACGACGGCCATGCGCGCCACGCCCAGAAGTTGCAGGACGATCTTGCCAAAATTCGCAAACGCCTCGGGGGTGAGCGCCACCAGCAGATGAGCGCGGTTATGGCCGATGCATTTGCCGCCCAGGCAGCAAGCGGAGACCTGCAGGGCCACCGGGAATGGATCGGCTTTCTGCTCGAGAAATATTACGACCCCATGTACGAATACCAGCTGGAACAACGCGAGGGTGAAGTACTGTTCAGCGGCAGCCGGGATGAAGTGGTGCGCTGGTGTGAGGGAGCGCGCTGAATGCAGGCCCAGGCCGAGTATGTGCGCGACCTGGTGCTGGTTGGCGGCGGCCATGCCCATGTGCTCGCACTGCGGATGCTGGCCATGCAGCCACTGGCCGGATTGCGTATCACCCTGATTTCACCGGCCAGCCATACGCCCTACTCAGGTATGTTGCCGGGCCTGGTGGCGGGGCACTATCAGTTTGAAGACNCCCACATCGNCCTTGCCCGCCTGTGTCAGTGGGCAGGAGCGCAGTTCGTCGCTGCTGAAGTGACTGGTTTGGACCCGCATGCGAAGNCCCTGCAACTGGCCGGGCGCCCGCCTGTGGAATATGACGTGGTCAGCCTGGATATTGGCTCTCAACCTGAGCTTGATTCCGTGCCCGGCGCCCGCGCGCATTCTGTACCTGTGAAACCGGTTGCCGGCCTGTGGCAGCGCTGGCGTGAACTCGAGGGTCGCCTGGCGGAATCGACCGCTGACCATCGCGTGGTCGTCGTGGGCGGCGGCGCCGGCAGCGTAGAACTGGTGTTGGCGATGGCCCACGCCCAGGCGCATAACCATTTGAAGTTCGACCTGATTTGTGGGGCGACGGAAATCCTGCAGGGTTATAACCGGGGTGCCAGAGCAGCAACCGAGCGCGCCCTGAAAGCCCTCGGCATTAACCTGCACCTCGACAGCCGCGTCGCCGAAGTGGAGGACGCCGCGCTGGTGTTAACCGACGGCACGCGCCACCTCTACGACGATTTGTTCTGGTGTACCGGCGCCGCTGCCGCAGCCTGGGTGGCAGACAGCGGCCTGGCCTGTGACGACCGGGGCTTCCTCCGAATTACCAACACCTTGCAGTCCGTAGATCACCCCGATGTATTTGGCGCTGGCGATATCGCTTCGCAAGACGAATACCCGCGGCCCAAGGCCGGCGTATATGCGGTGCGCCAGGGCCCCGTGTTGGCGGCCAACCTGCGCGCCTATTTGTTGGGCAAGCCATTGCGCGAGCACCGGCCGCAGCAGCGTTTTCTGTCACTGGTGTCGCTGGGGGATCGCAACGCCGCTGCCGATCGCGGGCCACTGTATGCCTCCGGTGGCTGGGTCTGGCGCTGGAAAGATCGCATCGACCGCGAATTTATGGGCCGTTTCGAAAACCTGCCGCCAATGCCTGCGACGACAACCGGCGAGGCGATACCCGGTGCCCTGGACCCACATCGCCAGGCCCACTGTGGCGGCTGTGGCGCCAAGGTAGGGGCTCGCGGTCTGGCCGCCACTCTGGCGAGGCTGGCGATGGCATTTCCTGACCATTGCCCGGTACCAGGTGATGGTGACGATGCAGCGACAATCCCGGGTGAGGCCGGCCAGCCCACCTTGCAAAGCGTTGATGTGCTGCGCCAGCTGGTGGCCGATCCCTGGCTGATGGGGCGCATTGCGGCCAACCATGCCCTGAGTGATCTTTACGCCTGCGGTGTGCGCCCGGTCTCTGCGCTGGCAGCGGTGACATTGCCCTTTGCCAGCGGCTCACTGCTGCAGCGCGAGTTGGAGCAGTTGCTCGCCGGGGCCCTGCACGAGTTCAGCCAAGTGGATTGCCAGCTGGCTGGCGGCCACAGTATGCAGGGCCCGGAATTACAGCTTGGGTTTACCGTTAACGGCCAGCCCATGGACAGCGACCGGGGCGTGATGACAAAACGCGGTATGCAGGCCGGGGATATGCTGGTGCTGACCAAACCACTGGGCACAGGCGTGTTGTTCGCAGCGCACATGGCGCTGCACGCCGATGGCCGCGATGTTCAGGCGGCTATCGACATGATGCTGCAGGGCAATGCGCGGGCAGCGGAACTGGCGCTTGGCCACGGTGCCCGGGCCTGTACCGATATCACCGGCTTTGGTCTGCTCGGCCATCTGCTGGAAATGCTCGACGAGCAGGTCAGTGTGCAGTTGATTGCTGAAGTGATTCCGGCACTGTCGGGTGCCAGGGAGCAGCTTGCTGCGGGCGTGCGCAGTTCCATGCACGAAGCCAATGCGCAGGCGCTTGCGGCACTGGATGTAGGCGCGGAGACAGGGTTTGAGATTCTGGTCGATCCCCAGACCAGTGGTGGCTTGTTGGTGGCACTGCCCGCCGGCAAAGCCGACGCCTACTGCCAGGCCCTGCATGATGCCGGGTATGCCGAGGCGAGCATTATTGGCCGTGCCGAGCCCCGCGGAGTTGCTCCGGTCCGGCTCAGCTAGGGCCAGACGCCTGCCAGGTTGCCCTGAGTAATCCGCACTTGCTGACCTTCCTGCAAGCGTTCAGCACCGCGCACTACAACCTGATCGTCACGATTCAATTCGCCATCCACCGCAATCATACTGCCGCGGCCAGCCAGCGGTTGTACCGGTACTTTCACCGCTGTGCCTTCGGCAGAGACGGTGTAGACATAGGCCTCCTTGTCGCGCAGCACCAGTGCATCGCGCGGAACGCTGAGGGCGCTACCGGTTTCGCCGTCGGGGATTTCGACAGTCACCGCCTCGCCGATCAGCCAGTTACCGGCGGGGATCGCCAGGCGNAGTTCCATCATGCGCGAGCGACTGTCACCGACCGGCACCATGCCGCGGATGGGCGCCATGGCGCGGCGGTCGCCGGCCTCTACCTGCACCTCGGCATTGAGCTCATTAAAGTGTGCAGCGCGCAGCGGCGCATTAACAGACACTTCCAGCGCCTGGGTATCGACCAGGCGCACAATGGCGGCGCCGATATTGGTGTACTCACCGGTCATCATTTCGCGGCTGGCCACCACGCCAGGGAAGGGTGCGCGGACGTGGGCGAGTTCCAGGTCGTAGCGGGTCCGGTCTCGGGCCACCTCGGCAATACGTTGTTGCTGCAATAACATTTCCAGCTGGGAGCGCACCTGATCCAGCTCCGATTGGGCCATGTTGTTGGTGATGGCGAGCTTTTCCAGGCGCCCGATCTGGCGCTGGTTGTACTGAATATCTGCTTCCAGCCGGGCAATTTCCGCTTCGTTGTCGCGCAGCTGTAGTTGCAGGCGATGGTCGTCGATGCGGGCCACGGCGTCGCCGGCGGCTACTTGTTGGCCCACCTGGGCGACCCAGGTCAGACGGCCGCTGATCTCGGTGGCAATCATGGCGTCGCGGGTACTGATGACGGTGCCGGGCAGGCGCACAACCGCACTGGTCACGCCTTCGCTGACATCGGCTACCTCAACGGCGACCGCGGTGCCCTCCGCAAGCGTTGGGCTGGCCAGCAGGGCCAGTGCGAGCAGTGGGGAGGCTAGGGCGCGTTTGTTGAAGTTCATAATAGGTTCCTCATCTCAGGCGACGGACTGCAGGGCGGGGGTGGGTTTACGGCCACCATCGCCGGTAATCACGCCGCTGTGACTTTCACCCATGCGCAGGAAACATGGGAGTAATAACAGGGTGAATAAGGTACTCACGCACATACCGCCGACAATCACCGCCGCGAGGCCGCGGTAAATTACGCTGCCTTCAGCGGGCATGAGCAGCAGCGGCAGCATGCCGAAGATGCTGGTGAGAGTGCTCATAAAGATGGGCCGCAGCCGGGTAAGCAGGGCCTGTTCCACGGCCTGGTGGCGGCTGACGCCTTCGCGCTCGGCGCTGCGGGTCTGGTGCACCAGCAAGATGGCATTGTTCACCACCAGCCCCAGCAGAATCACAAAGCCGATCATGGTCAGCAGGTCCAGGGGCTGGAAGGTCACCAGGTTGAGCAGACGAATGGCGAAGATACCGCCAGCCATGGCCAGCGGCATGGCCAGTACGACCAGCAGGCTATCTTTCATGGAGCGGAACAGGGCGGCCATGAGCAGGAACAACACCACCAGCGCCAGCCCGAAGTTGCTGGCCATGGATGCGATGGCCCGGTTCAGTGCGCTGGCACTGCCGCCGTAGAGAATGCTGCCCTCTTCGCCGAGAGCGGCGACGATCTGTGGTTCGGCCTGGGTCTCGATGGTGCTCAGTACGTGCTCGAGCGACATGTCCTCGGGCGGACGCACGCTGAGGGTAATGGTGCGGCGGCTGTCGATACGGCGCAGCTGGCTGGGGCCAACGGTGCGATCAATCTCCACTAGCTCGGCCAGCGGTACCAGGGTGCCCGCTGGCGTGGCCAACGGCACCGACCCGAGTTCCTCTGGCGAATCCCACTTGGCGGAACGCAGGATGATATTCATGCGTTTTTCGCCGTCGAAATGTTCGCCCACATAGAGACCGTTGCCGAGGGCGCGTACCAGGGTACCCATATCGCGACGGGCCCAGCCGGCTTCGGCGATCTGCCGGTCACGGGGAGTGAGCTTGAGTTCCGGTTCCGATTGTTCCAGGTTGGGCCCCACGCGGATGCTGGCCTCCGGGAGAGCCTCGCGCAGCAACGTTTCACCCAGGGCCGCAGCCTCGGTGAGCACTTCGCGATCACGGGCCTGCAGGTGCAGGTCGATAACCCGGTCTCCGCCAAAGCCGCCGAACAAATTGCCCTGGGAAGCAAAGTGCTGCAGGTCGGGCAGGTCGGCGAAGATCTCCTCGTTGATGATTTTTTCAAGTTCCTTCACTCGCGACTGGTCTTTAACCCGGGCACCCATGCCGCCGCCGTCACCCCAGGTGAGGATGTAGTAGTTCTTCAGGGCGGGCTCGCGTTCACCGCTCATCAGCGGCGCCATCCGCTCATCCAGTACCCGCACATATTCTTCAGCCACGGTGCGTTCGCTAATCCCGGGGGGGAATTGGAAATAGGCGTCGACTGCATCGCGCTTCACCGGTGGCAGGTAGTCCATCTCCGGCATCAGGGTGTAGCTGCCTAGCAGCGGTACACTGATGAGTGCTGCGCTTAGCATCCAGCGCTTGGTGGGGGTGGAGGTGGCGCGCATGATGACATTGGCAATGCTGCGCCAGCGGGCTTTGTTGTGATCTTCCAGGGTGCTATCGCGCAGCCAGGTATTGGCGGCGAGCGGCAATATGGTGACCGCCACTATGAGTGAAACCACCACGGCAATGGCAATCGTGATGGCGAGGTCGCCGAACAATTGCCCCTCAACCTCGCGCATGAAAATGACCGGCAGGAAGATGGCCACCGTGGTGGCGGTGGAGGCGAGGAGCGCCCCCCAGACCTGGCGGGCGCCCTGCAGCGATGCATCGTAAGTACTCAGCCCTTTCTCGCGCAGGCGGACAATGTTCTCCAGTACGACGATGGCCGCATCGAGCACCATGCCCACCGCGAACGCCAGGCCGGCGAGGGAAATAATATTCAACGTACGGCCCGTGAGCTTGAGAACGATGAACGTGGCCAATAGCGACACGGGTATAGCGATGGCAACGATGAGCGTGGCCCGGAAGCGGCGCAGAAACCACCATAGAATGCCAACGGCGAGCAGAATACCCAGCAGGATATTGCCGCCGACCATGCCAATGGCGCGGTTGATAAACACTGATGCATCGAAGGACTGGACCATGACCAGGCCGCGATCTTTCACCGGCCCCTCGTTGAGTTCTTCCACCACGGCCTTTACGGCGTTGAGTGTTTGCAATGCGTTGGCACTGCTCTCCTTGTCGATGCGCAGCGAGATGGCCGGGTTGCCATTCTGGGTGCGGCCTACCCATTGCTCCCCGCGAGAGACTTTCACTTCGGCGATATCACCCAGGCGTACCGGGCGGCCATCGCGCCATTCGAGTACAAACTCGCTCAGTTCTTCGGGCTCATAGCGGCCGGCAAACCGCAGGGTGTACTGGCGCCGACCCACTTCGACAAAGCCGCCGCTGACATCGTTGGCGCGACCGAGCACCGCTGCAGTGTTGGTAAGGGTAATGCCCAGCTGTGCGGCGCGCTCCGGATCAAACAGGATTTCCAATTCCTGCTCGCCGGCGCCGTTGTCCATGGTGTTGACGCGGGCCACACCCGGCACAGCCTCAATGGCCGGGCGCAGTACATCCTCGGCAAACTGAATGTAATCGGTAATCTGCCCGGGCGTGCCCGGCAGTAATTGTAAGAAAAAGAAGGTCAGGGCCGGGGTGTCACCATTGCCACCACCAAGCATGATGACCGGCTGGGTGGCATCCCGCGGCAGTGGATCGAGCCTGTTCATGCGGGAGATCACTTCAATGAGCGTGCGCTGCATGTCGGTTTCCAGGCCGAACTCGAGGTTAATCCAGGCGTTGCCCGCATTGGCATAGGCCGCCATTTCCTGCAGCCCCGGAATGCCGCGCAACACTGATTCGATGGGCTCAACAATTTCCGACTCGATCTCGCGCGGTGAGGCCGCGCGCCAGCCCGTCTGGATAGAGATGGTTGGATTCTCGATATTGGGAAACAGCTGGATCGACAGCTGGCTCAGGCTGTAGGCGCCAAAAAATAGAATGACAGCCACGGCCACCGCAACGCCGGCGGGATTTTTGAGTGATTTCTCAGTCAGGTTCACGTTACACCCCTGCATGCCAACCTGGTTTATGTCAGGCTGAATTTAGCAAGGGTGCGGGTGAATCGCCCGCGGATTGCGGTGAGTGGTTAGCGGGCTGCGGTGAGTTGCAGCTGAGACCTAGTCAGCATTGGCAAAGTCCTGCAAGGCCTGCCCGCTCAAGCGGTATCCAACCCATTCACTCATGGCCACAGCGCCACAGGCTTCATAGAAACGAATGGAGGGCTCATTCCAGTCCAGCACGTTCCATTCGAATCGGCCGCAGCCTTCCGCCACAGCCTGCCTGGCCAGGTATTGCAGAAGTGCCTTGCCGGCGCCGTGGCCGCGATAATCCGGGGAGACATACAGATCTTCTAGAAAGATGCCGTACTTTCCCAGCCAGGTGGAGAAATTGTAAAAATAGATGGCAAAGCCCACGGGCGTGTCGTCGAGGCTGCAGATCAGGCCGTGGGCAAGAGGCTTGTCTCCAAACAGGGCCTCCCGCAGCCCCGCTTCATCGGTGACCACATCATCGAGGGCTTTTTCATAAATCGCCAGCTCCCGCACAAAGTGGAAGATGAGGCCGCTGTCTTCGGGCACAGCGGCACGGATGTGTATGTCAGCCATTTACAGTTTCTCCAGCTGTTTGTGGTGAACCCGGCCCAGTGTTACCAGAGCAATGATACTGCCCAATAGCGCCAGCGCCATGTCGGTCTGGGTATCCCATTCGTAGCCCTGGGTGCCAAGGAACGCGTCTGCGGAACTGCCCATGGCCACGGCAGCCAGCCATTCGAGCAGTTCATAAAAGGCGGAAAAGGCGAGGCAGAAACAAACGATGATGAAGTTGCGCCAGAAGACGCCGTTAATCACCTGCTGCCTGATAAGTAATTCCCGCGCAATCATGGCAGGCACAAAGCCCTGCACAAAGTGAGCTACCTTGTCATAGTTGTTGCGCTCGGCGCTAAACAGGCCGTCGAACAGGGGCACCTCGGCATAGGTATAGTGGGCGCCAACCATGAGTACAATGCAGTGCAGTAGAATCAGGCCGTAGAGTAGAGGGGTAAGCACAAAGCGCTGGCGCGTGATGACTAGCACCATCAGCCCGACGAGGGCTGGCGCAACCTCCAGCCACCAGGTCACCCGATCTTTGGGTTCAATGGCTGACCAGACCAGTACCGCTGCAAAAATACCCAGCCACAAAAATCGCATATGTCGAGCTTCCTGAATCGTATTTTTTAATGAAGTATGGTTTGCTTCAAGACGCCTGTAAATCTGTAGGCTTTACAGACCGTGGGTACAGTTATAGGCTCAGTCAATCCTGTGCCTTGGGCGCAGGTGGCCAATATCAATAAACAAGTGCTCAACCTGGCGCTAACGATTTAGGGATTCTTATGATTATTAATAAACTATTTGCCGCGAGTTGTGCGGCCCTTCTCGCCATGTCGATTACTGCTTGCAGCAAGGAAGACATGGATTCCGCGAAAGCTTCTGCGCAATCAACTGTCGATTCAGTGTCTGAGGCTGCGTCTGACGCTGTGGATGCCGCCGAGGAAGCCGCCAATGATGCCGCGAAGGCCACCGGCGAGGCCATGGCAGATGCTGGCGACGCTATTGAAGATGCAGCTGATGCGGCCGGCGATGCCATTGACGATGCGGCGGACAGCGCCCAGGCTATGGCGGAAGACGCTGTTGATGCAGCTGGTGAAATGGCCAGTGATGCGGCAGATGCAGCGTCTGATGTGGCCAGTGATGCGGCAGATGCAGCGTCTGATATGGCTAGCGACGCTGCTGATGCGGCTGCCGATGCAGCTGACGATGCTGAAAAAGCCGCTTCTGATGCAGCCGATGAGGCCAGCAAGGCGCTCGGCCAGGGCTGAGCCGATTGACGCGGGGCGCCTGTCGAGCCCCGCTCTCCATCAGGGCTTGAACAGCCCCAGTAGTGTGTCAGTGACTGCCTGTACGCCCGTGTCGATAGCCGGTGCAGCATCCGGAGCAAACTTTGCTGAATGCAGGCTGGGGAGCGACAGCTCCCCGCGCTCCGAAGCGGCATAGTCGGCAGGTTTCACCGCACCCAACCACATCAGGCTACCCGGAATGGCGTGTTCGGTGCGCCCGTAGCGGGCAAAGTCTTCACCGCCCATGACCGGGCTTGTCTTGATGACCGCGTCTGCCCCCAGACTCTGCTCCAGTAGCGGCACAACCTGTGCTACCAGCTCCGGGTTGTTGTATACCGCCGGGGTGTATTCATCCTTGACCTCCACCAGTGGCAGCCTGTCTTCGGGCATGCCCGCGGTGCGCGCGACGCCCTGGCTGATTTCCTCAATCCGCTTGAGCAGGTAAGCGCGGGATTCATCGGAATAGCTGCGCACCGTGAGTTGCAGCTTCACCTCGTCAGAGATGATGTTGTGCTTGGTACCGCCGTGAATTGATCCGACCGTAATAACAGCCGAGTCCAGCGGCGAGATCTCGCGGCTGATAATGGTTTGTAGGGTGGTGACGATTTGCGCCGCCATGACTACCGGATCTTTGGTTTTATGCGGGTAGGCGCCATGACCGCCCTGGCCATAAACACTCACATCCACGGAGTCGACGTTGGCCATGGCGTAGCCGCTTACCCAGGCAATTTTTCCGGCGGGTAGACCGGCGCTGACGTGCAGGGCGAGGTTGACCTCCGGTAGTGGGAAGCGCTCGAACAGACCGTCTTCGAGCATGGCTTTGGCGCCCTTGCCCACTTCTTCGGCAGGCTGGCCCACCAGCATAAGCGTGCCCTGCCATTCGTCGCGGCGTTCGGCCAGTTGGCTGGCAACGCCGAGCAGCACCGTCATGTGAACGTCGTGGCCGCAGCCGTGCATGACCCGCACTTCATCACCGGAGGGGATAACGCCGGTTGCCTGGCTCGCATAGGGCAGGCCGGTGGCCTCGGGTATCGGCAGGCCATCCATATCGGCGCGAAACATCAGCGTGGGGCCCTCGCCGTTCTCCAGTAGGGCGACGATACCGTGGCCGCCAATGCCGGTGCTGATGGCATAGCCCATACGCTTGAGTTCTGCGGCAAGATAGGCGGCGGTTTGTTCTTCCTGCAGCGATAGTTCGGGATTGCGGTGCAGGTGTTGGTAGTGCGCTACGAGTGCCGCGTTGTCCAGTGGCGCTGCCTGGAGGGGCAATGCGCTGCCCAGCACCAGTGCTCCCAGGAGCTTGTAGATATTCTGCATAGTCTTCCCTCTGGCGTTGGGTGAATAGCTGTGGACTGAGCCGCAAACCTCTGCTTGAGTGAACGCGCTCCTCGTAGCGAAGTTTTATTGGTATGCTGCTGCAGCTGAACGCGCTGTCAGTGACGGCAAAGTACTGACACCCAGAATAAAACAACAGACTTGGCAGGTATAGCTACATGAACCTTCACCAGTGGCGCGACAGCGGCCAGTATTTTGAGCACGCAGGGCACCAGATCTTCTATCGAGTCGAAGGTGAGGGTGAACCCTTACTGCTGATTCATGGCTACCCCACCGCCAGCTGGGACTGGATCAAGATCTGGCCTGAGCTCACCTCACGGTTTCGCTGCATTACCCTGGACATGCTCGGCTTTGGCTACAGTGATAAGCCGCAACAGCCTTACAGCATATTCACCCAGGCCGATATCTACTGCACTTTGCTGGCCCAACTTGAGGTAAGCAGCTGCCACGTACTGGCCCACGACTACGGTGACACGGTGGCGCAGGAACTGTTGGCGCGTCAGAACGAGGGCTCACTGGCGTTCCAGATGAAAACACTCAATCTCCTTAACGGTGGTTTGTTTCCCGAGACCCATCATGCGGTGTTCATGCAAAAGGTATTGGTAAGCCCGCTGGGTGGGCTGCTGGTCAAGTTCATGAAGCGCGGCACACTTGCCAAGAATCTCACCAAAGTGTTTGGTCCGAACACACCACCCAGCGAGCAGGAGATCGACGAATTCTGGGAGATGATGCAGCACAAGGACGGCCACAAGGTTATGCACCGGTTAATTCACTATATGACCGAGCGCCGCGCCAATCGCGGGCGTTGGGTAGGGGCACTGCAGCAGGCAACTATCCCGATACGGTTGACCGACGGCGTGCTGGATCCCGTCTCCGGCGGGCATCTTGTGGACCGTTACGAGGCGCTGATTCCCAACCCCGACACGGTGCGTCTCCCCAATGTGGGCCACTACCCCCAGGTTGAGGCGCCTGAGGAGGTGCTGCAGGCAGTGCTGGAGATGATTGACGCTAATCGATAACGATATTTGTCGTGATCTACGGAGCACGCTAGTGTCTGCCACTACATCAGCGTGAATAGCTATTGCCTGACTTTGGGTAAGAGGACACAACCTGTGAAGGTCCGCTTTCGTCCACAAAGCGGACGCGAATTGTGCACCAGACAAACATCCTCACCGCTCAAAAAATAGCGCCCAGTGCTTCTTAAATTCGTGTGTAATGATCATAATGCAGAGACCTTTATTATGGTTCGTATTTTTGAACCGGATGCCAGCTCATTTCTGTCGCGTGATCAGGTAGCCTGAGAGGGTCAGCGAAGTGAAAGTAGATCTAGCAGTTACTCGACAACCAAGCGCTGGTAAGTCAGAATTTCTATACAAAACAAGATGGCAAACAGGGGCGATAGCATGAGCATCAAGCACGCATGGGCGGCGATTTCATCGCTGACCCTCTCTTCGGTCGCATTCGCGCAAACAAGCGGTACCCTGACATATGGGCCTGCGTCAGTGACCGCTGCTCCGACTCCCGTTGATTCGGTCGCACCGGCAGTGCCCGTGTCGATTCCTTCGCTACTGTTGGTACCGCTTGGCGTTTTCATGGCGGTGATAGGTTATCGCGCATTGCGCGGCCCGCAGGGGCGTAAATTATTGAGTGTGATGTTATTGGGGGCGGGTCTAACCCTGAGCGCACTGGGCAGCCTGAACATTCCCCAGGCATTGGCGAGTATGCTTGAGCTGGACAACCCTGAAGGCGGGGAAATTGATCTACCTGTCGGCCAGGTAGAAATAAGTAATACCTCAGGTGTGGCACTGAAGCTAGATGTCATAAGCATTGAATCCAGTTGTCTTTCGCAGGACCCAGCTAATGAGTGCGCGTCCGGCCAGATACTTGAAGCTGGTGATAGCTGCATGATCGACAACGCCTGTGCCTCGGAAACGCAAAAAGTCCTTTTTGTGACCAGCCAGACTTACACGGGCGACTTGCGGGAGAATGGTCAGGGCTCAGGTATCGAAGGAGCGGACGCGAAGTGCAACGCCCTTGCCACCGAGGCCAATTTACCAGGCGAGTTCTTCGCTTATTTATCCTCGGAGGGGCTCACGTTCAATGACAGGTACGGTAGCTTGGATGCTGTAGGCGTACCGTTTTACAGGACTAACGGGGACATTGTAGCGTCGACGGGAGGCGCTTTGATACGCGGCCCCGCCTTCTGGGAGCTATTCCCTACTGTCATTTACGACGAACGCGGCACCATACTCCCCGACGATAGCAGATTATTTTTTTGGTCGAACAGTCTTGGACCCGATACTTATGCGCCATCCCTTGATCCCTTTTTCAGTGATTGCAGCAACTACACTAGCAATGACCCCGCTCTAACCTTCCCGTCATCGTCAGAAGCCAACTCACAATTCTACGGCAATTTTTTCACCGGTCTTTCCCGCGGATTTATTAGCGACTGTTCAAGCAACTCGCGCCTGCTTTGTATAGAGCAATGATCTAACACCCGCTCTTCCGCACGCGCTGGGGGATCTTGAATCGCCCATTGAGCCTGTGAGTGTTCTCTGTTGGACCAGCACTTGTGTCCTTGGCTGGCTTCGCGCCAGCACGGGTGTGGTGGTAGCTCAAAAACGCGAAGTCCCGGTTTTATCACCCTGCGCCGGAGCGATATGATCTATAAGACCAAAGCCGGCAACGAGGGAGTTTGCCCGACGTCCGCTATTGGCCCCTTAGCTGCCCCTGGGGAATGACGTAAGTTTGAGGGCAGATAACGTTCACAAAGCTGCCCTTCACATTGAAAAGGATATTTAAAGCACACTGACTTTCTCATATACCTAGCTGTTAGGCTCAAAATTTACTATTTGAGGGATTTATGACTACTGATCTATGGATGCTTATCTTTACAGCTTTCATTGGCTTATTTATGCCTTTCATTTATGGAGCAGGCAGATCATTACAGCCAGGCGGTTTTAGTTGGAGTGCAGGAAACCGCGATACTGAGTTGGCTGTTCCAGCTTGGACGCAACGTGCAGTTCAGGCTCACTCCAATCTCATGGAAAGCCTCACAGCATTTGCTATTTTAGTGATCGTGGCTCATATCTCAGGTAAAGCCAATGAGATGACCGCTCTTGGTTCGACTATTTTCTTTTGGAGCAGGGTTGTCTATGTAGCCGTCTACACTGCGGGTATCACCTATCTACGTACACTCGTTTGGTTTACATCTTGGGCGGGTGGCATCCTTATACTTATGCAACTTTTCAAATGAATGGGCAGCTCAGCCTACATCATGCCGATCCGGTGATGGAGAACGGTAATCAACACAAGGACTCGCTGAGGTTCTCGCTGGACCTGTGAATAGCTGACACAATTACACAGGCGAGTAGTAGTAATTAGTAGATGAGGCCCGCCATCGGTCGTAGCCGCTGAGACTCTAGCAACAAAAGGAGTGATATATGCCTCTTAACTTCAAAGAAGTCGATGGTGTCGAAATTAAGGCCAGGCACACAGCAAGTTGTCACTGCGGCGCTGTTGAAATTGAGCTGAGCCTGCCTGACGGCCTGGTGGATGTGCGCCGCTGCGACTGCTCCCTGTGCCGCCGCCGGGGCGCTATCGCAGCCTCGGTGCCACTGTCGGGCATTAATATTCTTCGTGGCGAAGATGCGCTCATCCTGTATCAGTTCAATACCTGCACGGCGAAACATTATTTTTGCAGTCAGTGTGGCATCTACACCCACCACCAACGCAGATCAAACCCTGAGCAGTACGGGTTTAATGTGGCGTGCCTGGAAGGAATCAACCCTTTAAAGATCGAGGGAATCCCGACTTATGATGGTGTAAACCATCCGGCTGATCGGGAGTAGGGGCTTCTGGCTGGGATAAACAAAAAAGCCCCGTCATGACTGACGAGGCTTTTTCAAAGTATGGTGCCCGGAGACAGAATCGAACTGCCGACACGGGGATTTTCAATCCCCTGCTCTACCAACTGAGCTATCCGGGCCAAGTCGCTATTCGCGAGAGGCGCGTATTAAACCTGTATGAATCCCCGGAGTCAAGGGTATTTCCAGGGCTTCTGGGCCTACTCTGAGGGGGGTACGTAACCCTCGGCCTTGTCGTAGTCCTCACCGGCAAAAAACTTGTCCATTTCCTGCTGCAGGTATTTGCGCGCTTCGGGGTCGACCAGTGACAAGTGCTTCTCATTAATCAGCATGGTCTGGTGTTCCTGCCAGTCCTGCCAGGCTTTCTTGGAGACGTTTTCGAAGATCTCCTGACCCTTGGGGCCGGGGTAGGGCGGCGCATTCAGGCCTTCCAGCTCTTCCTGGTACTTCTTGCAGAATACGGTGCGGGACATCGCTTACTCCTGGGCGGTCAATTGTTGCAGCAGCCCGACCACGGGTGCCGCGAGCCCGATCTGGGGCGGTTGGCGCACGTTATACCAGAGCTGCCGGTCTGCTTCCATGATTGCAGCCGGGCTGGTATCGAGTTGGACCAGTAGCGGCTCGATATCCAGGTGGTAGTGGCTGAAGGTATGCCGGAACACGGGCCACGGCTCGATAGATGCCGGTGCCAGGCCAGTGAGATCGAGCACGCTGGCTTCTGGCGTGAGGTCGGGGGATTCAGGGAAGCACCACAAGCCGCCCCATATCCCGGGTGAGGGCCTTTTTTCCAGCCACAGATCGCCGCTGGCATTGCGCAGCATGAGAAAGCGGGTGGTGCGCACCGGGATGGCTTTCCTGGGTTTCTTGCCCGGAAAATCTGTCTCACGGCCCAGGGCATGGGCCTCACATTCGGTCTGTAGCGGGCATTGCGGGCAGCTTGGCCGGGTGCGAGTGCAGAGCGTGGCGCCCAGGTCCATCATCGCCTGGGTGTAGTCGGCGCAGCGTTCGTGCGGTGTGTAGCGGTCGGCAATACGCCAGAGCTCATCGTGCACCGCCGTTTTGCCGGGCCAGCCGGCCACGGCCGCGTAGCGCGCCAGCACCCGTTTAACGTTGCCATCGAGAATAGTGGCCCGCTGGCCACTTGAAATGCTTAGAATCGCGCCGGCGGTGGAGCGGCCGATGCCGGGCAGGGCTTCCAGGCCCTCTACTGAATCCGGGAACACGCCGTCCAGTTCCTGCGCCACCTGACGCGCGGCCTTGTGCAGATTGCGCGCCCTCGCGTAATAGCCCAGCCCGGTCCACAGGTGCAGGACTTCATCTTCTTCCGCGGCCGCCAGGTCCTCCACCGTGGGGAAGGCGCTCATAAAGCGGTGAAAGTAGGGGATGACGGTTTTCACCTGGGTTTGCTGCAGCATGATTTCCGACACCCACACCCGGTAAGGGGTGGTGTCTTCCTGCCAGGGCAGGTCATGACGGCCGTGCTGGTCGAACCAGGTGAGGACTTTTTGCGCGAATTCGGGTGTCGACATGGTGCCCGCAAGGGTACCGGTGGAGGGGTATTTCTGCCAGTGAATTCAAGCACTTGTTCCCTTATAATGGCCGCCCGATGCGGGGGTTGGCCCCGTTAATTCTGCTTGGGAGAGCACCATGGCTGAGCGCAAGGCCGCTGTAGAACGTAACACACTGGAAACTCAGATCACCGCTGCGGTGAACCTGGACGGTACCGGTGTGGCTAATCTGGACACGGGAATTCCGTTCCTCGAGCACATGCTCGACCAGATTGCGCGCCACGGTCTCATGGATCTCGATATCAAAGCGGTGGGCGATCTGCACATCGATGACCACCACACGGTGGAAGACATCGGTATCACGCTGGGCCAGGCCTTTGCTCAGGCGGTGGGCGACAAGAAAGGCATCATGCGCTACGGCCACGCCTATTGCCCGCTGGATGAAGCGCTGTCACGGGTGGTGATCGACTTTTCCGGCCGCCCCGGGCTGACGTTTAACGTGGAGTTCACCCGCGCCACCGTAGGCGGGTTTGACGTGGATCTGTTCATGGAGTTCTTCCAGGGCTTTGTGAACCACGCCGCAGTCACCCTGCACGTGGACAACCTGCGTGGTGACAATACCCATCACCAGGCCGAGACGATCTTCAAAGCCTTCGGTCGCGCCATGCGCATGGCCCTGTCCGAAGATCCGCGGATGGCCGGTGTCACCCCATCCACCAAAGGCGTACTCTGAGGTAATTCCATGAGTGGTGTCGTTGCCGTTATCGATTACGGCATGGGTAATCTGCACTCGGTAGCGAGCGCACTCGAGCACGTGGGCGCTGATAAAGTCGTGGTCACCCACGATGCCGAGCAGATTCGCCAGGCCGACCGGGTAGTTTTTCCCGGTGTGGGTGCCATGCGCGATTGCATGGCGGAAATCCGCCGCCTCGAATGCGACAAACTGCTGGCAGATGCGCTGCTGGAACAGCACAAGCCGGTGCTGGCTATCTGCGTGGGTATGCAGGCGCTTCTGGGTCATTCCGAGGAAAACAACGGCGTTGACTGCCTGAACCTGGTCGACGGCCAGGTGCGTTACTTTGGCAACCCGCTGACCTCTGCCGATGGCGAGCGCCTGAAAGTGCCGCACATGGGCTGGAACGAGGTGCGCCAAACCCGCGATCACCCGCTCTGGCAGGGCATTGAAGACGGCACCCGGTTTTACTTCGTCCACAGCTACTATGTACTAGCCAATGACCGCGAGCTGGTGGTTGGGGCGCTGGACTATGGCGTCGCCGCCGATGCCGCGCTGGCCCGCGACAACCTGTTCGCCACCCAGTTCCATCCCGAGAAGAGCCACACTGCGGGCCTCAAATTGCTGAAAAACTTTCTGGCCTGGGACGGCCAGCGCTGAGGAGTCGTTATGGGTCTGGCGAAACGAATTATTCCCTGTCTCGATGTCGAGAACGGGCGTGTGGTGAAAGGCGTCAATTTTGTCGATATCCGTGACGCTGGCGACCCCGTGGAAGTGGCGATTCGCTACAACGAACAAGGCGCCGACGAGATCACCTTCCTCGACATTACCGCCAGCCACGAGGGCCGCGACACCACTGTCCATACGGTAGAGCAGATTGCGGAGAACGTATTTATCCCGCTGACCGTGGGCGGTGGTATTCGCACCGTGGACGATATCCGCACCATGCTCAATGCCGGGGCCGACAAGGTCAGCATTAACACCGCCGCCATTCACAACCCGGAACTGGTGCGTGAATCAGCCCTGCGGTTTGGGTCGCAGTGCATTGTGGTGGCGATTGATGCCAAGCGCGTGGACGACGTTGACGGCGAGCCGCGCTACGAGATTTTCACGCACGGCGGGCGCAAGCCCACGGGTATCGATGCTGTCGCCTGGGCGCGCAAGATGGCGGATCTCGGGGCCGGGGAGATTCTGCTGACCAGCATGGATCGCGACGGGACCAAAAACGGTTTTGAGCTGGGCGTGACTCGCGCCATTACCGACGCTGTCGAGATTCCAGTGATTGCCTCAGGTGGCGTCGGGAATCTCGATCACCTCGTGGAGGGCATCACGCTCGGCGGTGCCGACGCCGTGCTCGCCGCCAGCATCTTCCACTTCGGTGAGCACACTGTGCCCGAAGCCAAGGCCTATATGGCCGAGCGCGGGATCGAAGTCCGCCTCTGATGGCAGCGTCGCCGGCTTCGCATCGGCGGCCAGCGCAGTGCGCGAACCTTGTTCTTCCAATACCTCAGACACCAGTGCCAGCGCTATGCCCCGGCATGCCAGCGCCGGTATCGCCTGTTGCAGGAAGTCCGCTGTTTCACGGTAGGGGTGACCAATGCCCACCGCCAGGCCACGCTGCTCTGCCAGGGCGACCAGTTCCTCAAAGTGCTGGCCGATCGCCTCGGCACTGCGCTCGTTATCCAGAAAAACTGTGCGCGATAAGTGTGGCACGTTGTAGGCGGCCGCAGTGCGCGCGGCCACACTGTCACTGGTGGTGCGCGAGTCGACAAAGTACAGCTCACGCCGGAGAAGTGTCTGCATGACCCAGCCCATTTGCAGGGGCATTTCAGTGAGCTCTGACCCCATATGGTTATTCACACCGCGCAGGTGCGGAATGTCTTCGATGGCCGCACTGAGGGCGCGATCAAAGTCGTCCCGGGCCAGGGTTGGGGTCAGACCCCCGTGGCCGAGTGCCATGCCGCGATGGTTGCTCATGGGGGCGTGCAACAGGATTTCCTTGCCAGCGGCAAAGCCGGCCTCGGCCAGATCCCGGCCGTGGGGGGTGTGCGGCAATACCGCCAGGTTCACCTTGCCGGGGAGCTCAACCATGGCCATGCCGTTTCGCCACTGATGGCCGATGTCGTCGATAATCAACACCACGGTGGCCCGCGGCTGTGGTGCGGCAAAGGCGGTGGGCGGTGGACTCTGGCAGGCGTCAGCCCAGTGCGGCGCTGCCTGGCCGGGGAGGGCCAGCAGCGCAATTAGCAGGGCGAGTAGGGTTGTCAGGCGTTCAGGATTCACCCTGCTCCGCCGTGTCAGTGGCGGAGGGCTGTGCCCGCATGCCCAAAATATTAATGCCTTTGAGCAGGGTCAGCGCTTCGTAAAGCTGGTTGTCCCGGGCCAGCAGTTCACTGGCAGGTTTCTTCGCAGCTTTCTTCTTGCTGTTGCCGTTGGCGTTATCCAGATGGCCGGACAAATCGGCCTCGGATACCCGACGGGAGCTTTCATACGCGGTGACGCGGGCGCGTTCCACCTCGATGTCCGGTTCAATCCCCTCAGCCTGGATTGAACGGCCGTTGGGGGTGAAATAGAGCGCCGTGGTCAGTTTGACGGCCCGCGATTCGGAGATCGGCAGCACGGTTTGCACCGAGCCCTTGCCGAAACTGCGGGTGCCCATAATGACCGCGCGGCTGTGATCCTGCAGGGCGCCGGCGACAATTTCCGAGGCTGATGCAGAGCCTGCGTTAATCAGTACGACCAGCGGTGCGCCGGCGGTGGTGTCGGTGGCCTTGGCGTCGAAGTGATGATCGGAGTTGGGCAGCCTGCCCTCGGTGTACACCACGGTGCCACCGTCCATAAACAAGCCGGCCACGTCGACGCTGGAGCGCAACACGCCGCCAGGGTTGTTGCGCAGGTCGAGTACCAGGCCCTTGAGATCCTGCTCGTTCATCAGCTTGTCCAGGGCCTCTGCCACGTCGTCGCCGGTAGCGCTCTGGAACTGGGCAATGCGGATATACCCGTAGCCGGGTTCAAGCCAGCGCTGGCGTACGCTGGCGACCTTGATGACATCACGGGTCAGGGTTACTTCGAAGGGCTGGCTTTCTCCGGGGCGGCCAATGCTCAATTCGATGGAGGTGCCCGCGGGGCCGCGCATGAGTTCGATAGCTTCCTGCAGGCTCATGCCTTTCACCGGCGCATTGCCCAGCTTGAGGATGACATCGCCGCTTTGCAGGCCGGCCTCGGAGGCGGGTGAACCGTCGATCGGCGAGATGATTTTCACGTAGCCGTCTTCCATGCCCACTTCGAGACCCAGCCCGGTGAACTCGCCGCTGGTGGCGTCTTGTAAATCCTGGAAGGCGTCCTTGGTTAGGTACACAGAGTGAGGGTCCAGCCCCATGAGCATGCCCTGAATGGCGTATTCGAGCAGGGTGCTGTCGTCGATGTCCTCGACGTAACCCACCCGAATCTGGTTGTAGACGTCAGCGAAGGTGCGCAGGTCGTCCAGGGGTAGCGCCGCATTCTCTTCTACAGCGGCGTGCGCGGGAAGCGTCAAAAAAAGTGCACAACAGGCGCTCGCGAGTAATCTTGGAGTGTTCTTAAAGGCCATCGTAACTGCCAGGTGGCGCAGGGCCACATATCCCTATGGCCCGGTAGTGTAACCCATTGCCTAACGGCGGCACCATTTGGCCGGATTGGTCGGTTTGCCGTTGTGGCGGATCTCAAAATACAGCGCCGGACGTTCCAGGCCACCGCTATCGCCCAGAGTGCTGATGGCCGTGCCGGCGGTCACCCATTCGCCCACCTCGCGCAATAGCGTCTGGTTGTGGGCGTAGAGGCTCATATAGCCGTCGCCATGATCGATAATCAGCAGCAGTCCCATGCCCCGTAACCAGTCGGCGTAGACCACCCGGCCGTGGTGAATGGCCTTGACCTCTGTCCCGGCCTTGCCCGGAATTTTTACCCCCTGCCACTTCATCTTGCCCTGGTTGCGGGCGTTGCCAAAGCGGTGGCTGGCGCGCCCTGATACGGGCCAGGGCATCTTGCCCCGGGCCGCTTTAAAGGCCTGGTAGTTCTCAGGCACTTCCAGATTGACCACTGCCTTTTCAATGGCGTCGATCAGTTGTTGCAGTTCCTGTTGGTCCTGCTCCAGCTTTTTCAGCTGAGTGCCCTTGTCGGCAATGCTGGTATTGAGCTGGGTGACCGCCTGCTGTCGGGTTGCCTGCGCTGCCACCAGCCGTTCCTGCTGGCGGGTCAGTTCGCTGGAGCGCTGCTCCAGGGTGGCAATGGTGGTGTCGATCTTGGCCTCATTGGCGGCGAGTTGCTCCAGAGTCTGGCGGTACTCTTCGAGCAATTCGTTACGGGCGCGGAAGAAATAGCGGTAGTAGCCCATGACCCGTGCCACGGTGTCGGGGCTCTCCTGATTGAGCAACACTTTCAGCTGCCCCTGCTGGCCCATTTGCCAGGCAGTTCGCAACTCCACCGCAATGCGCGACTGTTGCTCGCCCAGCGCGGATCGCAGCGTCTGTTGTTCGGCCCGCAATGCGTCCAGCTGTGCTTCCTGTTTTCGAATGTCGGCCTGGGTCCCATCAAGGGCCTTCTGGATTCTGGCCTGCTCGAGTTCTGCTTCGCGCAGCTGGCTCTGCAGTTTGTTGCGGCGGGAGTTGGCGGAGATGATCTCGCGATTAATACGCGAGATGTCGGCCTTGAGCTCCTTCATCTGGGCCTTGGCGCGCTCCTCGTCGGATTGTGCCCAGGCAACTGGCGATAGAGCTATCGCCAGCCCCAGCAGGAGGCCGGTGAGCCACCGGCTTGCGGGTCGGTGATTCAGTGTGCGTCACCTGTCACCAGGCTGCGCCCGGTCATTTCGGCGGGCTGCGGCTGGCCCATCAGGTCGAGCAGGGTGGGGGCAATGTCGGCGAGAATGCCGCCTTTGCCGTCCAGCTCGAGGTCGCGCGGCCCCATGTAAACCAGCGGTACCATCTCGGTGGTGTGCTGGGTGTGGTTCTGGCCCGAGTCGTAGTCGATCATCTGCTCGCAGTTGCCGTGGTCGGCGGTTACCAGTGCCTGGCCACCGACTTCCTGCAGGGCGGCTTCCACCTGGCCGAGGCAGTGGTCCAGTGCCTCAACGGCCTTGACGGCGGCGGAGTACACGCCGGTGTGGCCGACCATATCGCCGTTGGCATAGTTGCACACGATCAGGTCGTACTTGCCGGAGCGGATGGCAGCAGTGAGTTTGTCGGTCAGCTCCGGGGCACTCATTTCGGGTTGCAGGTCGTAGGTGGCCACGTCCGGCGAGGGAATCAATTCGCGGTCTTCACCTGGGAACAGCTCTTCACGGCCGCCGCTGAAGAAAAACGTGACGTGTGCGTACTTCTCGGTTTCAGCGATCCGCAATTGGGTCATGTCGCGCTGGGCGAGGTAGTCGCCCAGCACATTGCTGAGGGCCTCCGGTGGAAAGGCCACGGGGGCGTCGATGTCGGCGGCGTATTCAGTCGTGGTCACAAACGCGGTCAGCTTGGGAATGCTGGCACGGGCAAAGCCATCGAAATCCGCCTCGGTGAAGGCGCGGGTCATCTGCCGGGCGCGGTCTGCGCGGAAATTCATAAAGAGTACACAGTCGCCGTCGGCAATGGCGGCAGATGCCTCACCCTCTGCCTGGATGACGGTGGGCAATACGAATTCGTCGGTCTCATCGCGCTCATAGGCGGCTGCCAATCCCTCGGCGGTGCTTGCTGCGCTGTGGTTGGCACTGCCTTCAGTCAGCAGGCGATAGGCATCTTCCATGCGCTCCCAGCGGTTGTCGCGGTCCATGGCGTAGTAGCGTCCGCACACGCTGGCGACCCGGCCACAGCCGAGCTCGGCAAACAGGGCATCGGCTTTTTCCAGCGAGGGTCCGGCACTGCGCGGGGGCGTGTCGCGGCCATCCAGGAAGGCGTGCAGGTACACCCGGGTGGCGCCGCGTTTGGCCGCCAGGCGCACGGCGGCAAATATCTGGTCTTCATGGCTGTGGACACCGCCCGGTGATAGGAGACCGAACAGGTGCACGGCACCGCCGCCTTCGACAGTTTTGTCGATAGCCGTGGTGAAGGCTGGGTTGGTATCGAAGCTGCCGTCGCTAATGGCCTGGTCGATGCGGGTAATGTTCTGGTAAATCACCCGGCCCGAGCCGAGGCTCATATGGCCCACCTCGGAGTTGCCCATCTGGCCTGCTGGCAGACCAACATCGAGCCCGGACCCAGACACCAGGGTATGCGGCGCATCGCGCCACAGGCGGTCCCACACAGGGGTGTTGCCGTTGGCGATGGCGTTGTCCTGAATCTCTTCGCGATGGCCCCAGCCATCGAGAATGATCAGTACGGTGGGCTGTTTCTGGCTATTGCTCATGGGTGGTCCGGCTGTGGGGGATCAAAGGCCGGCATTTTACCCTGTCCGCTCGCTGTGCGCACCGCCGGGAGCCCCACAGTTGCTGGTTTTGCCAAGGATTACCGGGGCTGGTTGCGGGGGGGATGAAGCTGTATACTTGCGGCCTTTTGGCATTCCCCCGCAGGCCTGGTCCGGCGCGGGTTCACAGCGCACTTATTGAAGTAAAGCCATGGCTCTATTTTTCGAATTTCTGGCCCAGCAGTGGTTGCTGGTGGCGGCCTTGCTGGCTGTCGTGATCATGTTGTTCATGCACGAAACCCGCAAATCAGGCACCTCACTGACACCACAGCAGGCAATTAACCTGGTCAACGCCGAAGACGGCGTGTTCGTGGATTTGCGCGATACCGCGGAATTTCGCGCGGGACATATCGTCGATGCGATGCATGTGCCCACGACCAAGCTCATGAATAACACCGGCCTCCTTGAAAACTACCGAGACAAACCCATTGTACTGGTATGCAAGATGGGACAATCCGCTGGCGCGGTGGGCAAAAAGCTCAATGCTGAGGGCTATGCCAAGGTGAATATCATGACCGGCGGCATGATGGAGTGGAAGAATCTCCAGTTGCCTGTGGTTAATAACGGATAAAGCGCATGAGTAATGCAGTTACGCTGTATACCACCCGGTTCTGCCCCTACTGCATCCGGGCCCGATTCCTGCTCGACAGCAAGAACGTGGAATACACCGACATCGGTGTCGACGCGAACCCGGAGCTGCGCAGGGAAATGATGGAAAAGAGCGGCCGCCGCACGGTGCCGCAAATATGGATCGGTGATCGCCATGTAGGCGGCTACGACGATCTGGCTCTGCTCGAACGGCAGGGCAAACTCGATGAATTACTTCAACTGGTGTCATAAGCGCCGTTAACAGATAAAACCGAAGGAGGACGGCAACATGGCCGACGAACAGGTTCAACCCCAATTCCAGATGCAGCGCATCTACACCAAGGATATCTCTTTTGAGTCTCCGTCCACGCCGGAAGTGTTCCGCAAGCCCTGGCAGCCCAAGGTCAATGTTGACCTGAACACCAAGAGCGACAAGGTAGACGATGAAGGCAACTTCGAAGTGGTACTGTCTATCACCGTGACCACTAAAATCGAGGAAGAGACAGCGTTCCTGGTGGAAGTACAGCAGGCAGGTATCTTCAACATCCAGGGCTTTGAAGGCGAAGAACTGCGCCGTGTTCTGGGTACCGCGTCGCCGAACATTCTGTTCCCCTACGCGCGTGAAGCCATCGACACGCTGTGTGTGAAAGGCGGTTTCCCGCCCGTCATGCTGGCACCGGTTAACTTCGATGCTCTGTACCAGCAAGCGCTGGCTCAGGCAGCACAAGCCGGTGAAGCGGAAGCGCCTGCTCACTAAGAGCAACGCACTTTCGCTGATGAAAAGGGGCCTTTTGGCCCCTTTTTTGTGGCCGCTTAGCCCAGCTCGTCAAACCCCAGCTGGCGCAAGGCCTCATAAGTGACGATGGCCGCAGCATTGCTCAGGTTGAGGCTGCGGCTGTTCTCGCGCATCGGTATGCGAATCCGCTGTCCGGCGGGCAGCGCATCGCGGATCTCAGCGGGCAGGCCGCGGGTTTCTGGCCCAAACAGCAGCGCATCCCCCGATTGGTATGTCACCTGGTGATAGGCGGTGGAGCCTTTGGTGGTCATGCCCATGAGCCGGGCTTCCGGATAGGCCGCTACAAAATCGTCGAGCTGAGGATAGGTTTTAACCTCGGCAAATTCGCGATAGTCCAGCCCCGCCCGGCGCAGCTTTTTTTCATCGAGATCAAAACCCAGTGGTTCGATCAGGTGCAGGGCGCAGCCTGTGTTGGCACACAGGCGCATGATATTGCCTGTATTGGGCGGGATTTCAGGTTGGTACAGGACAATGTGCAGCATGGCCGCATACTACCGGCGGCCGGTCGCACAGGCTACATCTGCAGATCTTTCATTTTTCGGGTCAGGGTATTGCGCCCCCAGCCGAGCAACTCCGCGGCATCGCGTTTACGCCCCTGTGAATGCTGCAGGGCGACTTCGATCATGACTCTTTCGAAGGCGGGGGTGGCCTGTTGCAGGATGTGGTCCTTGCCCTGAATCAGCTCGTTGCGGGCCCAGCGCTGCAGCAGATCCTTCCAGTCGGTGTCACCGCGTTCGGTGACCTGTTCGGCCACATCTTTACTCAGCTCGGGGGGCAGGTCTGCCAGGTGCACCTCGCGGCCGGAGGCCATGACGGTAATCCAGCGGCAGGTATTTTCCAGCTGCCGCACATTGCCCGGCCACTCCAGTGAGCTCAGGTAATCCTGGGTCTCCGGCAGCAGAATCTTTGGCTCGCCACCGAGTTCCTCTGCGGCCCGGTTAAAGAAGTGCTGCATCAGGCGCGGAATATCCTCGCGGCGTTCCGCGAGTTTCGGAATGTGGATTCGAATGACGTTCAGGCGGTGAAACAAGTCTTCCCGGAAGTCGCCTTTGCGCACCAGTGCCTCGAGGTCCTGGTGGGTGGCGGCGATGATGCGTACGTCGACTTTGACCGGGGTGTGGCCACCGACGCGATAGAACTCACCATCGGCCAGTACCCGCAGCAGGCGGGTCTGGGTTTCCGCCGGCATGTCGCCGATCTCGTCGAGGAACAAGGTGCCACCGTTGGCCTGTTCGAAGCGGCCCTCGCGCTTGTTATTGGCACCGGTAAACGCGCCTTTCTCGTGGCCGAATAATTCAGACTCCATCAGTTCGCGAGGGATTGCCGCCATATTCAGGGCAATGAATGGGTTGGCTGCCCGGGGGCTGTGCCGGTGCAGGGCATGGGCCACCAGTTCTTTACCGGTGCCTGATTCGCCGTTGATCAGTACGGTGATATTGCTGTGGGCGAGACGGCCGATGGCGCGGAAGACTTCTTGCATGGCCGGCGCTTCGCCAATGATTTCGGTCTGGGGCAGCTCAGCCAGTGGCGCGGGGTCGTGGCGGGTTTCGCGGGCGTGCGCCAGGGCGCGCTCGGTAATCGCGACGACTTCATCCAGGTCGAATGGCTTGGGCAGGTATTCGAAGGCCCCCTGCTGGTAGGAAGCCACGGCGCTGTCCAGGTCGGAGTGGGCCGTGGTAATGATGACAGGCAGCTCCGGGTGAGAGCTGTTGATGCGGCCCAGCAGGTCGAGGCCGTCAATGCCCGGCATGCGGATATCGCTGATAATCACCTCGGGTTGGTCGTTGGCGAGACGTTGGAGTAGCTGATCGCCGTCGGCGAAACTCTCGTTGTCGATACCGGCCTGGTTCAGGGCCCGCTCCAGAACCCAGCGAATCGAGCTGTCGTCGTCCACGATCCAGACTTTGGCCTGCTTATACATGTTGGGTTTCCATTGGTAGGTAAATGCTGAATAGGGTTTTGCCCGGCTCGCTGCTGCACTCGAGCAGGCCGCCGTGGCGGGTAATGATCGATTGGGCAATCGTCAGGCCCAGGCCTGTGCCCTCGGCGCGACCGGTCACCATAGGCATGAAGATGGTCTGTAGCATATCGGCCGGTATGCCCGGGCCGTTGTCTTCTATGTCCATACGGCACAACAGTCGATGGCGGGTGGTGCCGATCGTGAACTGGCGTTGCGGGCGTGTGCGCAGGGTAATTTTCGCCTGCACTGTTTCGTCGCAGGCCTGCAGCGCATTGCGAACGATGTTGAGAACCGCCTGCACGAGCTGGGCGCGGTCGCCAAAAATTTCCGGCAGGCTTGGGTCGTAGTCCCTGGCCAGTGTCAGCTGGTTGTTGGACTCGGCGACAATCAGGTTGCGCACGTACTCGAGCACCTCGTGCACATTGAGCGGCTTGTTCTTCAGCTGTTGATTGGGTCCCAGTAGTCGATCGACCAGGTCGCGCAGGCGGTCGGCCTCGCGGATGATAATGTTGGTGTACTCCGCCAGTCCTTCATCGGGGAGTTCGCGGGCGAGTAACTGGGCCGCGCCACGGACGCCGCCAAGCGGGTTCTTAATCTCGTGTGCCAGGCCGCGAATCATTTCCTGGGTAATGGCCTGGGCATTGACCAGGCTCTCTTCGCGACTGATCTTAAGCAGCCGGTCTACCGGTTGCAACTCCAGCAGCAGGTTCACGTCGCCTCTGCCGTCACCCACCGGCGTCATGATCAGGTCGGTCTGGATTTCCTTGCCGCTGAGCAGCAATAGCGGCATNCCCCGCCGTGACGTGGGGCTGCGTTCGTTGCGCACCCGCTCCAGGGCTTCGACGAGCGCCCCGGCGTTGGCCACCAACTTGGCGACGGGCTGTCCGAGCGCTCGGCCCTCCGATGACTCAAGCAAGTCCTGGCATGAGCTGTTGAGCGAGACCACCTTCAGCTCGCCATCGAGGGCGATAATTGAGGTGCTGAGGTTGTCCAGTATGTCCCGCGTAATCTGCATTTGCTGTCCTGAAGCGGCACGTCCGTGTTGTTGCCGACTGTATTCGATATACCGAAAGCAAAAATAGCGCCACTTTGGCCCTTAAGCAGTAATTTATTGCTCGGATGCATGAAATTAGTGCATCGCAGGTATGTGACCGCTCACTCTCGGCGGATTTTCAGTGGTTTTGGGTTTACGCAGTGATCAAACGGTGTCGGTGGGGGTGGGGCTTAATGACTGCGAGCACCAATATGGTGCACGCTTTGATGGGGTATGTCCACTTCAGGGCGAAGGAAGCATCGATCAGTTTATGGATGGGCGCATGACATAGACACGCAAGGGCTCGGAGGTGGACAGCGTCTCGCCGTCGGGGCTGACTACGGTGACTTCCAGATCGTGGGCGCCGCGGAATGTATTGGTGAGATCCCAGAAACCGGCAGCCTGTGGCTCGCCCTGTGGCTCGCCGTCCATGAGTAGTTGCATGGCCTGGCCTTTACTCAGTGCTGGGCTGACCGTGGCACTGACACTGAAATTCCCAGGCCCCATGGGTATCGTGGTTTCCTGTTCTGGTGCGGTGATTCTCGCCACGGGTACTGCCGATTCATCAGCTCCGGTATCAGCGGCGGTGGCAGAGGTGCCGTAAGCCGGAATATCGGGTGGCGGGGCAGTGCTGTTGGTCTGCTGCAATTGCACCTGCTCGGTGTTGGAATCCGGCGGCGGGGTGTCGGTAAAGCTGACGTTGCCGTTCTCGTCGACGGTTTTATAGATTTGCGACCAGGCCTGGGCAGACGCCAGTGCCAGAATCATGAGCGTAAGGGCGGATCTCTTCACAGGGTTACCCCGCGGGTGATTGCGATCTATTAACCCTAGCAGAAAGGTAAAAAAAAGGCCCACGAAAGCGGGCCTTTTCAGTGCTTGTCGGGTACTTACACGGAGTAGTACATCTCGAATTCCACCGGGTGGGTGGTCATGTCGAGCTTCTCGATCTCCTCAGACTTGAGCGCGATGTAGCCGTCGATCATGTCGTCAGTGAACACGCCGCCGGCGGTCAGGAATTCACGGTCGGCATCCAGTGCTTCCAGAGCCTGGTTCAGGCTGGAGGCCACAGTGGGGATGGCCAGTGCCTCTTCGGCAGGCAGGTCATACAAATCCTTGTCGGCGGCATCACCGGGGTGAATCTTGTTCTGGATGCCGTCGATACCAGCCATCAACATGGCGGCAAACGCCAGGTAGGGGTTGCCAGTGGGGTCGGGGAAGCGCACTTCAATGCGCTTGCCGCGGGGGCTGGGCTCGTAGGGAATCCGAATCGAGGCAGAGCGGTTGCGGGCCGAGTAGGCCAGCATGACCGGAGCCTCAAAGCCCGGTACCAGGCGCTTGTAGGAGTTGGTTGAGGCGTTGGTGAAGGCGTTCAGCGCCCGGGCGTGTTTGATGATGCCGCCGATGTAGTACAGGGCGGTGTCTGATAAGCCCGCGTAGCCGTCACCTGCGAAGGTATTCTCGCCGTTCTTGGCGATGGACTGGTGTACATGCATGCCGGAGCCGTTATCGCCTACCAGGGGCTTGGGCATGAACGTGGCGGTTTTGCCGTAGGCGTGAGCCACATTGTGCACGCAGTACTTGAGGATCTGGGTGTCGTCGGCTTTGTTGACCAGGGTGTTGAAGCGAATGCCGATCTCACATTGGCCGGCAGTGCCCACTTCGTGGTGATGCACTTCGACTTCAAGGCCCATTTGCTCCATGGCGCCGCACATGGCTGCGCGGATGTCGTGCAGTGAGTCGACGGGCGGTACCGGGAAATAGCCGCCTTTCACACCGGGGCGATGGCCAATGTTGCCGTCGTCGTAGTGTTCGGCAGAAGACCAGGCGGCCTCTTCGGAAGAGATCGCGTAGTGGGCGCCGGACATATCGACCTTCCACTTCACATCGTCAAATACGAAGAACTCGGGCTCATTGCCGAAGAACGCGGTGTCACCGATGCCGGTGGACTTGAGGAATTCCTCGGCGCGCTTGGCCACGGAGCGGGGGTCGCGCTCATAGCCCTGCATGGTAGAGGGCTCAACGATGTCACAGCGGACAATCAGGGTCACGTCGTCGGTGAAAGGGTCGAGCACCGACGCATCGTCGTCAGGCATCAGAATCATGTCGGACTCGTTAATGCCTTTCCAGCCGGAGATCGACGAGCCGTCGAACATTTTGCCGCCTTCGAAGAAATCTTCGTCGACTTCAGTGGCGGGGATGGTGACGTGCTGTTCTTTGCCGCGGGTATCAGTGAAGCGCAGGTCGATCCAGCGTACTTCGTTGTCTCGGATCAGGTTCAGAGTGTTCTCTGACATCGGTTTTCCTCCATGGGATTGTCGGCTAGCCATTGACGGTCTGCCTTAGAAGAGCTGCAGCAAGCGAATTTTGGCGGCAACTAATTGAAACTAAAGAGTTGTATGGCTTAGGGCATGATACTGCCCGCGAGCGGCACTATTGTGGACGGACGTGTTATCGCCTCTCTGGGATGCGATGTCAAGTTAGCGTGGTGGGTGCGTCGGGGAGGAAATATCGGTAAGAGGGGTGAAAAAATCAGGCCCGGCGAGTGCCGGGCCCGATTGAAGGTGGCGTGCGATTAAGCTTCCGCTTCCTTGCAGGTCTTAACGATGGCAGCGGCCACCTTGTAGGGATCCGCGTTAGACGCAGGTCGACGGTCTTCCAGGCGACCTTTCCAACCGTCTTCTACAGTACCCACAGGGATACGGATAGACGCGCCGCGGTCGGATACGCCGTAGCTGAACTCGTCGATAGACTGGGTTTCGTGCTTACCGGTCAGGCGCTGGTGGTTGTCGGCACCGTAAACGCTGATGTGGCGCTCGATGTTCTTGCCGAACTCGTCACAGATCTTGTTGAACACAGCTTCGTCGCCGCTCTCACGCATGGCAGCGTTGGAGAAGTTGGCATGCATGCCGGAACCGTTCCAGTCAGTGTCGCCCAGGGGCTTTGGATGCCACTCGATAGCGTAGCCGTATTTTTCGGCGGTGCGCTCGAGCAGGTAGCGGCCCAGCCAGATTTCGTCGCCGGCACGCTTGGCGCCCTTGGCGAAGATCTGGAATTCCCACTGGCCAGCGGCTACTTCAGCGTTGATGCCTTCAACGTTCAGGCCGGCTTCCAGGCACAGGTCCAGGTGCTCTTCGATGATGGCGCGACCAAAAGCGTTTTTGCCGCCCACGGAGCAGTAGTAGGGGCCCTGAGGGTCAGGGAAACCGCCGGCGGGGAAGCCGGGGGGGCGGTTGGTTTCGGTGTCCCACAGGAAGTATTCCTGCTCGAAGCCGAACCAGTACTCGTCGTCGTCATCTGCTTCATCAATGGTGGCGCGGCCGTTGGATACGTGGGCAGAGCCATCAGCGTTCAGTACTTCGGTCATAACCAGGAAGGAGTTGTTGCGATCCGGATCGGGGATGATGGCAACCGGCTTCAGCAGGCAATCGGAGTCGCTGCCGTCGGCCTGTTCAGTGGAGCTGCCGTCGAAAGACCACATGGGGCATTCTTCCAAGGTGCCACCAAAGTTTTCGCGAACCATGGTCTTGCTGCGCAGGCTCTGAGTGGGGGTGTAGCCATCGAGCCAAATGTATTCCAACTTACTTTTCATCTTGCGTATCTCTTGTACTAAGGATTGATCTTTGAAGAGCGCCTTAGCGGCTGCTCGACTCTAGCAGCCCCTGAGAAAGCAAATTCCATTCCAACTTTTGTCGGCCTGCACCAATCGGAAGAAATGCCCCTAAAAAGAGCGGCTTACGATGGGTGTTGCTTCTTTGTGGGGAAGAGGCAGGGCAGTTCTATGGCATATGCGCACCGCTTAAGTGCATTAAGGACCGCTATTGCACCATTTTAGTGCGTTGGTCTGATTCAGAGGCTTGCGCGTCAATGACAATCACCGTGATATTGTCGGGCCCGCCGCCTGCCAGGGCCAGGTCGACAAGGGAGATACAGGCCGCCTCCGGCGACCCTTGGCCCAGCTGACCGCCCAGTTGTTCGGCATCGATGGGGTTGTACAGACCGTCGCTACATAGCAAATAGCGATCCCCTGGTTCGACCGCGGTGAAGAGCATATCCAGTGACAGCGTTTTGTGGGCGCCAACGGTGCGGGTCAGCACGTGGGCAGACTTGTCGGTGGCCAGTTCTTCCTCGGTGAGTTCGCCGCGGCTGAATTTTTCCTGGGCCAGGCTGTGATCGCACGTCAATTGTTCAAGTTCGTTATTGCGCAGGCGATAGGCTCTGCTGTCACCTGCCCACAGGAAAAAGCAGTGATTGCCATGAGCGAGCATTGCCGCCACCGTGGTACCGGGGCGGTGCTGGCGGAAGGCGGTGCGGCACTTTTCGTGGGCAGATTGCAGGCGTGTTTCCAAATCCTGGAGATTGGCAAGTGCGGCGTGCTGGTGTGGGAAAGCACGTAGTTCTGCGACTACCTTGCTGCTGGCATAGTCGCCGCGGCTCTGCCCGCCGATGCCGTCGGCTACGACCCACAGGCGCTGCTCCGGCGAATCGAGAAAGGCGTCCTCGTTCACCGGGCGGACGCGGCCAATATCCGTGTGGCTGGCACTCTCCCAGCGCAGAGAGGCTGCGGCTGCTCCCCCGGCTCTGGCTTTGGCTTCCTCGAGGTCGGCGAGTTGGGCAATGTCTTGTAATTGGGTATCGGTCACGTCAGAGGCAATCCGCAAGCGTTCAATCCTTGAGCCAATCGTCGCGCAGCACCCTGACCATTCGGTCGGCGGATTCGGGGCGATCATTGGGGTCTTTTTGCAGGCATTGCATGGCCAGCTCGGCGAGCACGTCGGGGATGGGGTGCTTACAGACACTGCGCGGGTCGGGGGGAATATCGTCGCGAATCTGGTCCAGGAGCTTGTGGACGACATCGCCCTGAAAAGGCGTTGTGCCCGTCAAGGTTTCGTACAGCAGGGCGCCAAGACTGTATACGTCGGAGCTGAAGCCAATGCCCGGGTCGCGCGCTATTTGTTCCGGTGACATATACATCACGGTACCCTGGAGTTTGCCTTCGCCGGTCATGCCGGGGTCGCCTTCAGCCTCCTCGTTATCCTGGTCATCGGCCCGGAGCGCGCCCTGGTGCCAGACCTTGGCCAGCCCCCAGTCGAGCAATAGCACTTCGCCGTAGGGCCCGATAAGAATATTGTCGGGCTTGATATCGCGGTGCAGAACGCCCATGGAATGGGCGTAACCCAGTGCCTGTGCTACCTGAACGAGTACATCCATCAGCTGAGTGAGGTCGTAGCGTTCGCGGTACTCCAGCACCTCGCGCAGGGTATACCCGTGAACGAGCTTCATGGTGAAGTAGAGGTTGCCCCGGTTGTCTCGACCCAGTTCGTAAGTCGGCATCGTATTGGGGTGCTGCAGGGCGGCGGATATTCGCGCCTCACGCAGTAGACGTTTATTCTCGATGGGATCGTCGATGAACTCCGGCCGCAGGGTCTTGTAGCAGACGGTGCGCCGCAGGTGCAGGTCGCGACAGGACTTGATCAGCGACTTACCGCCCTTGGCAATAGTCGAGAAATAGGCGTAGCGGGTCTTGGGGTTGAGTGTGGTCGGCAGAGGAGCATCCATCTCCTCCGCATAAAGCGCGTGCTCAGCATTCCTCTGCTGCTGAAATTCAGGCATTAGTCACTCCGTGTAACAGCGTGTTTTACTCTGGCCGGTTCATGGCTTTCGCAGTATACCCATATCCCGGCGGATCAAGCATCGCGATCACGAGGAATTTAGCCCGGTTCCGACTGTGCAAAAAATCGGCAATTGTTGGCGTTTACACTGGCTGCAGCGGGTACCCTTTGGCGCTATAATCGCCGCGCCTTTTGCTCGCCCCATAGGGGTTGGCCCGACCCAGCAGTGCCATATGGCCATACCGATCCCATGAAATTCGTCGTCAAATTCTTCTCTGAAATTACGATCAAGAGCAGGCCCGTGCGCAAGCGCCTGGTGGCCAAGCTTCATTACAATCTGAATGCGGTCGTGCGCGAATATGATCCGGATGTGGTTATCAAGCACGACTGGGACAAGCTGCAGGTTCACACCGAGCTACAGGACCCCCAGCAGATTGCGGCAATGGTCGGTGCCATGCGCAATGTAGCAGGCATCTCCTACATTCTCGAAGTGGCTGAATTCCCCTTGCCGGAGCTCGATAACATCGTCGAGTACGTGCTGCCCATTTATGCAGGCCGGCTGAAAGGCAAAAACTTTGCCGTGCGCTGCAAACGCAATGGCGACCACCCCTTCAAATCCGTGGAGGTAGAGCGCAAGGTCGGTGGGGCGCTTTTGGCCCGCACCGAGGCCGCGGGGGTGAAGCTCAAACAGCCTGAGGTGCCGGTTGAGCTTGAGATCAGCCGCAAGACCTTATTTGTGATTAAAGAGCGGCATCGTGGGCTTGGCGGCTTCCCGGTGGGCAGTACCGACCCGGTGATCTCACTGATTTCCGGTGGCTTTGACTCCCCCGTGGCGACCTACCTGACCATGAAGCGCGGCATGCGCAGTCATTTCCTGTTCTTTAACCTGGGTGGGCGCGATCACGAGATCGGCGTGAAGGAAGTGGCCCTGTACCTGTGGCAGAAGTTCGGGTGCAACCAGCGCGTGTTGTTCATCAGTGTGCCCTTTGAAGAGGTGGTTGCAGAACTGTTGACCCGTGTCGAAGACAGCCAGATGGGCGTGATTCTCAAACGCATGATGCTGCGTGTGGCTAACCAGATTGCCGAAGAGCTGGAAATTGATGCGCTGGTGACAGGTGAGGCTGTGGCACAGGTGAGCAGCCAGACCCTGCGCAACTTGTCGGTGATCGACGAGGTGAGTGAGCGCCTGGTCCTGCGACCGCTGGTGGCTACGGACAAGGGAGATATTGTGCGCACGGCGAATGACATTGGCACCGGCGAGTTCGCTGCCAGTATGCCGGAGTACTGTGGCGTTATTTCGGTGAATCCGACCACGCGTGCACGCCTGGAGCGGGTTCGCGCGGAAGAGGAGTGCTTCGACATGTCGATTCTCGAGCGGGCGGTGACGAATGCCAGCCGCACGCGCATCGATCGGCTCGCCGAGGAAGAACTGGAGCGCACCGAGGTTGAGGTGTTGTCCGTACCGTTGGCTGAAAGCGTCATCATCGATATTCGCCACCCGGACGAGGAAGAGCTCGCGCCGCTGGCTGTCCATGTACCGGTGGAGAAGATCCCGTTTTACGAGCTGCACAGCAAGGGCGATAGCCTTCATCCGGACAAGACCTACATGCTGTACTGTGGCAAGGGCGTCATGAGTCGCCTGCATGCCAGCCATCTGGTGGAATCAGGGTGTTTGAACGTCAAGGTTTACGCCCCGTAAAACTACCAGCATTTATTGGCGGCGCTGGTGTATAATCCGCCGCCGATTTCCTAGCTGATTCCCCCTCTGCAGGGCCAAGCGACACAAACACGTGCGCTGTGGTCGCTGAAGTGCGGGCTAAAGGTGAGACCCTTGAGAGATAAACTACGTAATATCGCGATCATTGCCCACGTTGACCACGGTAAAACCACCCTGGTGGATTGCCTATTGCAGCAATCAGGTACCCTGGACCGCCGCAATGAAGGCGCTGAGCGCATCATGGACTCCAATGACCAGGAGAGAGAGCGCGGTATTACCATTCTGGCCAAAAATACGGCCATTGAGTGGAACGATTACCACATCAATATTGTGGACACTCCCGGGCACGCCGACTTTGGCGGCGAAGTTGAGCGGGTGCTGTCTATGGTGGACTCCGTTTTGCTTCTCGTGGACGCCGTTGATGGCCCCATGCCGCAGACCCGCTTTGTGACATCCAAAGCATTTGAGCAGGGCCTGAACCCGATTGTGGTCGTCAACAAGGTTGACCGCCCCGGCGCGCGCCCCGACTGGGTGATCGATCAGGTGTTCGACCTGTTTGACCGCCTCGGTGCCACCGAAGAGCAGCTCGACTTCCCAGTGATCTATGCCTCTGCCATCGAAGGTATTGCGGGCCTGGATCACGAGGACATGTCGGTTGATATGCAGCCTCTGTTCGAGACCATTGTTGAAAAGGTACCTTCACCGGAAGTCGATACCAAGGGCCCCCTGCAGATGCAGATCAGTGCCCTGGACTACTCCAGCTACGTCGGCGTTATCGGCGTGGGCCGCATTACCCGCGGCAAGCTGACCCCCAACACCCAGGNGGTAATCGCCGGTGCTGACGGTGAGTATCGCAAGGGCAAGGTGCTGCAGGTGATGGGTTACCTGGGCCTGGAGCGGGTCGATGTCGACAGCGCTGAAGCGGGCGATATCGTCTGTATTACCGGTATCGATGGCCTCAATATCTCTGACACCCTGTGTGATCAGGACGCGGTTGAGGCTCTGCCTGCGCTGACCGTGGATGAGCCCACTGTGAGCATGACCTTCCAGGTGAACGATTCACCTTTCGCCGGCAAGGAAGGCAAGTACGTCACTTCGCGCAACATCAAGGAACGCCTTGATCGCGAGTTGATTCACAACGTTGCCCTGCGTGTCGAGCAGGGTGACAGCCCCGACAAGTTCAAGGTATCTGGCCGCGGCGAACTGCACCTGTCGGTACTGATTGAATCCATGCGCCGCGAAGGCTTTGAGATGGGCGTATCCCGCCCTGAAGTGATTCAGAAAGAAATCGACGGCGAGTTGCAGGAGCCCTACGAGCAGTTGGTCATCGACTGTGAAGAGGAGCACCAGGGCTCACTGATGGAAGAGCTGGGCCTGCGCCGCGCGGAGCTCGAAAACATGGTTCCGGACGGCAAGGGTCGGGTGCGGCTGGAATTTATAATCCCGGCGCGCGGCCTGATTGGCTTCCGCTCCCAGTTCCTGACTATGACCTCCGGCAGCGGCATCATGACCCACGTGTTCGATCACTATGGGCCGGTGAAGAATGCCGAGATCATACACCGCACCAATGGTGTTCTCGTGTCCATGGTGAAGGGCAAGACCTTGGCCTATGGCCTGTTCAACCTGCAGGACCGCGGTCGCCTGTTCATCGATCCCAATATCGAGGTGTACGAAGGCCAGATTGTTGGCTTGCACAGCCGCAGCAATGACCTGGTGGTTAACCCCACCAAGGCCAAGCAGCTGACCAATGTGCGCGCATCCGGTTCTGACGAAGCCCTTACCCTTACCCCGCCTGTTAAACACACCCTCGAGCAGGCGCTGGAATTCATCGAAGACGATGAGCTGGTGGAAGTGACGCCTGAGAGTATTCGCCTGCGCAAGAAGCTGTTGCAGGAGCACGAGCGCAAGCGCGCATCTCGCGGCTGATCCGCTTGAAAGCCCTGCTACAGCGTGTGTCTGCGGCCAAGGTCGAGGTCGGCGGTGAGACAGTAGGCGAAATCGGGGCCGGGCTACTGGTGTTGCTCGGCCTCGACAAAGACGACGACGAGGCCAAGGCCCAGCGTCTCTTGGATAAGCTGCTCGGCTATCGGGTGTTTGCAGACGATGAAGGTCGTATGAACCGCTCGGTGGCAGATACCGGTGGAGGGGTATTACTCGTCTCCCAGTTCACACTCTCCGCCGATACCCGCAAGGGCACCCGCCCGAGCTTTTCCTCGGCCATGCCGCCGGCAGAGGCTGAGCGCCTCTATAACCTGACGCTGCAGATGCTGCGGGACAAGCATGCCGACGTGGCGGCCGGTTCCTTCGGCGCCGATATGCAGGTGAGCCTCACCAACGACGGACCGGTCACGTTCCTGCTGGAACTTTGAACACCATTTCCAGGTGCGGGATACCGTCGAGGATGTACTCCTCTCCCTCGGTGTAAAACTCAAAGGCGTTATAAAACTTCTCCAGGTGGGCCTGGGCGTGCATGCGGATATTGTGACCGGGCCAGCGGGCCACATTGTGCTCGACCCCGCGGCGTACCAGCTCACGCCCGAAATTCCGCCCCCGGGCGGCCGGGGCCACCACAATCCGACCGATGGTGCTCTCGGTTTCCTGCAGGCCAGGGGGCAGGCAGCGCTCGTAGGCCAGCAGCTCATCCCCCTCCCACAAGCTGATATGCATGGCCTCCTGGTCCAGGCCGTCGACATCCAGGTAAATACTAGTCTGCTCCACGGCAAACACTTCCTGCCGCAGTTTCAGAATCTCGTAGAGTTGCCGGGTATTGAGCTCGTCAAAGCCCACAGTCTGCCATTCGGGGGTCACGTTCGTATCCATTGCAATAGTCGCCCGGTGAAGTTCTCGCCGCGCTGAGAAGTTGCTACTATAGGCCTCATCGCGTGGCAGGCATAGCCCGGTCACCTTAGAACAACACAATATCCGGGGTATACCACGCCCCCTCCGCAAGAGGTTATTAGATGCTGGCGAAAGCAGAGCTCTCCCAGGATTTCACCATTCTTGGCCGTCAGTACAAGCAGTTGGTCGCCGCCTTACTCGAAGCGGTGAATATGCCGGGCATTCCTATGGAAGTGGGCCCGACTGACCGCGGCAACTTCCGCGGATTCGACGGCAACCAGTTCTATGTCATCGAGCGCGGTTCGCTCACCGCCCGCTATCAGGGCAAGCTGATTTACGTGATGGAACAGGGCGAAATTCTCCTCCCGGATATCGCCGGTAACCAGGAAGAAGAGGCCGCGGTGTACTTTGGCAGTGACGCCGGTGCCCGTCTGACGGCCTACTCCGCCCTCGAGTTCATGCGCCAGGTGTTTGAAGACCCGGCGGCCATCCGGCTGTGGACACGCCTGTTGATTACCTACTCTGGATTGATGCTGAGAATCACCTCAGGCAGCGTCGAAGCCGACGCCGGTGCGACACCGGGTTTCGAGATTTATGAGCCGGGTGAAATCATTATTCGCCAGGGCGATCGCGCCGATTACGTATTCAACATGTCTGTCGGTACGGCAGAAGTCATCGTCGACGATGTACCGGTAGGGCGGATTGTTGACGGTGAAATATTTGGCGCCATGGCGGCGCTGACTCAAGCAGACCGCAGTGCCACCGTGCGGGCCAAAACGACCTGTTCAGTGGTGAAAGTACCCAAAGAGCAATTCACGGAGCTGATTCAGCGCAACCCGGCCACTATTCACAGCCTCCTGATTGATATGGCCAACTCCATCGTTAATCTCAACGAGCAGTTGGTCGGATTACGGGGCTGACCCATCGCCCGCAGCGCGGGCGAACCCAAGCAACAAACGGAACATCATGTCAGACATAATAGAAATCGACGACGACGGCATCGAACAGGTGTCGCTCAAGAGCTATACCGAGAAGGCCTACCTGGATTACTCCATGTATGTGATTCTCGACCGGGCCTTGCCCCATGTGGGCGATGGCCTGAAACCGGTACAGCGGCGCATCGTCTACGCCATGAGCGAGCTGGGCCTGAAGGCCTCGGCGAAATTCAAGAAGTCAGCCCGCACCGTGGGCGACGTTATCGGTAAATTCCATCCCCACGGAGACAGCGCTGCCTATGAGGCCATGGTGCTCATGGCGCAGGACTTCAGTTACCGCTACCCGCTGGTAGATGGCCAGGGTAACTGGGGCTCGCCGGACGATCCCAAGTCCTTTGCGGCCATGCGCTATACCGAATCGCGCCTCACCGCCTATGCCGATGTTCTGCTGGGCGAACTGGGCCAGGGCACCGTCGACTGGGTTCCCAACTTTGACGGCACCCTCGAGGAACCCTCGGTGTTGCCGGCCCAGGTACCGAATGTGCTGCTCAATGGCACCACCGGCATCGCTGTAGGTATGGCGACCGATGTGCCTCCGCACAACCTCAATGAGGTGGTCTCTGCCACCGTACACCTGCTGGAAAATCCCAAGGCCACTGTCAGTGAGCTGTGCGAATTCGTGCAGGCACCGGATTTCCCCACCGAAGCGGAAATCATCACGCCTCGTGAAGATATTCTGGCCATGTACGAGAGCGGCCGTGGTGCGCTAAAAATGCGTGCTCGCTGGGAGAAGGAAGACGGCGATATTGTCGTCAGTGCCCTGCCGCATCAGGTGTCCGGTTCCAAGGTGCTGGAGCAGATTGCCCAGCAAATGCAGGCCAAGAAGCTGCCCATGGTGGCCGACCTGCGCGATGAGTCCGACCACGAGAACCCCACGCGCCTGGTGATTGTGCCGCGCTCTAATCGGGTGGACATTGAAGGGGTGATGAATCACCTGTTTGCCACCACGGATCTGGAGCGCAGCTACCGGGTCAATCTGAATGTGATTGGCATCGATGGTCGTCCCGGGGTAAAAGGCCTGGACCGTATCCTCAAGGAGTGGCTGTCGTTCCGCACCGACACGGTTCGCCGCCGGCTCGAATTCCGCCTCGAGAAAGTGCTGCGTCGCCTGCACATTCTGGAAGGCTATCTGGTGGCCTTCCTAAACATTGACGAAGTCATCCACATTATTCGCACCGAGGAAAAGCCCAAGCAGGCCCTGATGGATCGCTTTGGCATCAGCGACATCCAGGCAGAAGCCATCCTCGAACTGAAGCTGCGCAACCTCGCCAAGCTCGAGGAAATGAAAATTCGCGGCGAGCAGGATGAGCTCGAAAAAGAGCGCGATAACCTCGAGAAGATTCTCAGCAGCGCGGCGCGCCTCAAGACGCTGATTAAGAAAGAACTGCTGGCCGTGGCAGAACAATACGGTGATGACCGTCGCTCGCCGCTGGTAACCCGCGACGAAGCCAAGGCCTTCAGCGAACTGGAGCTGATGAGCTCCGACCCGATTACCGTGGTTATGTCGCAAATGGGCTGGATTCGTGCGGCGAAGGGTCATGAAATCGACCCGACCACACTCTCCTACAAGTCTGGCGACGGCTACAAGATGTCGGTGCGAGGCCGCAGTAACCAGCCCACCGTCATACTGGATTCCACCGGCCGGGCCTATACTGTCCCGTCCCACAATCTACCCTCGGCCCGAGGCCAGGGCGAACCGGTGACCGGGCGCATTAATCCACCGTCCGGTGCCACCTTCGAGGGCATGATGACCGGCGGTGACGAACAGCTGTATCTGCTCGCTTCCGACGCGGGCTATGGCTTTGTCGGCAAGCTCAGCGATCTTCAGACCAAGAACAAGGCCGGTAAAGCCGCCCTGTCTCTGCCCAAAGGCGGCAAGGTCATGCAACCGGCTGCCATTGGTGAAACTGAGGGTGCCTGGGTGGCCGCAGTGTCCAATGAGGGCCGCCTGCTGGTGTTCCCGTTGGCCGATCTGCCGCAGATGGCACGCGGCAAGGGCAACAAGATCATTGGTATTCCGCCGGCCCGGGTACAGGCCCGTGAAGAATGGGTGGTCTCGGTCCAGGTGCTGAGGGAAGGCGATACGCTGGTGGTTCACGCCGGCAAACGTCACCACAAGCTGAAGTTCTCTGACCTCGAGCACTACCGAGGTGAGCGCGGGCGGCGCGGTAACAAGCTGCCGCGTGGGTTCCAGAAGGTGGATGCCATGGTGGTTGAGGGCTGACCCCCCCAATTGCGGGTAGGCTTTGGCTACCCGCGCCGTGGCTGGGCTGAAAGCCTTTTCGCACGATCGTATGATTTGCTCCGACGGCTGCGGCCGCGGGGCAACTCAGAGTGGGATTGCTGCGCAATCCTCAAGCACTCTTCAAACACTCCCCGCGGAAAGCCCTCCGCCGTCTCCACAAATCATAAGCACGACCTGATGGTGCGAAAACCCTTTCAGCCCAGCCCCGGCGCTCGATTCCGTTATCACCAGGAGTGACAGTTTTGGATATCCCAGTTGAGAACTGAGTCGAGGTTTGGAAGTCGGTTGAAGCTTCCTGAAATCGTCGGGAGGCATGGATGCCGCACGCCGAAGCGCGCCATGGATGGCCTTGCAGCGGTTTCAGGAAGCTTCAACCGACTTCCAGACCGGATTGCAGGAGCACTACAACAAGGCAGGATTGAGCAGTCGCTTCAGAATGAGTTGTAGCTGCCGCTCGAGCAGATCGTCATAAGGCCCAGCAAACCCTTCCACCATGGTGTAGTCCATGACCTCAGTCGCCTGCTGCTGAATGCGGCCCGCGACGTCAGTATCTTCACGCACCGCCGGTGACAGCAGAATTTTTGGGGGCTTGTTGGCGCAGACCTGCTGCAGTTCATCCAGGGTCGATTGCATATACAGCCCCGGGTAGATGTCCTTGTGGTCGCCCACGCCCAGCTCGCTGAGGGATGCGGAGATGGAAATATTCAGGGACAGTGGCATGTGTTTTTCGAGCTCCGCGGCCACCGCGTGTATCAGCCAGGCGCAGGACGCGGCGCGGAAAGGAGCGCTGCCCGCATTGCCCCGGCCCGAGAAATACACTGCCAGGGCAAACTGGCGGGTGACCTGGATTTCGCCGCCGTAAAAGCCTGCCGAGGCATAGACGACCTGATGGAGGCGATCCGTATAGCGGTGCAGAGATTGTTCGTCGAGGGTATCCACATAGGCCATCAGGCTGTCCAGCTGCAGATACAACACCGCCGTAGTGCGGTAGTTCTCGTCGCTGGCCACCGGCTCGCTGTTGGTGCGCAGCAATTCCATAGGCAGGTCGTCCACGCGGCGCGCGAGGAGGTCCAGCTCATTGGTGTTGGGTGGAGTGGGGCCCTGGCCTTCCAGGGCAATCTGTTTTGACAGTGACGATACCCGGGCGCCGACACGCTTGCCCAGGTGCAGGCCAACGCCGTATAGGGTCAGGCTCAGCAGAATGGCGAGCCCCAGCAGGCTCAGCACGAAGCGCAGGTGGGCGGCGCTGGCGGAGTCGGTGTTAACCGTAATGACTACTTCACCGGCAATGTCGGATTCGATGCGCAGAGGTGCGCGATACTCGAACAGGTTCTGGCCGGCAGCATCACCTGCCTGCCCGAGGGCTTTGCCATCCACGTCGAAGATAGCGACCCGTGCGGCAGACGAGGTCTCTACGAATCGCTGCAGTGAGGCGGAGACGCTGAGCAGGTCGCCGGTTTCCAGGGAGGTGCTGATTCGGCGCGCAATCTGGTGAGCCAGGGCATTGCCGAACTCTGCCTGCTGCTGTCTCTGCAGGTGTTTGCTGGAAATGCTCCCCAGGGCGACGAGGGCAAGGCTGACTGCCAGACAGAGGCCAGCGGTAAAGGTGGCGAGCTGTTGGCCGAGGGGTGCGTTCTTGAGGCGTTCTATCACGGCGTCGCTGTCTGCTAATGGTCGCGGGCCAGTATAAACCAGCCCGCCCAGATGTGTCCGGGTTGTCGTGGAAGTTTTCAGTGCTGCGGGCAAACGGTTAGAATAGCGGCGCTTTCACAGACCCTGGGCAGTCCCTTGAGCGAAATCCTGCTGATTACCATCTCCGGCGAAGATCACCCCGGCGTCACGGCTGGCGTTACTGCCATTCTGGCGCAACACCGGGTCAATATTCTGGATATTGGCCAGGCAGTGATTCACGCCACCTTGTCCATGGGCATATTGATTGAACTTCCCGCTGGCGTTGATCGCGAGGCGGTTACCGCTGCCGTGGATGCCCAGGCTGAAGCCCAGGGCATGCGGGTGAAAGTAAGCCCGGTGGCGAGCGTGGCCTACGACGAGTGGATCCAGGCCCAGGGTAGAGCGCGCTATATCATTACGCTGCTGGCGCGCAAGATTACCGCGGATCAATTGGCCCGAGTGACCGAGGTTGTATCGCGGCACAACCTGAATATAGACAGCATTAACCGCCTGTCCGGGCGTATTCCGCTGGGTGAGTTGCCCGCCCTGAGTAAGGCCTGTGTGGAATTCTCGGTGCGTGGTCCGCTCGCTGATTCCAGTGCTTTCCGGCGCGATTTGTTGGAGGTCGCCGGGGCGCTGGATGTCGACCTGGCGTTCCAGGAAGACAATATGTTCCGTCGCAATCGGCGCCTGGTCGCGTTTGATATGGACTCAACCCTGATCGAGGCCGAAGTGATTGACGAGCTGGCTGTTCACGCCGGTGTGGGTGATCAGGTCAGTGAAATCACTGAACGGGCGATGCGCGGTGAGCTGGATTTCTCTGAGAGTTTCCGGGCCCGGGTTGCCTTGCTCGAGGGTTTAGGCGAAGAGGCCCTCGAGCGGATTGCGGGAGAGCTGCGCATTACCGAGGGTGCCGAACACCTGATCAGCACACTGCGCAAGCTGGGCTATAAGACCGCCATTCTTTCAGGCGGCTTCACGTATTTTGCCCGTTACCTGCAGCAACGCCTCGGCATTGACTATGTGCATGCCAATGAACTGGATATCGAGAATGGTCAGGTCACCGGCAAGGTCACCGGCACAATTGTCGATGGCGAGCGCAAAGCGTTTTTATTGCGTCAGCTGGCGGAACAGGAAGGCCTGGATTTGCAGCAGGTTATCGCGGTCGGTGATGGCGCCAACGATTTGCCCATGCTCAGTGCTGCGGGCCTGGGCATCGCATTCAGGGCCAAGCCACTGGTGAAGCAATCGGCCGAGCAATCCATTTCCACGCTTGGCCTTGACGCCATTCTCTATTTGCTGGGCTTTAGCGATCGCTACCAGAGCGATCACTGAGTCGCTCAGATATTACTCCACACAGAGTCGTAGGCTGAGTCCACCAGGCCGCTGGTGTCATCGGCGATGACGTCACCAAGCATGCGCATGTAGCGAAAATCAAATTGCGAGAAACTGCCTGTGGCGGCCAATTGCCGGTTGAGCTGCAGGTGCAGTTCCTCACCGGGGCGCTGCAGAGTGATCTTCTGGTTTTCCCGAAAGCTCGTGCGCGGCGTGATCAGGGTTTGCGGTTGCCCGACCAGGTTGATTTCAGGCAATAGCAGGGCGCGTTGAGGCTCAGTTTCTTCGCCAGTTTTGCTGCGGGTCACTGCGCCATAGGCTTTGACCTGTGGGCTCAGCAACTCGATGCCCATGAGGGTGCGCTTATTTTCAAGCTGGCTGATCCAGCGTATGACCGCGAGCACCCACTGGTCATGCTGACCTTCCTGGGCGGAGACCAGATCGCCCACTTTCAGCTCCGCGGGAAGTTCCTCCTGCCAATCGAGGCAATAGCCGCCGGGGCTGGCGTTGACCATCATGGGCATATACATCGGGTAGTTGCGCTCCAGCTGCGGGTCGTCGTCGCCACTGAGGATGGCGGCGGCAGAGCGGGCGTCCAATTGCACCTGGTGGTCGAGATAGGCCTCGGCTTCGGAGTCGCTATGTTGTCGCTCGAAAGCAGTCTCCGGGTTGGCCCTGCTCCAGACATCACTACCACTTTGCTCGCCAAAGGGCGTGGTCTCCCGGCGCTCGGTGGGATGGTTTAGATACTCGCTTCCATACACCGCTTCGGGAAAACTGCGATCGCCTGCGGCGTGATAGTGGGCCGCGCTCAGCCCAATGCTGACGGCCAGTGGCCCCTTGGCCGGTTTGCGGACGAAATTGCGCACACTGACTGAGCCCAGTGCGTCGATCATGTGCGAGATTAGACCTTGGGTAAGGTTGGTGCCGTCATCGAGGGTGACGCCTGAGCGTTGACTGGATGCCTGCAGGTTTTTCATGTGCGCCACCAGCGGCGCAGTGTTGACCTTGCGCGCTGTGGCGGGGATGGCGTCGCGAAACAGNGAGGCGTAGAGCGGNGGCTGGNCGTGGTCCAGATCGACCAGGAACAGGCCGTCCTCACCGCCAATCTCGACCAGGTCCGACCACTGCAATAGTGCCTGGTGCACAATCGCCAGATCGGCCTGGCGCAATTGATTGGGTTTGCAGCAGCCGGTAAGCATGGCCACCAGATAACACTGGCGAATACTGATCTGGGTGTCACCCGGGCCCGGCAGTGCAATCTCCGCCAGCTCCTGGCGCTCGCCGAGGGCGTACAGCTGGTGCATGGTTAGCCAGCCATGGGGCTCCATAGGTTTGTGCAGCTGGAACTCCAGCAATCTTTTCCTGCCGCAGTACTGCAGGGCTCGTAGCAGGGCTTCGCAGACCAGCCGCGCCGGGTTGATGCCGCGGACGCTGTCGCGCTGCTGCAGTGCCTCTACAGCGGTGCAGTTATAGGCGGTAATCGAGAGGGCGTATAAGCGGTCGATCAAGTCCGCCACGCGTCTCGGTTCTTCGGGCATGACCAGCGGCTGGTTGAGAAAGCGGCGGGAGAGGCTGGTACAGGCGATTTGCAAATTGGATTGCAGTGCTTCCAGCAGGCTGAAGCGCAGCTCCGGTTGCAGCCGACAGCGGCACAGTTGTTCCAGTGCACTGGCGAGTCTGTTGGCAACTACTTCCGGGTTGGCCACGGGCAGTTGTGCTGCCCATTGGCGTGCGCTTTCCTCCCGGGCGGCGAACACAGATAATTCTGCCAGGTCCTGCGCAGGCAGTTGCAGACGAATTGGTGTCTCGCTGGCCATAGGCCCTCCTTGCCCACTGCAGATTGCCACCTGAGTAACCATTATGGTCGTAAACCCCGGTCCTCGCCAGCTGACCGGGGATGCTCCCCAAGGGGCGCCCGTTGCGGTATTATTAGCGCCCTTTTTTTAACCGTAATGGACAAGCACCATGGGGAACTATTCCACCAACGAATTCCGCTCGGGTCTGAAGGTCATGCTCGATGGCGAACCTTGCTCTATCCTCGATAACGAGTTTGTAAAGCCCGGTAAGGGTCAGGCATTCAACCGGGTCAAGCTGCGTAACCTGAACACGGGTCGTGTCTGGGAGCGGACGTTTAAATCCGGTGAATCCCTCGAAGGCGCCGACGTGGTGGATCGCACGATGGAGTATCTCTACACCGACGGCGAATTCTGGCACTTCATGGAGCCCGACACTTTTGAGCAGTTCCAGGCCGATGCCAAAGCCGTGGGTGATTCACACCTGTGGCTGAAGGAACAGGACAAGTGTGAGGTCACCTTGTACAACGGCGCGCCCCTGTCTGTTGCTCCGCCCAACTTTGTCGAGCTGGAAATTGTTGAAACCGATCCCGGTCTCAAGGGCGACACCGCCCAGGGCGGCAATAAGCCCGCCAAACTCAGCACGGGTGCGGTGGTGAAGGTACCGCTGTTCCTCAGCGAAGGTGAGGTTGTTCGCGTGGACACCCGCACCGGTGAATACCAGGGCCGGGCTAGCAAGTCCTGATCTGCGCTTGGGCGAATCTGATGCAGCCCTGACGGAGGTCCTGCGCGCCCGGGCAGGGTTGTACCGTCAGATTCGCGAATTTTTCGAGCACCGCCAGGTACTCGAAGTGGAGACACCGCTGCTCTGTTCCAGCGGTGTGACCGACCCCTCGATAGAACCCCTTATGGTTGAGCGTGGCCAGTCGCTGAGCACGCCGCGCTACCTGCAGACCTCACCTGAATACGCCATGAAACGCCTGCTGGCGGCGGGGAGCGGTGCGATCTTCCAGATTGCCCGGGCCTTTCGCGACGGCGAGGCGGGCGCGCGCCACAATCCCGAGTTCTCAATGTTGGAGTGGTACCGTCCCGGCATGGATCACCACCAGCTTATGGCTGAGGTGGAGGCGTTCCTGCATCACTGCCTGCCGGGTCGTGCAGCTCACTACTTCAGTTACCGGGCGTTGTTCCTGAAAACGCTGTCGCTCGACCCCTTTACCGCGACCGATGCCGAACTTGAGAGCATGGCCAGGGAGACGCTCGACCTCGGCGATCTCAGTGGTGACCGGGATATGTGGCTGGACGTGTTAATGAGTCACCTGGTTGAACCTGAGCTCGCCGATCGCGGAATGTGTTTCGTCTATGACTATCCCGCCAGCCAGGCCGCGCTGGCACGGATTGGCCGTGTCGACGGCGTCGATGTGGGCCATCGCTTCGAAGCCTATGTCGATGGTGTAGAGCTGGCCAATGGTTACTGGGAACTGACCGACCCTGCAGAACAGCGGCGGCGTTTTCAGGCTGACAATGCCCGGCGCAGGGGGCTGGGGCTGACTGAGCGGCCCCTCGATGAATACCTGCTGCAGGCATTGGAGCGGGGAATGCCGGCGTGTGCCGGTGTGGCTCTGGGATTGGATCGGTTGTTAATGCTCGCCACCGGCATCGATGATATTCGCCAGGTCCTGTGTTTCGACTGGCAGCGCAGTTAGGCGTTCAGGGAGTACGCTCGATTACCGCCGGTCCGTAGCCCTCGATGAATTCGCGGGGCAGGCGTCGCGGTCGGCCGGTGCTGAGCTCAATGCACGCGAAGCGCACAACGCCTCGCAGCAACGTTTGTGCGTCGCCCTTGCGCAGGATTTGAAAGTTGCGCTCAATACTCAAGCGCCCGTCCCAGGACACAATCCAGGTGCCTACCACCAGTTCATCGCCCTCCCTTGAGGCCTGTAGGTAGTCGTATTCGCCGCGGATGACGGCCATGGCACGATCCAGCTGTTGATAGCAGGCCAGATCCAGCCCCAGCGCGGCGGAGTGTGACCAGGCCGTCTGTTCACACCACTGCACGTAGACCGCATTGTTGGTGTGCTTTAGTCCGTCTATATGTTCCGGGCCGACGGTGAGTTCCAGCGTATGGGGATTGGGGTGATCCCAGGGAAAATCAGCCATGGGCACCTTCAGGCTCGCGGATCTCCTCATCGTAGCTTGCAGGTTTCAGGGCGAAGTGCAGGTAGCCGTAGATGATGGCGATGATGGGGCAGGCGAGATTGAAGAACGCGTAGGGTGCGTAGGTAAATGTGGCGACCCCCAAGGTGGCAGACATATAGGCGCCACAGGTATTCCAGGGGATCAGGGCCGATGTCAGCGTGGCCGAGTCTTCCAGGGTGCGGGACAGGTTCAATCGGGACAGGTTTTTGTTGGCGAACTCATCCTTGTACATGCGTCCCGGCAGGGCGACAGCGATGAACTGGTCTGCCGCGAGGATGTTGGTGCCAATACAGGTCAGCACAGTGGTGGTAATGAGCGAGCCCACACTCTTGACGCCGCGCAGGGCCAGGTCGAGCAGATAGGCGAGAATGCCGGTGCGTTCGAGAACGCCGCCGAATCCGAGGGCACTGATGATCAGCCACACCGTGTTGAGCATGCTGCTCATGCCGCCCTTGCTGAGTAGCGCGTCGAGAAACTCATTGCCGCTGGCGGACTCATACCCCTGGAAGAGCGCGATCCAGACTCCTTTGAACTGGACAAAAAATGCTGAGAGGCCCGCGGTATCGCCCGCCAGGCGCGCGACCTGCTCCGGTTGGAATACGATGGCAAACAGCGCGCCAACCAGCGCACTGATGACCACCGCGGGGTAGGCGGGGAAGCGTTTGAACACCAGCGCCAGCATCAGCACCAGCGGCAGGAGCAGGTGCAGGCCAATCGAAAACTGTTCGCTCAGCGCCAATTGCAGCGCGGCGATTTCTTCCGGCGTGGCGCCGCCGCTGCCACTGCCGATTAACGCGAATAGCACCAGTGCCAGTGTGAAGGCGGGCACTGTGGTCCAAAGCATATGGCGGATATGGTCGAACAGGTCCACCCCGGTTGCCGCCGCCGCTAGGTTGGTGGTGTCCGACATGGGCGACAGTTTATCGCCGAAGTAGGCACCGGAAATAATTGCACCGGCGGTAATGGCGGGGGAGAGATCGAAGCTGCCGGCAATGCCCATCAGGCCAATGCCCAGGGTGCCGGCGACGGTCCAGGAACTGCCGATGCTGATCGCCACGATAGCGCAGATGGCCGCACTGGCGGCGTAGAACACCGACGGGTTAAGAATCTGCACGCCGTAGTAAATCATCGCCGGCACAGTGCCAGACAGAATCCAGGTGCCGATCAGCATGCCTACCGACAGCAAAATCAGGGTCGGACCCAGGCCTACCCCAATGCCGTTAACAATGCCCTCCTGGGCTTCCTTCCAGCCCTGGCCGTTAAATTTGGCGACCAGCGCGGCGACGCAGGTCGCCAGCACCAGGGCGATCTGGTTGGCGCCATAGGACGAATCCGCGCCGAACAGGTAGACCGAACAGGCCAGTAATACCACCAGGAAAACAATGGGCGTGAGGGCCATCCATGCCTTCATTTGTATGCGATCGGGGCTGCTGTCTGTCAATGTGTTGTACCTGAACGGGTGAAGTAGCGCAGAATGCCCTAATTGAGCCGGTTGGTACAGTTTGCTGACAGGGTTCTGACATTGGCGATGTGATCACGTAACATTGGCGGCTGCACCAAATGTACCGCCTTTGGAAGTCAACTATGAGTTATTTGCGCCGCGTTTTTGTTGTCCTGGCAACGTTCTCGTGTCTGTTCTTCATTTCTGCATGCACTGCCACCGAAGGCGGTGCGGGCGAGTCCGAGCCCCTGTTGGAGGGGGCGGCGGAGCAATCCGGGCCGGGACAGCCGACCGGGTTGCGGGCCAAGACGTTGCTCACCTGGCTGCGTGAGCCCTGGGGTATGGATTTCCTGCCCGACGGCCGGCTGCTACTCACAGAAAAAGAGGGGGTGTTGAAGATCGTCACCCCCGCTGACTGGAGCACCGTTGACGTCGGCGGTCTGCCCGAGGTCTTCTCTGAGGGCCAGGGGGGGCTGCTGGATGTCCTCGTACACCCTGATTTCAGTGACAACGGCCTGATCTACCTGAGCTACAGCATTGCCCTGGACGGCGGCTCCACCACCCGGGTTGCCCGCGCCCGCCTGGCCGGCGAGCAGTTGGAAGGACTTGAGGTGCTGTTCACTGCGCTGCCCGCATACAACGAACGCCGCCACTACGGCTCTCGGTTACTGCTAGATGACGGCTACCTCTATATCACCGTTGGCGATCGCGGCAATCGCAAATTGGCCCAGGACCTGTCTACCCACAACGGCAAGGTCATGCGGCTTACCGAGAGTGGCGGAACCCCTGAGGATAACCCCTTCGTCGGCCAGGCAGGTGCTCGTCAGGAAATATACAGCTACGGTCATCGCAACCCCCAGGGTGTAGCCAAGAACCCTGTCACCGGTGCGATCTGGGTGGCCGAGCACGGCCCCCAGGGTGGCGACGAAATCAATATCCTCAAGGCCGGCGCCAATTATGGTTGGCCGGTGATCACCTATGGCGAGGAATATGGCGGCGGCAAAATTGGTGAGGGCACCCACAAAGAAGGCATGGAGCAGCCACTGGTCTACTACACGCCGTCCCTTGGTGTAGGTGGCATAGACTTCTACGTCGGCGACCACTACCCCCAGTGGCAGCCTTCACTGCTGGTTTCAGGCCTGCGCCTGAAGCGCCTCAATCGTCTCGAACTTGACGGCGAGGGGGTGGGGCGTGAGACCCGCTTGCTGGGCAATTCCGACATGCGGATTCGCGATGTACAGGTGGGCCCCGACGGCCTGATTTACCTGTTGGCAGACCGCAGCCGCCTGATCCGAGTGGAGATCGACTAGCAGCGGGTATGGACGCTACTGCCCCGGTTGAACTGGCGCCACATTACTATCGGGACAACTTCCTGCGCCTGCTGGATACGGTTGAGCGCAACTACGAGGACCTGCTCGCGCCCGCCGAGCAGGCATTTGTCAGCGCCTACCGGGCATTGGCCTTCGATGCCCAATGCCTCTATGTGCGGCTGATCTCGCGAGTTGGTCCCTGGTTCCGCGAGGAACAGCTCGATTACCCAGAGCTGAATGCGCTGCCGGCGGCAGTGGAAGCATTGCTCCGTGCAGGCCTGTTGGTCGAGACAAACGTGTTGTCGGTTGCGGAAACGGGCTCGCTGTTCTCGCGCCAGTCGCTGGCGCAAGCAATGGGGCTGGACCACAAACTGCGCAAAGCAGAATTGCTGGCGGCGCTGCCTGAAGATGAGCCTATACCGGTGGCGTTGTTCACCGCGGGTCGGGTGATTGGCCCGGTCGGGGCCGACATCGTTGAGGTGCTCTCGCTACTGTTCTTTGGCAATCGCCATCAGGGCCTGACGGATTTTGTGCTCAGTGATCTTGGGGTTGCGCGCCACTACCCGTATACCGTCGATCGCAGCCAGCGTCTGTTCTGTGACCGCGGTGCACTGGATGAATACCTCGGCTGTGCTGCCATTGCCGACGCCTGGTGGGCGTTGCGCGAGGGCGCGATCGACGCGATCGACCTGCCGTCCCTGGCCGCGCTTGCGCTGGATTTTTCACCGAGCTACTCGAGTTCGTTAAGGCGATATGCCCGGCTGTGTAACAGCCTGGCGCGCGACCTGGAACGGGCCGGCGAGGGCGAGGCGGCGCTGGCCCTATACGCACGTAGCGATCTGCATCCTGCCAGAGAACGCAGTGCCCGTATTCACGAGCGCGCAGAGCGCTATGGGCAGGCCGCAGAAATCTGCGAGACGATTATTGAACAACCCTGGGGTGAGGAGGAGCGCGATGCAGCGCAGCGCATTATGCCGCGTTTGCAGCGTGCCCTGACCGGGGCGAGTCAGCGCCGACCCCGCGACAATTTCGCCCGTATTGAGCTGGCGCTGACGCGCGACAACCAGAGCGTCGAGTTGCTGGCAGCCAATGCGCTGGCGGCGGATTGGCCCGATGTGTACTACGTGGAAAACCAGCTGATGAACAGCCTGTTCGGGCTCGCATTCTGGGAGCAGATTTTCGCGCCATTACCCGGCGCATTTCATCATCCGTTCCAATCCGTGCCGGCGGATATGTATGAGCAGGGATTTGCCGAGCGTCGCGAGGCGTTATTGGCGGCACGACTCGATGATCTGGCCACCACGGATCTCTCGGCTGAATTGTCCGCGGCCTGGTGCCGCTATCAGGGTTATCAGTGTCGCTGGGTGAATTGGCGCTATGTCGACGAGCAGCTGGTAACCCGGGCAGCAAGTATTATCCCGCGAGAGCACTTGCTGGCGATCTGGCGGCGGATGCTGTTCGATCCCGGCGAAAACCGCCGGGGCTTCCCTGATTTACTGGCATTAGGTGAGAGTCCGGGCCAGTACTGCATGATTGAGGTAAAGGCGCCGGGGGATACGCTGCAGGATAGCCAGAAGCGTTGGCTGCGCTTTTTTGCGAGCCACGATATTCCGGCACAGGTGGCCTGGGTGACCTGGAACCATGATTGAAATCGCAGTCAGCGTGCGTGACCTGGCGGCGTTTTGCCATCGGCGGGGTGATATCGATCATCGCTTTACCCCTTCACCTACAGCAGCCCAGGGTATCGAGGGTCATCAGCGAATTTACCGGCGTCGCCCGGCGTCTTATCAACCTGAATACGCCGTGGAAATGCGCGAGGCTTTCCCTGGATTCAATCTGTTGGTGCGAGGGCGTGCCGATGGTTTTGACGCCCAAGCGGCGCAGGTGGAGGAGATCAAAACCTGCCGGGTGGATCCGGCGGACATTCCGGAGGCGGTCACCCGGTTGCATATCGCCCAGGCTACAATCTATGCGGCGTTGATTGCCCGCAGTGAGGGGCACGACAGCCTGCAGGTGCGCCTGACCTGGCTGAATATAGAGCGCGACGAGGAGACGTATGTCGATCGGGAATACAGCGCCCCCGAACTGGCGAGTTTTCTGGAAGAAACCCTGGCGGCCTTCGGCGGCTGGTTGGCAACCCTGGCCGATATTCGCCGGCAACGCGACGCCTCACTGACCAACCTGCCATTTCCCCACGGTGACTTTCGCCCCGGCCAGCGCGATATCGCCGAATTGGTCTACAAGTGCATCGACCGCGGTGGTGAGTTAATGGTTGAGGCTCCCACGGGCATTGGCAAAACAGCGGCGGTGCTCTATCCCGCCCTGCGCGCGCTGGAGCGGGGTAAGCATGACGGCCTTATTTTTGCGACGGCACGCACGGTGGGGCGCCGCGCGGCTGAGGAGTGTCTGACTTTGATGGCAGGTGCGGGCCTGAGCATGCCGTGGCTGAGCCTGACGGCCAAGGACAGCATTTGTTTCTCGCCGGGTAAGGCATGTCATGCACAGGATTGCCCCTATGCGGAGGGGTATTACGATCGTCTGTCCGGCGCGCTCCAGGCCGCAATAGTGCGCGGCGCGCTGTCCCGGGCGGCGATTGAGGAAGTGGCCCGGGAGCACAGGGTCTGCCCCTACCAGTTGGCGGACGATCTGTTGCCCTGGGTAGATGCAGTGATTGCCGACCTTCATTATCTCTACAGCCTCTATCCGCGCCTCGGACACCTCGCTGAGCACAGTGGCAGGCGATTCACAGTGTTGTTGGACGAGGCTCACAATTTGCCCGAGCGAGCTCGCGGTATGTATAGTGCGACGCTCTCCAAGCCCCAGCTGATGCGCGTTAAGCGTGGCGTGCCAAAGTCGCTGAAGCGTCCCTTGGAGCGGATTAATCGGCAGTTGCTCGCGCTGCAAAAAGAACCCTGGCCAGAGCCGGATTACTACTGCCGGCCGGAGCTGTCAGACAAGTTGCAATTCGCGCTGCTGAATTTCACCGCCGCCGTGAGTGAGCAGCTCGCCGAGCAGCCGACCTTGTTTCAGCGCGAATCAGCCCTTGGTGACTTCTACTTCAATGTGCTGCATTGGCTGCGCGTGGCAGATTACTGGGGAGAGGACTTTGTGTTAGAGCTGCAGTGTGATGCCGATGGCCGCAACCTGGCGCTGGCGCTGAATTGTCTGGATGCGTCGCGCATACTCAGTGCCGGCCACGCCCGCACTCACGCGTCGGTGGCTTTCTCCGCCACCCTCTCGCCGGCCCACTGGATGCGCCAGACTCTGGGTCTTCCCGAGAATGCGGTGTGCCGGCGACTGGACTCCCCCTTTGCCAGTGAACAACTGGAGGTGCGGCTGGAGACAGCGGTGGATACCCGCTTCCGGGCCCGGGCTGACAGCCTCGATCGGCTGGTGCAGGTTCTGCAGGAATGGCTGGCCAATACCGAAGGGAACTGCATGATCTACTTTCCCTCCTATGCCTATATGCGCGATGCACTGGGCCACATCGACCTGGGTGAGCGAACTCTGTGGCAACAGGAGCCCGGACAGGACCTCACGGCCAGGGAGGAATTACTTGCAGCCTTTGTCGCCCGGCGCAATCTCGCTGCTTTCTGTATTCTCGGGGGTGCGTTCGGTGAAGGCATCGACCTGCCCGGTGACCAACTGCGGGGCGTGGCTATTGTCGGGGTAGGGTTGCCTCAGGTGGGACGTGAGCGGGAGCTGTTGCGGTCCTGGTATGAGGCCCACTATGGCAGCGGCTTTGAGTACGCCTATCTCTACCCCGGCATGCAGAAGGTGGATCAGGCCCTTGGCCGGGTCGTGCGCACCGCCGACGACCGCGGTCACGCCCTGTTAATTGATACCCGCTATGCCTGGTCGCAGTACCGCGAGCTGTTGCCACCCTGGTGGGAGTACCGTCACCAGCCCAGCTGATTGGCGCCGTTAGCCTCTCTCCAAGTATTTCTCCGGTCTATTAATTTGGGCCCCGAGGTCATTGTTTGAGCGAATAGCTCGGGTAGATTGGCCACTCCCTGCGTGGCTGCGATAGGGTGCGTCTCGCCAATGGTTTAGGGTAAGTCAATTCAGGTCGTGAATAATGGTCATTATTCCGGCGGTATTTGCCCTGTGCTAGAGTGGTCGCCCCCTCTTGATTGAGGGTGATTAAGTTGTAGGGACAAGGGCTCAAAGAGGCTCGCTCCGAAAGTGCCGTCGGCCAGATCAGGCCGCGGTGCATAAACAGAAACAGGCAACGGGGGTAAACACCGTTATGCGCATCGCGATACCCAGGGAAACTCAACCGGGCGAAAACCGGGTTCCCATCACGCCAGACGTGGCCAAGAAATTGGTCCGTATGGGGGCAGACCTGCACGTGGAGTCCGGAATGGGCACCACTTCAGGATTCACCGACGAGCAGTACACCGAGGTAGGGGCAAGCATTGCCGCTGACCGCAGTGAATTGTTTGCTAATGCAGACATGTTGCTGCGATTGAACAAACCCACCGCAGAAGAAATCGCGCTGATGAAGCGCGGTGCCATTCACATCAGCTACCTGGACCCCTTCAACGAGCACGCGCTTGTGAATGCGTTCAAGGACGCGGGAATAACCGCCATCTCCATGGAGATGATCCCCCGTACCACGCGCAGCCAGAAAATGGATGCCCTCAGTTCCCAGGCCAACCTGGCCGGCTATGTGATGGTCATGAAAGCCGCGGCTGCCCTGCCGCGCATTTTCCCGATGATGATGACGCCGGCAGGCACCTTGAAGCCTGCCAATGTTTTTGTCATTGGCGCCGGCGTGGCGGGCCTGCAGGCCATTGCAACCGCCAAACGTCTGGGCGCCAAGGTTACTGCCTTCGACACCCGTCCCGTGGTGGCCGAGCAGGTGCAGTCCCTGGGCGCAAAATTCCTGGAGATCGACCTGGGCGAGACCGGCGAGACCGCCGGTGGCTATGCCAAGGAACTGACCCCAGAGCAGGTGGAAATGCAGCGCCAGGCGCAGAAAGACGTGATCGCCAAGTCCGACGTGGTGATTACCACGGCCCAGGTCTTCGGTCGCAAGCCTCCGGTACTGGTTACCAAAGATATGGTCGATGGCATGATGCCCGGCTCCGTGATTGTCGATATGGCGGCGGAAACCGGCGGTAATGTCGAGGGCTCCGTGCCAGGCGAAACCGTGGATTGCGATGGCGTCATCCTTATCGGCACCGGTAACTGGGCCAGCGACGTCGCCCGGGATGCCAGCCAGATGTACTCCTCCAACCTGTTTAACCTCGTCGAGGACAACTGGAGCGAAGAGCAGAAAGCGTTCGAGGTCGATTTCGAAGACGACATTCTGCCCGGTTGTATCATCACCCATGGTGGTGAGATCACTAACGAGACCATTAAGAACATCATTGAAGGGGAGGGCTGAGCATGGTTCCCGCAGAAGTATTCCTGACGTTCATCCTGTTGCTGTCTATTTTCCTGGGCTTTGAACTGATCAACAAAGTGCCGGCCACCCTGCACACACCACTCATGTCCGGCGCGAACGCTATCTCCGGCATTACCCTGGTGGGCGCGGTTGGCCTGGTAGGCGCGGTCGACGATCCTGACCTGTCCAAATGGCTTGGCGTTGCCGCCGTGGCCTTTGCCTCCATTAACGTGGTGGGCGGTTACCTGGTAACCGACCGAATGCTCGCCATGTTTAAGAAAAAGGAGGGCTAAGCGGTCATGGAAAATGCAATCCAATTTGCCTACGTGGTATCGGCAGCGCTGTTCATCTTTGGCCTGAAGCAACTCGGCTCACCGGACNCCGCCCGCCGCGGCAACATGATCTCCTCCATCGGTATGCTGGTGGCGGTTGTCGCCGCGCTGCTGTCCCAGGGCATCGACTACACCTGGATCCTGATCGGCGTTGCCATCGGTGGTGTGGTTGGCGCGCTCGCCGCACGCCTGGTTGAGATGACCTCCATGCCGGAAATGGTCGCCCTGTTCAACGGCTCAGGCGGCATCGCCAGCCTGTTGGTCGGCGCCGCTGCGCTGGATCCCGAGAACAACGGTACCTTCACTCTGGTGACCATTGTTCTGTCCATCCTGATTGGTGGCCTGACCTTTACTGGCTCACTGGTGGCCTACGGCAAGCTGAGTGAGAAAATCTCCTCGGCCCCGCTGATGTTTGTTGGCCAGCAGGTCGTGAACGGCGCTATCGTGGTCGGCATTCTGGGCAGTGCAGTGATGTTCTGCATGAACCCAGCCGATCCTACCTGGCTGTATGTGGTTATCGGTCTGTCGCTGCTGTTCGGCATTATGGCGGTTATCCCCNTTGGTGGNGCCGACATGCCTGTTGTGATTTCTCTGCTGAACTCCTACTCCGGCCTCGCGGCCTGTGCGGCGGGNTTCGCGGTGAACAACAACATCCTGATCGTAGCCGGCTCCCTAGTGGGCGCGGCGGGTATCATCCTGACCCAGATCATGTGTAAGGCGATGAACCGCTCCCTCTCGAACGTGCTGTTCTCCGGCTTCGGCTCTGGCAAGCAGGACACCACCGAGGTGGAAGGTGAGATCAAGCCGATCTCTGTCGAAGACGCTTACTACGTGCTCGAGGCTGCCTCCAGCGTGGCCATCATCCCCGGCTACGGCATGGCGGTTGCCCAGGCACAACACGTGGTGAAAGAACTGACTGAGATCATGGAAGCCAATGGCGCAGAAGTGAACTTCGGTATTCACCCTGTGGCCGGCCGTATGCCAGGACACATGAACGTGTTGCTGGCGGAAGCCGACGTTCCCTACGATCAACTGCTGGAGATGGACGACATCAACCCGCGGATGGAATCGGTCGACGTCGCCATTGTGATCGGCGCCAACGACGTGGTGAACCCGGCGGCACGCGAGAGCGAAGGCAGCCCGATTTATGGCATGCCGGTGATCAACGTGGACCAGGCCCGCACGGTCTTCGTCCTCAAGCGCTCCATGGCCTCTGGTTTTGCCGGCATCGAGAACCCGCTGTTCTACAAGGACAATACGCGGATGCTGTTTGGCGATGCGAAAGAGTCTATCGGAGGGCTGGTTCGCGAGTTTGGTTAAGTTGCGAATCGCTACTCTTTGATGAAAACGCCGGCCTGTTGGTCGGCGTTTTTTTTGGTGGTGTTCTTTACGCGCCGGCATGGAGACTGTTTAAGCCTTTTGAAACCGCTACGAGCCCATCCATGGGGTCGCTTCGGCGTCCGGCATCCATGCCTCCCGACGATTTCAAAAGGCTAAACAGCCTCCAAACCTCGATAGGTCGTAATCTCAGTATTGGGCATCTCAGTGATTTGAGTTGCGTTAGCGCTTGGCGAGCGATCTATGACCGTACTGTCGGCGGTTAATTCGCAAATTTGGTGTAGTAGACCAGAGCCATTGTCTTTGGCTACTCCCTTCATACCTCCTGCCCAAAAAAGCTCTTGAGATGGTGAAGTGAATCGAGCTCTGAGGACTGATAGTTTGGTTTGAAATCGTCGGGAGCCAGGGATGGCGGACGCCGAAGCGCGCCATGGATGGCCTTGCAGCGGTTTCAAACCAAACTATCAGTCCTCAGACCGCCCCGCACCTGAATCAACTCAAAACGAGTAAGCTGCTCTCAGGCCGCCCGGCAGCGGACCTCACCCAACCTACAGCGAATCACAATTACTCCGTCGCCTCCCGAAACTGCAAGCTGGCCAACCGTGCATACAGCTCACTGGATTCCAACAACTCCTCATGTCGCCCAGTAGCGACAATCCTGCCCTGATCCAGCACAGCAATCCGATCCGCATGGAGGATGGTGGATAGCCGGTGGGCGATGATGACCGTAGTGCGGTTCTGCATCAGCTCTTCAAGGGCCTTCTGCACCTGGTACTCGCTTTCCGTGTCGAGAGCACTGGTGGCCTCGTCCAGCAGCAGGATTTGCGGGTCATTGAGAATGGCGCGGGCGATGGCGATACGCTGGCGCTGGCCGCCCGAGAGGCGCACGCCCTGTTCGCCAAGGTGACTTTGGTAGCCTTCGGGTAACTGGCTGATAAATTCGTGGGCGTGAGCGGCGCGGGCTGCGGCATAAATGTCTTCGTCACTGGCGTCGGGGCGGCCGTAGGAAATGTTGTAGCGGACATCGCCCGTAAACAGGGCCGGTTGCTGGGGCACCAGGGCTATATGGGACCGCAATTGCTGCAGGCCCAGTTCACGGATGTCTCTGCCGTCCAGGCTGATCTGACCCTGCTGTGGGTCGTAGAAGCGTTGCAGTAAGTCAATGACCGTCGATTTACCGGCGCCGGATGGCCCCACCAGCGCCAGGCTTTGGCCGGCGCGAATGTCGAGGCTGAAGTCCGTGAGGGCCAACACTTCCGGGCGGGTCGGGTAGCTGAAAGAGACATTATTTAGCGTCAGCGCAGGCCGACGATTGTTGTCCGGGACGGCTTGCTCGCCCGGGTCGGCAATCAGGCTGCGGGTGTTGAGTAGTTCTACCAGCCGCTCTGCGGCGCCTGCGGCGCGCTGCAGTTCACCCCATACTTCCGAGAGGGTGCCAAAGCCCGAGCCGACCATTACCGCGTAGAATACGAAGGCGCCAAGTTCACCGCCGGTCATGCGGCCGCTGATCACATCCTGGCCGCCCTCCCACATCATCGCGGACATGCTCGCAAACAGCATGAAGATGGCGCCGCCAATGAGCAGGGCGCGCTGGCGGATGCGTCGCCGGGCAACCTTGAAAGCGTCTTCGACCTCACCGGCAAAGGCATCGCTTTCGAACTGCTCGCGTGTGTAGCTCTGTACCACGCGAATGTGCTGAATGACTTCGCCCGCGTAGCTGCCCACGTTGGCGATACTGTCCTGACTCTGGTTTGACAGGCGTCGCACCCGCCGGCCAAAGAAAATAATGGGCAGGAGTACCAGCGGCACGCCCAGGGCAATGTATAGGCTGAGCTTGAGATTGGTGATGAACATCATCACCAGCGCACCCGAGGTGGTGAGGGCACTGCGCAGCGCCATGCTGAAGGAGGAACCGATAATGGTCTGCAGCAGCGTGGTGTCCGTGGTGAGGCGCGACATGATTTCGCCGGAGCGATTGGTTTCGAAGTAGCCCGGGTGCAGGCGCACAATATTATTGAAAACCCCCTTGCGCAGGTCGGCACTGACACGCTCGCCAAGCCATGACACCAGGTAGAAACGTACGAAGGTGCCCGCGGCAATGGCGACGGCAATCGTGAGTATGAGGGTAATCGCCGCTCGCAGGTCCTCGCTGGTGCCGCCACCTATGCCCTCGTCGATGAGTACCTGCAGGCCGCGACCCAGCGCGAGTGTCGCGCCGGCGGTGAACAACAGCGCTAAGCTGGCGGCCACCAGGCGAATTTTATAGGGCCACAGCAGTCGGAATACGGGGAACAGCGAGCTCAAGGCTCCCTTGGGTCGATTCATGAGGCGCTGGCTTGCTCTTCGGGATGTTCGAACTCGATCAACTGGCGCGGCCCGTTGAAGCGGGCGCCGGATGCGTCGCCGATTTCGACGATGCCGAGGTTGAGCTCTTCGGCCACGGCGAGAAACTCTTGGAAGTTTACCGTGTCTACGCCGGCGTCGAGGCGCAGTATGGCTGTGCCTGCCTGGATATTCTCAAAGCGCACGCTGACCGTGTCTGCCAGCACCTTTTCGTGTTTGCTCATCATCTCCCGCACGGCCTCGAGCACGTGCTCCAACTGTTCCCGCGAGGGCAGAATCATCTGGTAGCGGCGGAAGAAGCGGATGCGATCACGCTGGGTGAAGTTCTCGATTTCGACCGAGGAGAATACCGAGTTGGGGATGACCACCATGGAGCGATCCAGGGTGCGGATGAGGGTAGAGCGCAAACCGATTTCCTCTACCGTGCCAGTGACATCGCCGAAACGGCAGAAATCTCCTGCGCTCACCGGGCGGGCGGTATAGAGGGTGATTGCGCCAATCACATTCTCGAGAGTCTTCTGGGCTGCCAGGGCCACTGCCAGTGAGCCCACGCCGAGGCCGGCGAGAATCGTCGACATGTCATAGCCGGCCTGCTTGGCCCAGTACAGGGCAATAATGGTGACCACCATAACTTTGACGATGGTCGTGAAGGGCTTGAGCAGGGCGACGTAGTGGGTATTGCCGGCATACTGCATTTTGCGGATCTGGTAGTCGCGCAAGAGGGACAGCAGCCCCATGATGAGCACGGTCCAGGCGATGTAGTCGAAGCCGGCGGATTCGATCAGAATGCGTGCGGTGAGCGACAGGCCCAGTTCGCCGATGAAATAGCGCACCAGGTGCAGAAACAGGAAGAACCGGAAGGAGCCCTTGAAGAAGCGCTTGATGCCCAGGGGGAACCGGTTGGGAATGAGCAGTGCGATGCGCATCAGTACATAGCTGATGATGGCGGCGGCCGGCCAGGCGAGTATAAAGGCGATCACCGCGCCCAGGACCTGCCAGTTCTGCATTCCCATGAAAGTGAACTCGGGCAGGAAGTTGGACACTTTGATGGCCGCTTCGTTAAAGCCCAGTTCGTCCCACATCAAGGGTATCTTGGCGACGGTCGCGTTTGACAGCTTCCAGATGCGACCACCTTTGCCGTCCGGTACCCGTTGGAGATAAATCGGTACCTCCTCATCGCTAAGGGTCACCAGGCCAATCTGGTCGCGGTAGTTGGGCAGGCCGTCGTTGAGCTTGCCTTCCGGCGCGTCGCTAATGGCGGTGATGTCGAGAATATTCTGGCGGTTCCAGACGTAGCTGAGTGCCCTCAGGAGTTGCTCGTCCGTGAAATCGCCAATTTCGTCCTCGATATAGCGGCGGTCCAGGAATTTACCCGCGGCTTCGTAATCGTGTTTACGCATGGCCTCGCGCAGGCCCAGCATAGCGGCGAGGGGTGAGGCCTGATCTTCCAGGGCGTTTGGGTCGGTAGAGGAGATCTCTTCTATCAGTTGTTCAGACTTCTGCGCGGTCTCGATCAGCTCGCGAGCAGAGACATCCGGCGCTGGCTCGTCGCCCTGCGCCCAGCTGAGTGTGGCGGGGAAAATGAGTATAGCGAGCATCGCCATACACTTACTGATATTCCACATGAGGTTTGGTCCTGTTCCCTGAGGCCCCATGTTAGCGCAAAGCGCGAGCTTGTGTTGTGTCAGGTCGGGTCCGGCTGTTGATTGCGCTGTTGGATAAAGCGTCCAAAGAACACACCGAACTCAAACAGAATCCACATGGGGATTGCCAGCAGTGACTGGGAGATCACATCTGGCGGTGTCAGCAGCATGCCGAAAATAAAGCAGCCGACGATGATATAGGGCCGTTTGCGGGCCAGGCTATCGGCGTCGGTAATGCCCGCCCAGATCAGGATGACGGCGGCGATGGGAATCTCAAAGGCAATACCGAAGGCGAAAAACAGCTTGAGCACGAAGTTCAGGTAGCTATTGATGTCGGTCATGATGGTAATGCCCTCGGGCCCCACGCTGGTAAAAAACGCGAAGATCAGGGGGAACACGACGAAATAGGCAAAGGCCGCGCCTGCATAGAAGAGCAGAATGCTCGACACCAACATGGGAATGGCGAAACGCTTTTCATGTTTGTACATGCCCGGCGCAACAAAGCTCCAGATCTGGTAGAGCACGTAGGGGATGGCGATAAAGACGGCGGTGACCAGAGTGAGCTTGAACGGCGTCAAAAAAGGCGATGCCACTTCGGTAGCAATCATGGTTGCGCCTTCCGGCAGCAGCGCGCGCAGCGGCTCCGACACGAAGGCATAGATCTCGTTGGCAAAGGGGAACAAGCAGATAAACACTATGAGTACCGCCAGCAGCGCGCGAAGAATACGGTCGCGCAGTTCGGTAAGGTGGGCTACCAGCGGCAGGGGCTGGTCGTCGATATCCGCTTCGCTCATTCGGCTTTGTCTGTTGGTTTTTCGCTGCCCAGTGGGTTCAGGTCGTGATTTGCCCGCTGCACGTCAGCGTTGATGTTGGCCGCCTCGTCGCTCAGTTGCTGCTGGGTTTTCTTGAGCTCCTGCATGACGGCGTCGTTGTGCAGTTCCTGTTCGACTTCACGCTTGATGTCGGTGAAGCCGCGTTTAATCCGTGCCAGCCAGGCACTGCCGGTGCGGATAGCCCCCGGCAACCGCTCGGGGCCGATCACCAGCAGGCCGACAACGGCCACGATGACCAGCTCGATAAAACCGATGTCGAACATCGGGGCTTACTTGTCCTTGGCTTCTTCTTCGGTCGCGGCCTGCTCCTGCGGGTCCGCCTTGTCGTCCTCAGACATGCTGCTGCGGAAGCCTTTGACGGCACTGCCCAGGTCTGAACCCAGCGTCCGCAGGCGCTTGGTGCCAAACAACATCACCACAATGGCGAGGATAATGAGCAACTGCCATACACTGATACCACCTATACCCATGACTAACTCCCGTTATCTTGCGTCAATCTTGTTGCTCGGATCTGCCGGCCTTTTCGTCCAGGCCTGAGATACCGAATCGTTGTGCCAGGCAATCCATAACTTCGCTGTGATCAACGTCCAGCTGGGCCATGGCGACCATGCTGTGAAACCACAGGTCGGCCACTTCTCCGACAAATTCGCTGCGGCTGCCACCCGCTTCCAGGTCCTTGGCCGCGAGAATGACTTCGGTGGCCTCTTCGCCCACCTTTTCGAGAATCTTGTTCAGGCCTTTGTGGTACAGGCTGGAAACGTATGATTCATCCGGTGCGGCATTCTTGCGTTGCTCCAGGGTGGTGGCTAATTCAGCCAGTACATCGCTCATGCCTGCTTTCCTACCTTTGCTGCCGCTGGTGTTTGCCGTTAGCAGCGGTCCATGTTTCTCGTATCACGTCGAATTTCCGGAGGCTGATGTCACCCCTTCCGGAGACGGTGCAACATTATGGCACAGGGTGCGCGTTGTCACGACTCCTGCGGCCACAGCAGAGCCAGGCCCAGGGCCGCCAGTAACCAGGTGGCCAGCGGGGCCTGCAGAAGCTGATCCCAGGCGCTTGGCACAGCCATTAATGCGGCGGCGCCAACGGCAAGGCCAGCAACGATGTAGCGGCGTTGGCGCTGGACGGATTTGTGGGCGGCCTGCTGAATTTGCTGAACGTGTTGCTGCTGTGCGTCGAAGCGTTGCTCGAGTTCCCGGGTGTGCTGCAGGTTGTCCATGACGACATCGGGTAACTGCGGGAGTTGTTCCAGCCAGGAGGGTGCGTGGCGCTGCAGCCGGCGGATGACCGACTGGGGGGAATAGCGCTGTGCCACCCATTCCTCGAGGAATGGCATGGCGGTATCCCACAGATTGAGTTCGGGGTAGAGCTGGCGGCCCAGGCCCTCGATATTCAGCAATGTCTTCTGCAGCAGTACCAGTGAAGGTTGCACTTCCATGTCGAAGCGACGCGCGGTGCGGAACAGGTAAATCAGTAGTTCCCCGAAGGAAATTTCGCTGATCGGGCGCTCAAAGATGGGTTCACATACCGCGCGCATGGCGGATTCGAAATCCTGTACCCGGGTGTGTGGCGGTACCCAACCGCACTCCACGTGCAACTGGGCCACTTCGTGGTAATCGCGGCGGAAAATGGCCAGTAGATTGCGAGCGAGGTAGTACTGATCTGACTCCGACAGCGCACCGATAATGGCACAGTCCACGGCGATGTAGCTGGGATCGGCCGGGTCGGTAGCGTCAACGAAAATGTTGCCCGGGTGCATGTCGGCGTGGAAAAAGCTGTCGCGCAGCACCTGGGTGAAGAATATCTCGACGCCGCGCTCGGCCAGCACTTTCAGGTCGACGCCGCGCTCGCGCAGTGCGGCCATGTCAGTGACAGGAATGCCCGAGATGCGCTCCATGGTGAAGACGTCACGACAGCTGTAATCCCAGTAAACCTTCGGCACATAAACCAGGTTGCTGCCCTCGAAATTGCGCCTGAGCTGGGAGGCATTGGCGGCCTCGCGTCCGAGGTCGAGTTCGTCGAGAATGACCAGTTCATAGTCGTTGACCACCTCTACCGGCCGAAGCCTGCGACCATCCGGGACATGGCGTTCAACGAGCCGGGCCAGGGTATACAGCAGCGCAATGTCCTGGCGAATCACCGGCTCAATATCGGGGCGGACCACCTTGACCACTACCTCTTCGCCGCGGTGTAAGGTGGCCGCGTGTACCTGGGCGACGGAGGCGGATGCCATTGGGGCCGCTTCGAAGCTTGCGTACAGCGTATCGATGGAGCTCCCCAGTGCGGATTCGATAATGGCCAGGGACTGCTCCTGGGGGAAGGGCGGCACATTGTCCTGAAGGCGCGCCAGTTCATCGGCAATATCTTCCGGGAGTAAATCCCGACGGGTCGATAGCATCTGGCCGAACTTGATAAATACCGGGCCGAGTTCTTCCAGGGCCTTGCGCAGGCGTTCTCCCCGCGACATGGCCGGGCTGGGGGTCAATCGCCAGGGTGATAGTTTCAGGCCCCAGCGCAGCGCCCGGGGCAGGCGCTCGGTATCGATGAGTTCGTCGAGCCGATAGCGTCCGACCGTGCGGATAATTTTGGTCAGACGCAGGACGCGGGACATGTCAGTTGCGCTCCCTGGCCGCCGTTGCCAGTTTGCGCTTAGCACGCGCGATGCGAGATTCCAGACGCTCTACCTGGAGCGCGAGCTCCTGTACATCGCCATAAAAATCTTCCAGCTCAAGTCGTGGTGGTGCCAGCCGTGCTTCCTCGTGAATAAATTCGCCTAGCTGGCGTTCGAAGCTCGTGCCGGCCTGTTTTCCCCAGGTAAATCCGGCGCGCAGCAGCTCGGCTAACTGGTGACCGGCGACATCGCCCATAGCATCTACCAGGGGCGCTTCCCAGTCCAGGTCGAGGCTGGCGAGTGCGGTTTGCAGCGCAATGAGCGGAGCGCTGTCGCCGTGCAGTTCGAGCTTGCTGTTGATCAGCGTGGCTGCCGGGTCGGCGGAGGTGGCCAGTTCGGCAAAGTCACTGGCCTCGCCGGTGATGCTGGTGGTGACCGGGCCATCGTAGATGCCCATAAACTGCAGTTCGCCGGCGCGCGGCTGCAGGTAGATGTCGACCAGTGGCGCCGTGCAGTGCAAGGCAAAGACAGCGTCTTCCAGTGGCGCAAGCGTCGCCGCCGCCTCCGGTGCGAGCGCGAGCGCCCGATTGGCTGCGGCTTCCAGCGCGGCCATGCCCGCTGTGTGAATCGTGGGATTAATCTCCCCGGTCATCTCAGGCCTTAATACCCTTGTGCAGGGCGACGATGCCCCCCGTCATATTGTGGTATTCGACCTTGGCGAAACCGGCGTCTTCCATCATGTCCTTGAGTGTGTCCTGGTCTGGGTGCATGCGGATTGATTCGGCCAGGTACTGGTAGCTCTCGGAATCTCCGGCGACCAGTTTGCCCATGAGCGGCAGTACCCGGAATGAATAGGTGTCATAGGCCTTGCTGAGCAGTTCGTTGTCCGGCTTGGAGAATTCCAGTACCAGCAGGCGTCCGCCGGGCTTTAGGACTCGCAGCATGGAGCGCAGGGCGGTTTCCTTGGCGGTCACGTTGCGCAGGCCAAAGGCAATGGTAATGCAGTCGAAGCTGTCGTCCGGGAAGGGTAGGAACTGTGCGTCTGCCTGGACAAATTCGATATTGCCCTGGTGGCCGGTATCCAGCAGTTTGTCGCGACCTACTTTGAGCATGGAGTCGTTGATGTCGGCCAGTACCACGCGGCCTTCGTCGCCAACAATGCGGGAAAATTTCGCCGCCAGGTCGCCGGTACCGCCAGCAATGTCCAGCACGCTGTGGCCTTTGCGCACCCCGGATAACTCGATGGTGAAGCGTTTCCAGATACGGTGAATGCCACCTGACATCAGGTCGTTCATCAGATCGTAGCGCGACGCCACGGAGTGGAATACGTCTGCCACCATGCCGGCCTTGGCATCGGTGTCGACTTCGCGGTAGCCGAAGTGGGTTTTCTGTTTCTCGCTCATGAATCCTCCTGAGTGCCGGGCATTGTACCTCGATAGCACCGGCGCCGTCAGTGGTCACTAGAGTTCGAGCTTGACCACCTGTACATCGGGATCGCGGCTGGCGCCGGCCTCACTCAACTCGTCCAGGTAGGTCTGCCATAAGTGGTCGCGATCGCGGCACAGTGTGTGCAGGTAATCCCAGGAGTAGAGACCGCTGTCGTGACCGTCATCGAAGACCAGTTGGAGCGCGTAGTTGCCGACCGGGCGGATAGCCGTAATGGCCACATTGAGCTTGCCGACCTGCAACACTTCCTGGCCGGGGCCGTGGCCTTTTACTTCGGCAGAGGGCGACATTACCCGCAGGAACTCACAACTCAGGCGAAAGCTTTCACCCCCGGGGTAGGAAAGTTCCAGTTCCCGGGAGCGGGTGTGTAGTTGAATGCCCTCAGGGCGCGTCGCGTCGTCCATGCTTAGAGGATAAAGCGCGACAAATCTTCGTCGGCGCTCAGAACTTCGAGTTTGTCGCTGACGTACTGCGCGTCGATGATCAGCGGTTCGCCTGACAAGCCGGCATCCGCCGCGCCAAACGATGCTTCGTCGAGTAGGCGCTCCATAACGGTATGCAGGCGTCTTGCGCCGATGTTTTCGGTCTTCTCATTGACATGCCAGGCTGTCTCGGCAATCTGGCGCAGGCCGTCCGCGGTGAACTCAATGTGCATGCCTTCAGTTTGCAGGAGTGCCTGATACTGCTCGGTCAGCGAGGCGCTGGGTTCGGTGAGGATGCGTTCGAAGTCCTCAGGTGTCAGTGCGTTCAGTTCCACGCGTATTGGCAGGCGACCCTGAAGTTCGGGAATCAGGTCCGATGGTTTGGCCAGATGGAAAGCGCCCGAGGCAATGAACAGGATGTGATCTGTTTTAATCATGCCGTGCTTGGTGCTGACGGTTGAGCCTTCGATCAGCGGCAGCAGATCGCGCTGGACGCCCTCGCGAGAGACATCTGCGCCGGCGCCTTCGCTGCGCTTGGCGACCTTGTCGAGCTCATCGATGAATACGATGCCGTTCTGTTCGGCTGCATCAACAGCCTTTTGCTTGAGCTCGTCCTCGTTAACCATTTTGGCCGCTTCCTCGTCGCACAGGGCGGCAAAGGCGGCTTTCACCGGCATCCTCTGGGTTTTGCTCTGGCCCTTGGACATATTGGAGAACATGCTCTGCAGCTGGTTGGTCATCTCTTCCATGCCGGGAGGCGCCATGATTTCCATGCCCATGGACGGAGTATTGACGTTTACTTCGATTTCTTTCTCATCCAGATCGCCCTCGCGCAGCTTTTTACGCAGTAACTGCCGGGCATTTTCCCCGGTGCTGCCTTCCTTGTCCCTGGCGGGTGGCAGGAGGATATCGAGAATGCGTTCCTCGGCGGCTTCTTCGGCGCGAAACCGTACCCTGGTCATTTCCTGCTCCCGCAGCATCTTGATGGAGACGTCCACCAGGTCGCGAACGATGGATTCCACGTCGCGGCCCACGTAGCCTACCTCGGTAAACTTGGTGGCTTCGACTTTGACAAAGGGCGCGTTGGCCAGCTTGGCCAGGCGGCGAGCGATTTCGGTTTTGCCAACACCGGTGGGGCCGATCATCAGAATATTCTTGGGGGTGATTTCTGCCCGCAGCTCTTCCGGCAGCTGCATGCGGCGCCAGCGGTTGCGCAGGGCAATGGCCACTGCCCGTTTGGCCTCGTCCTGGCCGATAATGTGTTGGTCGAGTTCCGAGACAATTTCCCGGGGGGTCATATTGGACATGGGTTACGCCTGGTTGGAATCGCCGCAGTCGAGCTCTTCGACGGTGCGGTTGTGATTGGTGTAAATACAGATGTCGCCGGCAATCGCCAGCGCTGTTTCCACGATTTCCCGGGCCTCGAGCTCGGTGTTGTCGAGTAGCGCACGGGCGGCTGACTGGGCGAACGGACCGCCCGAGCCGATGGCAATGAGGTTGTCCTCGGGTTCGATGACGTCGCCATTGCCGGTAATAATGAGCGATGTTTCCTTGTCGGCGACTGCCAGCAGTGCTTCCAGTTGGCGCAGAGAGCGCTCTGTGCGCCAGGCCTTAGCCAGTTCGACAGCCGCCCGTACCAGGTGGCCCTGGTGTTTCTCGAGCTGCGCTTCAAACAACTCAAACAGGGTGAATGCGTCGGCGGTGCCGCCGGCGAATCCGGCGATAACCTGGTCTTTATAGAGTCGGCGCACTTTGCGGGCATTGCCCTTCATCACGGTATTGCCAAGGGTAACCTGGCCATCGCCGCCAATGACGACTTTACCGCCGCGGCGTACCGAAAGAATAGTTGTGCCGTCTGGTTGTTTCACGGTGAATCTCCTGCTGTGGTCAGCTGGATATGGGGGTGAACTGTACCCAGTTCAAGGCGCTAGAGTCATTTGAATGGCGGGATACGCCTGGGCTCAGCTGCTGCGCTTGAGCACCAGGGTGTCGATGTTTTGTGCAGCGGTGAGGCTGCGAGCCTTGGACATCTTGGAGCGTGTGTCGAAGGGGCCGAGATAAACCCGGAACCAGCGCCCATTGTCGCCGTTGCTCTCGCGGACATTGGGCTCGAGGCCGAGTAATAGCAGCTCTGCCCGGCGCCGGTCGGCGTCTTCACGCTGGCGGAAGGAGCCGGCCTGGAGCAGGTAGTATTCGGAGGGGCTGGTTGTCTCGGTCACCGGCTTGGCAGGCTCTGGTGCCGGCAGGTCCTCTTCCATGCTCTGCTCGGGCAACATGGTGTAAAAGTCGAAACGCGGCTTGGGCGGCTCCTGGCTGTCGGTGCCAGCGGTGGGTTCCGCAGCGGACGCCGGCCCGGTTGACCCAGTTGGTGGCAAGGTGCCCAGGTAGAACAGCAGGCTCAGGAACATGCCAGAGAGCAGGCCTGCGCCATACCACTTGAGGCCGCTGACCAACCCGCCCCCGGATTTCTGGGCGGGTTGCTTCTTGCGCGCGGGGGCCTTTTTGCGGGTGCTGCCTTTTTTCTTGGCGAAATCCTGGGCCATGTTTTACATGCTCTCCGGTGCCGATACGCCCAGCAGATCCAGGCCATTGGCAATCACCTGACGCACTGCTTCGCTCAGGGCCAGGCGAGCGTTGCGCACCTGGGTATCTTCAACCAGGGTCTTGTGGGCGTTGTACCAGGCGTGGAAATCGCCCGCCAGGTCCTTGAGATAATTGGCTACGGTATGTGGTTCGCTGTCACGGGCCGCGTTGGCGACCACTTCCGGGTAGCGGTCGAGGCGCCGCAGCAGGGCCGTTTCGTGTTCTTCCTGTAACTGGTCGAGGTCGGCGAGTGCCGCTTCCCGGTCCCAGCTGCCGCCTTCTTCGGCGAGCTTGCGCATGATGGAGCAGACACGGGCGTGGGCGTACTGGATGTAGTACACCGGGTTGTCGTTGCTCTGTGACAGTGCCAGGTCAATATCGAACGTGAGTTGTGAGCTGGGCCCGCGGGCCACCAGGAAATAGCGTGTGGCGTCGCGGCCCACTTCGTCGATCAGGTCGTGCAGGGTGACATAACTGCCGGCCCGTTTGGAAATTTTGACTTCCTCGCCGTCGCGCATCACGGTCACCATCTGGTGCAGTACGTAGTCGGGCCACCCGGCCGGAATGCCCTTGTCCAGGGCCTGCAGGCCGGCGCGCACGCGGGTTACGGTGCTGTGATGGTCGGCGCCCTGTTCATTGATGACCCGTTCGAAACCGCGCTGCCACTTGTTCAGGTGGTAGGCAACGTCCGGCAGGAAGTAGGTATAGCCGCCATCGGTTTTGCGCATCACCCGATCTTTGTCGTCGCCAAAATCCGTTGTGCGTAGCCACAGCGCGCCACCGTCTTCGTAGGTGTGGCCCTGGTCGATAAGGCGGGCGACGGTCTCTTCCACTGCGCCGGATTCGTACAGTGAGGACTCGAGGAAATACAGGTCAAAATTGACGGCGAATGCCTTGAGGTCGAGATCCTGTTCGCGGCGCAAATAAGCCACAGCAAACTGGCGGATTGCTTCCGTATCGGCGGGGTCGGTCGCGCTGGTGACATGTTTGTCGGCCGCATCAACGGTTTCGCCCGCAAGATATGCCTTGGCCACGTCAGCAATATAGTCGCCGCGATATCCGTCTTCGGGCCATTCGGGGCTCTCCGGGCTCAGGCCCTGGCAGCGCGCCTGGACCGAGCGGGCCAGGTTGTCGATCTGGGCGCCGGCGTCGTTGTAGTAAAACTCGCTGGCTACGTCCCAGCCCGTGGCGGCCAGTAGTCGGCAAATACTGTCGCCGACTGCTGCGCCACGGCCGTGACCGACGTGCAGAGGGCCGGTGGGATTGGCGGACACAAATTCCACCTGTACCCTGCGGCCCTCGCCGGTGTTATTGCGGCCAAAGGCCTCGCCCTGTTCGAGCACCTGGCGGACGACCGCGCGGCTGCTGCCCTGGGACAGGAAAAAATTGATAAAGCCGGGGCCGGCAATCTCAGTGCGATCGAGAATATCGGAGACAGGCAGTGCCTCACAGATCAGCGTGGCCAGGTCCCTGGGCTTCATGCCGGCGGCCTTGGCTAGAGTCAGCGCAATATTACTGGCCAGGTCACCGTGGCTTTTGTCTTTGGTGCGATCAATCTGGATGCGAGGGGTGGTGTCGGCCGGGAGCTGTTGCTGCTCGACCAGTACCGCCAGCGCCTGTTCAATCAGCTGGGAGATTTTTTCCTTCATTGCGGGGGAGATTACCTGCGTGTATTGGTTCTGGCGCCGCGATTGGCGCAATGGGCGTATTATCGCCGCTCGCGGCGCCGAAGGCCAGACACAGGTGGTCTTAGAACATGTCCTGGGGGTCGATGTCGACCGACCAACTGAGATTGCGGGCCACTTTCTGGCGCTGGGCGATACTGACCAGTAGCCGCGCGGCCCGGTGAACCTGGGCTCGCTCGCCGCCGTGAATCAGCAACTGGGCCCGGAACCGACCGGCACGGCGCTGCATGGGGGCGGGTAGCGGGCCAATCAGGGCTACGCCGGCGGGCATCTGACGCTGGGCGCTGTGACGCAGTGTCTGCAGGAAATGTTCGCCCTGGCGGGCGTCGGTGCAGTCGCTGCGCAGCAGGGCGAGGTTGCCCGTCGGTGGCAGGTTGCGCTCTAAGCGCTCCGCCAGCATGGCCAGTGCTTGCTCGTGATAGGTCTGGCTCAGGGTGCCCTGCAGGCACGGATGCTCAGGGTGGTGGGTCTGGATCAGTACCTGGCCACCGGTGTCAGCGCGGCCGGCGCGTCCGGCCACCTGGGTCAGCAGTTGGGCAGCGCGTTCTTCACCGCGAAAATCGCCGCTGAATAACAGCGCATCCATGTCGATGACGCCCACCAGGGAGACCGCGGGGAAATGGTGGCCCTTGGTAAGCATCTGGGTGCCCAGCAATATGCAAGGCTGGCCTTCATTAACCTGATCGACCAGCGCCTGCATGGCCTCCCGGCCCTGCATGGAATCGCTGTCGACGCGATACAGGGCGGTGTCCGGGAATCGTTGCCTTAGAAACTCTTCTGCTTGCTCTGTGCCCACTCCCTGGGTAAGTAATTGCTCACTGCGGCACTGTGGGCAGCTACCCGGCAGTGGCTCGCTGTGACCGCAGTGATGGCAGCGCAGACGGCGCTGGCGGCGATGCAGCGTCAGGCGTGCGTCGCAGTGGTTGCAGTCGGCGATCCAGCCGCAGTCGTGGCACTGCACGGTCGGAGCAAAGCCGCGCCGATTGAGAAACAGAAGGGACTGTTCGCCCCGGGCCAGTGTGTCCCCCACGGCCTTGACCAGGGCTTCCGACAGGCCGGCCTGGAGCGGCTGACGGCGTACATCCAGAACGGTGAGTTGGGGGAGCTCGCCGCTACCGGCTCGCTTGGTGAGGCGGTGGNGNTGATAGCGGCCCTGCAGCGCATTGTGCAGGGTCTCCAATGAGGGCGTGGCACTGCCCAGCAAGACCTGGCAGCGCTCGAGCTGGCCGCGCTTTACCGCCACATCCCTGGCAGAATAGCGGAAACCGTCCTGTTGCTTGAAAGAGCTGTCGTGTTCCTCGTCGACCACGATCAGGCCGGGATCGACCAGGGGGGTCAACACCGCAGAGCGCGTGCCAATGACTATCCGTGCGATACCGGTGCGCGCGGCCTCCCAGGCCCGCTCGCGCTGGACCTCGCCGAGGCCCGAGTGCAATACGGCGATATCGGTATCAAAGCGCTGCTCAAACCGCGCCAGGGTCTGAGGCGTGAGCCCAATTTCCGGAATCAGGACCAGGGCTTGCTTGCCCTGGGCCAGGCAGTGGGCAATCAGCTGCAGATAAACCTCGGTTTTGCCCGACCCGGTGACCCCCTCGAGCAGATGGCAGCTGAACCCCTCTGAGGTTGCTATCAGTGCCTGTAGCGCCTGCGCCTGTTCGTTGTTGAGCGCCAGGCCCGGTCGAGCGCTGGCGTGGCAGTGGGCGGGAGATATCTCGCAGGGTTCTACCAGCCCTTTGTCCTGCAGGGATTTCAGCGCCGGGCGTTTGATGCCTGCGACGGCCAATTGCTGGCTGCTGGTGGGGCCTTGCTGGCGCAGGGCCGCAAGCGCCTCTGCCTGACGCGGCGAGCGCCCCAGTGCGCCCTCGCCCAGGCCCTTGCCCTGGGTGGTTAATTGCCAGCCGGGAATAGTCAGGCCGCGGTGCGGGTTGCCTTTGCGCAGGCGGGTGGGGAACGCCGCCGCCAGGACTTCGCCGATCGGGTGCTGATAGTAGTCGGCGGCCCACTGGCAGAGTTTCTGGAGGGTCTTCGGTAGCAGTGGTTCCGGATCCAGCAGCTCGCTGGCTTGCTTGAGCTCGAAATCGGTGGATTGAGGATCTGCCATGACTTCCACCAGCACGCCGCAGAGCTCGCGGTGGCCAAAGGGAACGCTGAGCCGTTGCCCCGGGCGCAGCTGCGCCGATTGGCTGCCTGCCGGCGGCAGGTAGTCGAACAGCGCGCGCAGGGGCGTTGGCAGGGCCAGACGCAGTATGGTCACGGTTGGGGGTCGTCCTGGGGTCAAAACGCCAGTGTAACAACCGGTTGCGTACCCCGCCAAAGGCGACCGCAGTGGCGTGAAAACGGCCAATATTGAGTACTTGCTAATCGGGCAGGGTCTGGTAATATGCGCGCCTCTTTTTCTCCAGCAACCGGATGCGGTGCCCGACAGGGATCGGGTGGCGGCATCATTAAGGAGCTATACAATGCAAGCTGAAATACATCCCAAGTACGAAACCGTGACTGCTACCTGCAGCTGCGGTAACAAGATCGAAACTCGCTCTACCCTGTGCCAGGACCTGCACATCGACGTGTGCTCCAAGTGCCACCCGTTCTTCACAGGTAAGCAGAAGATTGTTGATTCCGGCGGCCGTGTAGACCGCTTCAAGAAGCGTTTTGGCAGCCGCGGCACCAAGAAAAGCTAAGCGTCAAAACGTGCTGCGCTTCGTCGCAGAGCAGAAAAAGCGCCGACTCCCCGCGAGTCTGGCGCTTTTTTTATGTCTGGCCGTCAGTGCTTGCGATGGCGCCGGGAGCCCCGCAGGCAGCGCCTCGACAGCGGTCGCGCAGTGCGCTGCAGATCCCGCGACCCTGCGCAAAGCCGCGGTAGAACATGTCTACGATGGCGACACGCTACGGTTGCGCGGTGGTGAGCGTGTTCGGCTGGTGGGGGTGAACACGCCTGAGCGGGGTCGAGATGGCGCTGCCGATGAGCCATTCGCTGAAGAAGCCCGGCGTACCTTGCAGGACCTGACCCGTAACGGCGAGGTTTGGTTGGCCGATGCTGCCCAAGCACGGGACCGCCATGGGCGGCTGCTCGCCTATACCTTCGATGCCCAGGGCAATAGCCTGTCGGCCCAGTTGCTTGCCCAGGGCATGGGCTTTCACGTTGCCATCGCTCCCAATACTGCCTACGCCGATTGTCTGGCAGTTGCGGAGTCAGGGGCGCGCGCTGCCCGGCGGGGTGTGTGGGGTGAGCCTTTCTATGCGCCGGTGCGCATGGCCGATCTCGGCCCTGGCGACGGTGGATTCAAGCGGGTCCGCGATGTGGTGACCCGGGTGTCCTTCAAGGATAACGGCTGGTGGGTGCAGCTGGGGGGCAAGTTGGGGGTCAAGATAGCTGAACCGAACCAGGCGGCGTTTAAGCGGTCTGAGCTGAGGCGCCTGGAGGGTCGGGAAGTCGAAGTGCGCGGCTGGCTGGTGCCCAGGGACGGTGGTTGGTGGATGCTCACCCTCGGTCATCCCGCGATGCTGGAAATGAATCCTTCGTAGCGTAAATTATCACCTTGTGGCAGTAGCCGCTTTTCATTATTCTCTCACTCCTTTTTTTCGGGGATACTCCATGTCAGAAGAGCTGATGCAAGATGCGTTGGATTACCATGCGCTGCCAACGCCCGGCAAAATCAGTGTGGAATTGACCACCCCCGCCGAAACCCAGCGAGACCTCTCACTTGCGTATTCACCCGGTGTCGCTGAGCCCTGCCGTGAAATCGCCGCCGATGTCGAGAACGCCTATCGCTATACCGGCAAGGGCAATCTTGTGGCGGTGATCAGCAACGGTACCGCTGTATTGGGCCTGGGCAATCTGGGCGCACTGGCCAGCAAGCCGGTGATGGAAGGCAAGGCGCTGCTGTTCAAACGTTTTGCGGGCATTAACTCCATCGATATTGAAGTTGAAACCGAAGATGCGGGCGAATTTATCGATACGGTTGCCCGTATTGCCACGACCTTTGGCGGCATTAACCTGGAAGACATCAAGGCGCCCGAGTGTTTTGAGATTGAGTCTGCGCTGATTGAGCGCTGCGATATTCCGGTATTTCACGATGATCAGCACGGTACCGCGATTGTGACCGCGGCCGGGCTCGTGAGCGCGCTGGAAATTCAAGGCAAGCGGATTGAAGACGCCGTAGTAACCTGCCTCGGTGCCGGTGCCGCAGCGATTGCCTGCATGCGCTTGCTGATCAGCCTCGGTGCGCGCCGGGAAAACATTTACATGCTGGACCGCCGCGGTGTGATTTATGAAGGCCGCGAAGGGGTGAACACCTACAAGCAGGAGTTCGCCAATCGCACCGACAAGCGCAGCCTGTCAGATGCCATCAGTGGTGCAGACGTCTTTATCGGCCTGTCCGGCGCTGATCTGCTCAGCCCGGAAATGCTGCTGTCCATGGCGGACCGCCCGGTGGTCTTTGCCTGTTCCAACCCCGACCCGGAGATTAAGCCGGAGCTGGCACTGGCGACCCGGGATGATCTGATTATAGCCACCGGCCGGTCGGACTACCCAAACCAGGTCAACAATGTGCTGGGCTTCCCCTTTATTTTCCGCGGCGCGCTGGATGTGCGTGCCAGCGCCATTAATGAAGAAATGAAGGTGGCGGCGGTACATGCGCTGTGCGACCTGGCCAGGGAACCTGTTGAGCAGGTTGTGCTCGATGCCTGTGGCGTGGAATCACTGGCGTTCGGGCCTGAGTACATCATACCCAAGCCCATGGACAGTCGTTTGCTGGGGCGCCTTGCGCCGGCGGTGGCGCGGGCAGCGGTTGAGTCGGGCGTCGCCCGGGTGGCGCTGCCGGAGGACTACGCGCCCACGCTCTGATTCAGGTTCGGGGTCAGAAAATATCCTGTACCAGATCGTCCGTGCCCTGACTCCCGGGGTTCAGGCTGTCGCCGTCCTTGCCGCTGGCAGGGACATGCTCCTGACGGAAGTACTCAAAGATTGCTGTGGGGTTTCGCGACCCTGCCAGCAGGCCCGTTTCCGGGTCGATTTTCACGTTGACGATACCCGGCGGTAGTGGGCGCTCCCGGTCTTCACTGTTTGCCAGCGCCAGGCGCATATAATCAATCCAGATGGGCAGCGCGGCGGTACCGCCAAATTCTCGGCGTCCGAGGGGGGTGTAGTTGTCGAAACCTACCCATGTCGTCGTGGCCACATCCTGGTTGTAGCCTGAGAACCAGGCGTCCATGGGACCATTGGTTGTGCCGGTCTTACCGGCGATGTTGCCCCGTTTCAGCACCAGGGCCCTGCGGCCGGTGCCCCGGGTAATCACGTCCTCGAGAATGCTGTTGAGGATGAAATTGGCCCTCTTTTCCATCACCCGCGGGGCGATCGGCGCCCGGTCAGCCGGCGCGGATTCCTGTGCCAGGATTTGCTCCATGCTCAGTTCCTCCAAGGACGCTTCCGTTGATTCAGGCTGGTCGCAGTCCCGGCACACCGTTAGCGGCTGTGCCTTGAAGACGGTTTCGCCGTGGAAATCATCGATGCGATCAATCAGGAAGGGTTCTACCTGATAACCGCCATTGGCAAGCATGGCATAGCCAGTGGCCACCTCTAGCGGGCTCATGGCGTGGGTGCCCAGCGCCAGCGACAGGTCGGGGGAAAAATCGGAGGTATCGAACCCGTAGCGATCGACCGCCGCAATCAGCTCGCGCACGCCCAGTTGTTGCAGCAGGCGAATCGACACCAGATTGCGGGATTTGGTCAGGGCCCAGCGCAAGCGGGTCGGTCCGTGAAAAACGCCGCTATCGTTTTCCGGGCGCCAGATATCTTCCAGTGAGCTGTCTTCCAGAACCACCGGTGCGTCGTTGATGATGCTGGCAGCGGTAAAGCCTGCTTCCATTGCGGCACCGTAGAGGAAGGGCTTGAAGTTGGAGCCTGGCTGACGCTGGGCCTGGGTGGCACGGTTGAATTTGCTCAGCTCAAAGCCCATACCGCCAACAATACTCAGGATGGCGCCGTTATCTGGTGCCAGGGCGACGAGCGCAGCCTGGGCGGCGGGCACCTGGGTCAGTTGCCAGGGTGGCTGGAGTGGTGCTGGGGGTGTGTCTGTGTCGCCGGCTTCAGGGTCTGCTTCCTCTGTCGGCGGCTCGGGCAATTCGCCCGCTACAACTCGAATCAGGTCGCCGGGGGTAAACAGTTCTGCGGGATTCTCGGGTTTGGAGCCGCGCCGATCTTCGGTGAGATAGGGGCGCGCGTCTGACATGCCGTTTTCCCAGAACAGCTCGCCCAGGGAGCCATCCCGGAATAGCAGGCTCACTTTGTCATCGAGGACCTCGGTGATAATGGCCGGTGTCTGCCAGGCGATGACAGGGATATCTGCCAGCGCATTGAGCCAGTATTCAGTGGCATCGACCTCCGCCTCCTCGGCAAGTGGGAAGCGCTGTTCCGGGCCGCGATAACCGTGGCGTTCATCGTAGGTGACCAGGCCGTTAATCAGGGCGCTGCGTGCCGTCTGCTGCAGCTCGCTGCTGATGGTGGTGTAAACATGGTAGCCATCGTTGTAGGCGTCCATACCATAGCGGTCGAGCATCTCCTGGCGGGCCATCTCGGCGGCGTAGTGGGCAGTAAAGCTCAACTGCGCGCCGTGCAGCGTGGCGCTGTCGATCTCGCTGCTGGCGGTATCGAACTGGGACTGGTCGATGTAGCCGAGGGTGAGCATGCGCCCCAGAATCCAGTCGCGCCGCTCTTTGCCCGCGGTGGGGCCGCTCACGGGGTTGTTCCGCGACGGCGCCTTGGGAATGCCCGCCAGCATGGCATGTTGGGCCAGACTCAGTTCGTCGATGCCCTTGCCGTAGTAAACCCTGGAGGCCGCCTCGAAACCGTAGGCCCGATGCCCCAGGAAGACCCGGTTGAAGTAAAGCTCGAATATCTCTTCTTTATCCAGGGCTCGCTCAATCTCGATTGCCAGCAGGATTTCGTTGAATTTGCGCATAAACGTCCTTTCCAGGGAGAGGAAGTAGTTGCGCGCGACCTGCATGGTCAGGGTACTGCCGCCTGAGCCCTTCTGGCCGGTGAGCACCAGTTCCGATACTGCGCGCCCCAGACCCATGAGATCGATGCCCTGGTGGCGGAAGAAGTTGTCGTCTTCCGCAGCGAGAAGTGCCTTGACGAACTGGTCGGGAATGTCGTCAAAAGGTAGCGGACTGCGCTTTTGTTCGCCGAACTGGCCGATCAGGTCGCCTTCGCGGGTGTAAACCCGCATCGGGGTCTGCAGTTTGACATCGCGCAGCGTTTCAACGTCAGGCAGGTTGGGGCTCAGGTATAAATAGATGCCGGCAAGCCCCCAGAGCCCGCCAAAGGCGCCGAGAAGGGTCATTCTCAGAAGAAAGTGGAGAAAGCTCATTTAATCTCTTTACAAAACAGGGGCTTGTTATATTTTTGTACGCAGGGGAGGGCATTCATTTGGTAATTATAGGCCTTTTTTTGGTTTGGATATAATTCCGACGATGTTATAACTACCAATTAATGTATCGGTGTATAAAAACATCCTAAGTTAGTGATACTGATAGGGAAAAAAGTTGCTTGGTCTAATAGGGAAAAGAAAGGCGACGCCGGTTCTGGGGCTTGATATCAGCTCGACAACGGTCAAGTTGCTTGAGTTGAGCTACTCAGGGAATCGCTACCGTGTAGAAAGCTACGCGGTAAGTTCGCTACCGCAGGACGCGGTCATCGAGAAGAATGTCAATGACGTTGACGGCGTAGCCAACGCCGTCCGCAACGTTGTTGCCCAGTCCAGAACCAAACTCAAAATTGCGGCTGCCGCCGTCTCCGGGTCGTCGGTCATCACCAAGATGATCGATATGCCCCAGGGGCTTAGTGAGGATGACATGGAGACCCAGCTGACGCTGGAGGCCGATCAGTATATCCCCTACCCCCTGGAAGAGGTGGCGATCGACTTCGAGGTGCAGGGCGATTCGCCCGAGCACCCCGGTCAGGTGGAAGTCTTGCTGGCGGCCTGTCGTCGCGAGACGATCGATGCCAGAGTAGACGCCCTTGACGGCGCGGATGTCACCGCCAAAATTGTCGATGTGGAAGCCTATGCGATGGAGCGGGCTTACTCGTTAATCAGCAGCCAGCTCGATCTGGATGGCGACGCCACGGTGGCGGTGGTCGATATCGGTGCCACCATGACCACGCTCAGTGTCTTGCACGGTGGCCAGACCATCTACACCCGCGAACAGCTTTTTGGCGGCAAGCAGCTGACTGATGAAATCATGCGCCGCTACGGCCTGCCCCTTGAAGAAGCGGGTCTTGCTAAGAAGCAGGGCGGTTTGCCCGACGATTACGAGCCTGAAGTACTCGAGCCTTTCAAAGACGCGGTCGTTCAGCAGGTGGCCCGATCCCTGCAGTTTTTCTTCTCGTCCAGTCAGTACAACGACGTGGACTACATTATCCTCGCCGGCGGGGTCTCCTCCATGGAGGGGCTGCCCGAATTGGTCCAGGAAAAACTCGGCACGCCCACCCAGGTGGCGAATCCTTTCGCTGACATGTCAATTTCGTCCAAGGTAAACGCCGTGGCCCTGAGCAGCGATGCGCCGGCCATGATGATTGCCTGCGGCCTTGCCCTGCGGAGTTTTGACTGATGGCGAAGATTAACTTACTCCCGTGGCGCGACGAGCGCCGCGCTGAACTCAAGCGCGATTTTCTGGTGACGTTGGCATTGGTGGCCCTGTTTGGAGCCAGTGTGGTGTTGCTGGCTGATCGGGTGGTGAATAACCAGATCGATAACCAGAAAGCGCGTAACTCGTATCTGACCCAGAACATTAAAGAGCTGGATAAACAGGTGCGCGAGATACGTGAGTTGCAGAAACGTCGCAACCAATTGATCGATAGAATGCGGGTCATTCAAGAGCTGCAGGGTACTCGCCCACTGATTGTTCGTGTGCTTGATCAGATAGTGCGTACAGTTCCTGATGGCGTTTTCTATACACGGCTGACGTCACAAGGGAAGAAGATATCGATTAATGGTATTGCAGAGTCTAACAATCGGGTGTCTAGCCTGATGAGGCGGTTGGATAACTCTGATTGGCTTACTCGCCCCAATCTCGACAAGGTGAAGGCGGCAACCAAATATGGTGATCAGGCGAACACGTTTAATCTGACCGTCAGGGTTCAGCCACCTAAAACCGAAAAAGAAGGGGAGTCCTAATCATGGCATTTGAAGATTCCATGCGCTCCCTGCGCGAATTCGATGTCAATGATCTAGATTTTGAGAACATTGGCAGTTGGCCATTTGCGATAAAATTCATCGTTTGGGTGCTTGTTTTAGCCGCGGTTATTGCTGGCGGTTACTACTACCACATCGAAGATCTACAAAAACGCTTGGCCAAAGAAGAGCAGCGAGAGCAGAAACTAAAGAAGGATTTTGAAAAGAAAGCGTTTCAAGCGGCGAACCTCGATGCTTACCGTAAGCAATTGGCCGAGATGGAGGAGACTTTCGGAGCGCTGGTAAGCCAGTTGCCCAGCGATACAGAGGTGCCTGGCCTGCTGGAAGATATCACCAACAAGGGCCTGCTAAATGGCCTAGCAATTTCCAGCATCGATTTAAAATCAGAGCGTGCGCGTGAATTTTATGTTGAGTTGCCCATCGCTATCCAGGCGTCCGGCTCTTACCATGATTTGGGCGCCTTTGTGAGTGGTTTGGCGGCGCTGCCCCGGATCGTGACCTTGCATGATTTCAATATCTCTAGCACTGGAGGCAATGCGAACAACCTCAAGATGAGCATTACTGCCAAGACTTATCGCTACCGTGATGGGGGTGCAAATTAATGAAATCCCTCAAAAAAATAAGTTTTGTGGCTTTGTTGCCTGTGTTGCTCGCGGGCTGTAGTGGACCTGATTTTGCTGATCTCGATGCATTTATGGACCAAAAGCGGGCGCGCCCAGGCGGAGTTATTGAGCCGATACCGACCTTTAAGGCTTACGAGGCTTTTGGCTATAGCGCGACAACGTTACGTAGCCCCTTTGAGCGACCAATCGAAGTTCGAGATATTGCTCAGCTGCAAGCCGTCAGCGCAATTAAGCCTGATGAGAACAGAGCCAAAGAATTCCTGGAGCAATTTACCTTCGACTCCCTGCGTATGGTGGGCACCCTGGATGGGCGCGAAGCCAACTGGGTTTTGATTCGCGACCCGCAGGGCGGGGTGCATCGCGTGTCTATTGGTAATTATCTGGGACGTCATCACGGCAAGATCGTGGAAACCACCGACACCTATGTGGCCGTGGTCGAGATCGTGAGTGACGGCAGTGCAGACGGCTGGGTAGAACGGCCGCGATCAATTAAGTTATCCGGCATTTAAGCCGGGGCCATGGGTGATTGCCATGTCAATTAAAAAACAAATTCTGGGGACAAAGGCCGTGGGCAAAGGAAGAATGACAACAGGGAAATGGTTGCGACCGGTCGCAGGCGTCGTATTAGGCGCGTTTGCGATGGCCGTCCAGGCGGAGCCGATTATTCAGGACATCGAGTTCAGCTCGCGCCCGGGCAGCAAATTTGAGGTGCGACTGGATTTCAATGAGCCGCCCCCCGAGGCCAAGGCTTATACCATTGAGAAGCCGGCGCGTATCGCCATGGATTTCCCCGGCGCGAGCTCTAAGCTGGAGCGCAAGCGCTACTCCCTGCCCTATGGTAATGCCACGGGTGTGGTGGTGCTGGAGTCCGGCGATCGCACCCGGATGGTGGTGAACCTGGTCAAGCTGGTGCCCTACGAGACGCGTGTTGAGGGCAACAGCATGTACCTGGTGGTTGGCCAGGATGGCGACGATTATCTCAAGCCTGCCTCCGATCCGAATCGATTGCCCACTGAGGTGACCCCGGTGGCTGATGTGGACTCAGAAATCAGCGATTTGCAATTTCAGCGCACAGCTGAAGGCGAGGGCCGTCTGACCCTGGCGCTGACCGACCCTTCGGTGGACGTGAACGTGTTCAGCGAGGCGGGAGATATCAAGCTGCAGTTTGTCGACACCAATGTGCCCGAACGACTGATGCGCCGCTTTGATGTGACCGACTTTGCCACACCGGTGCAGAGTGTGGACGTCAATACCACTGAGCGCGGCGCGACGCTGACACTGAAGACGGCCGGTGATTTCGATTACCTGGCCTACCAGACGAATAACGAGTATGTGCTGAGTGTGAAGCCCCTGACCCCGAAAGAGGTTGAGGAGCGTCGCAACGAGTTCGCCTATGTGGGCGATCGGATCTCCCTGAACTTCCAGGATATTGAAGTGCGCGCGGTACTGCAGCTGATTGCCGACTTCACCGAAATGAACCTGGTGGCCAGTGACACGGTTCGCGGTCGGATTACCCTGCGTCTGCAAAACGTACCCTGGGACCAGGCACTGGAGCTGGTGCTAAAAACCAAAGGCCTGGACAAGCGTATGGTCGGTAACGTTCTCATGGTAGCCCCGGCTGCCGAAATTGCGGAGCGCGAGCGCCAGGAAATCGAAGCGAACAAGCAGATTGCGGAACTGGCGCCGTTGGTCTCTGAGTTTGTCCGCATTCGTTATGCGAAAGCAGCAGATATTACGAAATTGTTCAAGGCCGGCTCTGAAGAGGGCGGCAGTCTGCTGTCATCTCGCGGCTCCGTGGTTGTGGATGGTCGCACCAACTCTCTCATCATTACTGACACCGCGAATAAGATGCAGGAAATTCGCAATCTCATCGAGTTGGTGGATATTCCCGTGCGCCAGGTGATGATCGAGTCACGCATTGTCATTGCCCAGTCTGACCTGACTCAGAACCTTGGTATTGAGTGGGGCGGCGGCTACATCGAGCCTGACCTGAATGGCAATATTGGCTCGATCTCCGGTGATACGGCCAACGTGGCTGCGCTTAACCAGTCCATCATCAACGGTACGACGCCTAGTGTGTCCTATCCGGGTGCCCTGCTGGTTGACCTGGGTGTGGCCAGTACCAGTGGCTTTGCGGTGGGCTTCACCAGTGACGACCTGTTCCTGACAGCGGAGCTGTCAGCCCTGGAAGCGGCCGGTGAAGGTGAAGTGGTCTCCCAGCCGAAGGTTATTACCGGCGACAAGCAGCAGGCCAATATCAAGTCGGGTACCGAGATTCCCTACCAGGAAGCTTCTGCCTCCGGTGCGACATCGACTTCCTTTAAGGAAGCGGTACTGGAGCTGGATGTGACCCCAAGTATTACCCCGGACGATCGCATCATGCTCGACCTGGTGATCAAGCAGGATTCCGTGGGCGAACTCGTGCCCTCCGGTCGCGGCGGTTTTATACCCTCGATTGATACAACGGAACTGAACAGCCAGGTGCTGGTAGGCAATGGCGAGACGGTTGTGCTCGGCGGTGTCTTCAAGACCGAAGATCTGGAATCCGTGAACAAGGTGCCGTTCTTTGGAGACATTCCCTACGTGGGCGCGTTCTTCCGCAGCACCTCGATTTCCAAGACCAAGACAGAGACCCTGATCTTCATCACGCCGAAGATTCTCGCGGACACTCTGCTCGACTAATGCCCCTCAATCGCGTTTTCCTTGTCGGCCCCATGGGGGCCGGCAAGTCCACCATTGGCAAGTACCTCGCCGACCACCTCAAGCTCCAGTTTGCCGACACCGATACCGAGATTGAAGCGCGTACCGGCGCTGATATCCCGTGGATTTTTGACGTGGAAGGTGAGGAAGGCTTTCGCGATCGCGAGCAGCAGGTGGTGGAGGAAATGACTCTTTGGGACGATGTGGTGTTGGCCACTGGCGGTGGCGTGGTCATGCGGCCTGAAAACCGTCGGGCGCTGGGTGCCCGCGGCTATGTCATCTATCTCTATGCCTCACTCGATGAGCAGGTGCGCAGGACGCGCAAGGACCGCAAGCGCCCGTTGCTGCAAACCGGTGACCCGGAGCAGGTACTGCGCGACCTGTTTGCCATTCGCGATCCGTTTTACCGGGAAATCGCCGATCATGTCATTGAAACCGACGGTTGCAGTCCTCGCACGGTTGCCCAGCGCCTGGTCAAGCAGCTGGCTGGCAACTAGGCAGTGGCGCTCCGGGGGCTTATCATGCTTCCCCGATTTTCAATTGAGGTTTTGCCGTGTCCCTGATTATGCACACGCTTCACGTCGACCTGGGTGAGCGTAGCTACCCTGTTTATATTGGTCGTGACCTGCTGTCCGACCCGGCACTGATGGGTCCGCATATCCATGGCTACCAGGTGGTGGTGGTGAGTAACGACACCGTGGCGCCGCTATTCATGGACAAGCTGCGCACTGCCGTGGGTGAGCGCAGCCTGGTGACCGAGGTTATTCTGCCCGATGGTGAGGCGTTCAAGACGCTGGAGACCTTGAACGGGATCTTCGATCACATCATGGCAGACCGCCACAGTCGCACCACGACATTGATCGCCCTCGGCGGCGGTGTGGTGGGTGATATTACCGGCTTTGCCGCAGCCTGCTATCAGCGGGGCGTGAACTTTATTCAGGTGCCCACCACTCTGCTGGCCCAGGTAGATTCCTCGGTGGGGGGCAAAACCGCCGTTAATCATCCCCAGGGCAAGAACATGATTGGCGCGTTCTACCAGCCCCAGGCGGTGCTGATCGATACCAATACGCTGCAGTCGCTGCCGCCGCGGGAGTTTGCTGCCGGGCTAGCGGAAGTGGTGAAGTACGGCCTGATTTGTGATGAGCCTTTTTATCGCTGGATTCAGGCCAATGCCGCCAAGTTGCTCGCGCGTGAAGAGGCGGCTCTGGCCGAGGCGATCGAGCGCAGCTGTGCATGCAAGGCGGCGGTGGTCGCCGCCGATGAGCGCGAAGGGGGTATTCGCGCTATTCTCAACCTTGGTCACACGTTTGGCCACGCGATAGAAACGGCTCAGGGTTACGGCAACTGGTTGCACGGCGAAGCCGTTGCCACGGGTATGCTGCTGGCGCTGGAAATGTCGGCCCGGCGCGGGTCAATCGCAGCTGCGGAGGTGGATGCGTTTCGCGAGCTGCTTGTGCAGATGAACCTGCCGGTAGCGCAGCCGGCAGATATGAGCCCGGCGCAATTTCTGGATTTGATGGGCCGCGACAAGAAAGTCGTCGACGGCAGGCTGCGGCTGGTGTTGTTGACTGCCATCGGCGAGGCACAGATTGTCGACGATGCCGCAGAAGCTGAAATTCTCGCCCTGCTGGAGTCATTCCCGCGGGGAACCTGACGGTCAGTGGTGGAAGTTTGTCCACCACAGGCCATCTGTGTAAAATAACCACCCCCTTTTGCCCCGAGCTGAGTTTCATGGCTGGGGTTTCGGTGTAACTTGTTGTTTTCAATAGATATTCTGGACTTACTATGAACGCAGGCCTGTATAGACCTGAAGAGTTCCGCGACAACTGCGGCTTTGGTTTGATCGCCCACACCTCTGGCGAAGCCAGCCACCGCCTGCTGCAGACCGCTATTGAATCTCTGACCTGCATGACTCACCGCGGCGGTATTGCCGCAGATGGCAAGACAGGTGACGGTTGTGGCCTGTTGTTGCAAATGCCGCGTCAGTTCATGGCCACCCTGGCGCAGGAGTTGTTCGGCGCCACCCTCTCTGACATGTTTGCCGTGGGCCAGATCTTCCTGAGCCGCGACGCCGAGGCCGCCCAGGCCGCAAGGGCTGCCACAGAAGTCGCCCTGACTGATCAGGGCCTGACGGTGATTGGTTGGCGCGAAGTGCCCACCGATGACTCTGTGTGCGGTGAAATCGCGCTGGAGACCCTGCCCCGGATTGAGCAGGTGTTTATCGATGCGGCGGGCCTGACCGATGTCGAGCTGTCCACCAAGTTGTTTGTCGCCCGACGCAAGGCGGAAATGGCCTGCGAGCAGGACGAGGATTATTACATTGCCAGCCTGTCCGGGCGGGTGATTTCCTACAAAGGCCTGGTCATGCCGGTGGATCTGCCGAAGTTCTACCAGGACCTGGCGGACGAACGGCTCGAAACCGCCATCTGTGTGTTCCACCAGCGTTTTTCTACCAACACCATGCCCAAGTGGCCGTTGGCCCAGCCCTTCCGCCTGTTGGCGCATAACGGTGAAATCAACACCATTGAGGGTAACCGCAACTGGGCCGAGGCCCGCACCGCGTGTTTCGAGACCGAGCGTCTGCCCAATATCAAGGACATTGCGCCGCTGGTGAATCGCACCGGCTCCGACTCATCCAGTATGGATAACATGCTCGATGTGCTGCTCACCGGCGGTGTCGACATGGCCCGGGCCCTGCGCATGCTGATTCCGCCCGCGTGGCAGAACATGGAGTTGATGGATCCCGACCTCAAGGCATTCTACGAATACCACTCCATGCACATGGAGCCCTGGGATGGCCCCGCCGGACTGGTACTGACCGATGGTCGCTACGCCGTCTGTATGCTCGATCGCAACGGCCTGCGCCCGGCGCGCTGGGTCAAAACCAAAGACGGGTTTATTACTCTGGCTTCAGAGATCGGCACCTACGATTACAAGCCTGAAGACGTTGTCGCCAAGGGCCGGGTTGGCCCCGGGCAGATGATGATGGTCGACACCCAGACCGGTGAGCTGCTGCAGACTGAGGACATTGATAATCGCCTCAAGAATGCCCAGCCCTACAAGCGCTGGTTGAAAGAAAAGGCCCAGCGCATTGAGGGGACCTTCGGCAGCGAGATGATTTCCGGGATTGAGCGCGCGCAGCTCGATGCCTATATGAAAATGTTCCAGGTGAGCTTTGAAGAGCGCGACCAGGTGCTGCGGCCGCTGGCGGAGTCCGGTAACGAGGCCGTGGGCTCCATGGGCGATGACACGCCCATGGCGGTACTGTCCCGCAAAGAGCGCTCACTGTACGACTACTTCCGCCAGAAATTTGCCCAGGTGACCAACCCGCCGATCGATCCGCTGCGCGAAACGATTGTGATGTCACTGGAGACGGACCTGGGTGGCGAGAAAAACCTGTTCCACGAGGGGCCGGAGCACGCGGATCGGGTGATCCTGACCTCACCGGTGCTGTCCCAGGGTAAATTCACCACCCTGCTAAATCTCGACCGGCCCGGCTTCCAGCCGCGCAAAATCGACTGCACCTACAATCCCGACGAGATGAGTCTGGAGCAGGGTGTACGCCAGGTGATTGCCGAGGCAGAGAGCGCAGTGAATAGCGGTAGCACGATTCTGGTGTTGTCCGATCGCGAGATCGAAAAAGGTCGCCTGCCCATTCATAGCATGCTGACCACCGGCGCGGTGCACCATGCGCTAATCAAGCTGGGGCTGCGCGCGGAATGCAACATCGTGGTGGAGACTGCCAGTGCGCGGGATTCACATCAGATTGCGTGTCTGCTCGGCTTTGGCGCCACTGCTGTGTACCCATACCTCGCCTATAGTGTTCTCGAAGAGTTGATTCGCTGCGGTGAAGTGCTGGGCGAGCCCAGCATTTGCTACAAGAACTACCGCAAGGGCATTAACAAAGGTCTGCTGAAGATTATGTCCAAAATGGGCATTTCAGCGGTCAGCTCTTACCGGGGCGCCCAGCTGTTTGAGGCGGTTGGTCTCGCCCGCGAAGTGGTTGACCTGTCATTCTGTGGTGTGGCCTCGCGTATTGAAGGCTCGGGTTTTTCCGAGTTGGAGGCGGAGCAACAGCTCCTCGCCAAGCGCGCCTGGACGCCGCGCAAGACGATCGAACAGGGCGGTCTGCTCAAGTATGTGCACGGCCAGGAATACCACGCCTACAACCCCGACGTGGTGATGTCCCTGCAGCAGGCGGTCGCCAGTGGCGACTATGCGGACTACCAGCGCTACGCCGCGCTGGTTAATGAGCGCCCCGTTGCCACGTTGCGCGATCTGCTGCGTCCGGTAGAGGGTGCAGGCATTGATATCAACGAGGTTGAGCCGGTGGAGAACATTCTGCCGCGCTTTGACTCGGCCGGCATGAGCCTGGGGGCGTTGAGCCCGGAGGCCCACGAGGCGCTGGCAGCGGCCATGAACCGCATGGGTGCGCGCTCCAACTCCGGTGAAGGCGGCGAAGATCCGATCCGCTATGGCACCGAGCGCATGTCCAAGATCAAGCAGATCGCCTCGGGCCGTTTTGGTGTGACCCCACACTACCTTGTGAATGCCGAAGTACTGCAGATCAAGGTGGCCCAGGGCGCGAAGCCAGGCGAGGGCGGTCAGCTCCCCGGCGGCAAGGTGAACGACCTGATTGCACGCCTGCGCTACTCCGTGCCCGGCGTTACCCTGATTTCTCCGCCGCCGCATCACGATATTTATTCGATTGAGGATCTGGCCCAGCTGATCTTTGACCTCAAGCAGGTTAACCCGGACGCGCTGGTGTCAGTGAAGCTGGTCTCCGAGCCCGGGGTGGGCACGATTGCCGCAGGCGTGGCCAAGGCCTACGCCGACCTCATTACCATTTCCGGATACGATGGCGGCACGGCAGCAAGCCCGTTGACGTCGATCCGCTATGCAGGCTCGCCCTTCGAGCTCGGCCTTGCCGAAGTGCAGCAAACCCTGCGCGGCAACAACCTGCGCGGCGCAATCCGCCTGCAGGCAGACGGTGGCCTCAAGACCGGCCTGGATGTGATCAAGGCCGCTATCCTGGGCGCCGAGAGCTTTGGTTTCGGCACCGGTCCCATGGTTGCCCTGGGTTGTAAGTACCTGCGTATCTGTCACCTGAACAACTGCGCCACCGGTGTCGCCACCCAGCACCAGAAGCTGCGTGACGACCACTTCAACGGCACGGTTGAAATGGTGATGAATTTCTTCACCTTTATTGCCATGGAGACCCGCGAGTGGTTGGCGCGCCTGGGTGTGCGCTCGCTCGAGGAGTTGATCGGACGCACTGATCTGCTCGAGGCCCTGCCGGGTGACACCGACAAACAGACCCGCCTCGACCTGGCGCCTATTCTGCACAAAGACGATGACGCTGCTGGACAGCCTGAGTTCTGCCAGGTGTCCTCTAACGATCCCTTCGACAAGGGTGAGAAGGCCGAGGAGATGGTCGCCGCGACGCTGGCAAACATTGAAGCCAACCAGGGCGGCGAGTTTGCGTTCGAGGTATGTAACTGCGACCGCTCCATTGGTGCGCGACTCTCCGGCGAAATTGCCAAGCGCTATGGCAATGAAGGTATGGAAACCAATCCACTGGTGCTGCGCCTGACTGGTACCGCGGGCCAGAGCTTTGGCGTCTGGAACGCCGGCGGCCTGCACATGTACCTCGAAGGTGATTCCAACGACTATGTGGGCAAAGGTATGGCCGGCGGTAAGCTAGTGATCTACCCGCCCCGCGTCAGTGAATTCAAGTCACAGGAAACGTCGATTATCGGCAACACCTGCCTGTATGGCGCCACTGGCGGCCGCCTGTTCGCTGCCGGCATTGCCGGCGAGCGCTTTGCGGTGCGCAACTCCGGTGCCCACGCCGTCGTCGAAGGCGCGGGCGACCACTGCTGTGAATACATGACTGGCGGTAACGTCACCGTACTGGGCCCCACCGGGGTCAACTTCGGCGCTGGCATGACAGGCGGATTCGCCTACGTGCTGGATATGGATCGCACCTTTATCGACAAATACAACAGCGAGCTGGTGGAGATTCACCGGGTCAGCGCTGAGTATATGGAGCCCTATCGCAACCACCTGCGTGGCAATATTCGCGAGTTTGTTGAAGAAACAGGTTCGGAGTGGGGCACTCATTTGTTGGACAACTTTGAAGATTATGTTGGCAAGTTCTGGCTGGTTAAGCCCAAGGCGGCGGAGTTTGATGCTCTGCTGTCGCGCCTGCGTAACACCGACTAGTGGTAACGGATTATGAGTAATCGCCTGGCAAACAATTTCCAGTTTATCGATGTCGGTCGTAACGACCCCGACAAAAAAGCGCTGCAGTCGCGCAAGTCAGAGTACGTCGAAATCTACAACCCTTACTCCAAGGATCAGGTTGCCGAGCAATCGCATCGCTGCCTGGAGTGCGGTAACCCCTACTGTGAATGGAAGTGTCCGGTGCACAATTTCATTCCCAACTGGCTCAAGCTGGTATCCGAAGGCAACTTGTTTGAGGCGGCAGAGCTGTCCCACCAGACCAACACCCTCCCTGAGGTATGTGGTCGGGTATGCCCGCAGGATCGTCTGTGCGAAGGGGCATGCACACTTAACGACGGCTTTGGCGCTGTCACCATTGGTGCCTCTGAGAAATACATTACCGATACCGCACTCGCCATGGGCTGGCGTCCCGATCTTTCCGATGTGGTCGACACCGGAAAAAAGGTGGCCATTATCGGTGCTGGTCCGGCGGGACTGGGCTGTGCCGATATTCTGGCTCGCAATGGCGTGAAAGCGGTGGTGTTTGATCGCTATCCAGAAATTGGCGGTCTGCTGACCTTTGGTATTCCCGAGTTCAAGCTTGAGAAAGAAGTGATGGTGCGCCGTCGTGAGGTATTCGAGGGCATGGGTATTGAGTTCCGCCTCAATACCGAGATCGGTACCGACGTGCAGATCAGCGAGCTGCTCGAGCAGTATGACGCTGTGTTTATGGGCATGGGCACTTACACCTACATGAAAGGCGGCTTCCCCGGAGAAGATTTGCCCGGTGTCTATGAAGCACTGCCCTACCTGGTGGGCAACGTGAACCACAATTTGGGCTTCGAACAGGACTCCGACGCCTATATCAATCTGCGCGGCAAGCGTGTCATCGTACTCGGTGGTGGTGATACGGCCATGGACTGTGTGCGCACCGCGGTTCGCCAGGGCGCCGACAAAGTCATCTGCGCCTATCGTCGTGACGAAGAGAATATGCCCGGCTCGCGCCGCGAGGTGAAGAATGCCTGTGAAGAGGGCGTTGAGTTCCTGTACAACCGTCAACCGATTGAGGTGGTTGAGTACTTCGGCCAGGCCTGTGGCATTAAAGTGGTGACCACAGAGCTGGGTGAGGCAGATGCCGATGGCCGCCGTCGCCCGCAGCCCATTGCCGGCTCTGAGGAAGTGCTCGAAGCGGATACGGTCATTGTCGCCTTCGGCTTCCAGCCCAGCCCGCCTGAATGGTTGGGTGATGTGAGTGTTGAACTCAACCACTGGCAGGGCGTGGTCGCTGAGGAAGAGCAGACCTTTAAGTTCCAGACTAGCAACCCGAAAATTTTTGCCGGTGGCGATATGGTTCGCGGCTCCGACCTGGTGGTGACTGCCATCTGGGAAGGTCGTCAGGCAGCTGAAGGCATTCTCGACTACCTGGACGTTTAAGGCGCCTATTCGCGCCAGCAGGACGCACTGATGACTGAACTTAAAAACGACCGTTTTCTGCGCGCACTGCTGCGCCAGCCGGTAGATCGCACCCCCATCTGGATGATGCGTCAGGCCGGTCGTTATCTGCCTGAATACCGCGCGACCCGCCAGCAGGCGGGCTCGTTTCTGGATTTGTGCAAAAACGCAGAGCTGGCATGTGAAGTGACCATGCAGCCCCTGCGCCGCTATCCCATGGATGCGGCCATTCTATTTTCCGACATCCTCACCGTCCCCGATGCACTGGGCCTGGGCCTTTATTTTGAAGAGGGCGAAGGGCCGAAGTTTCACAAGACTGTGCGCAGCGAAGCCGATCTCAATGGCCTGAATGCGATTATCGCCGAAGATGATCTCGGCTATGTCATGAATGCCGTGAGCACCATTCGGCAAGAGCTAAACGGCAAGGTCCCCTTGATCGGTTTTTCAGGCAGTCCCTGGACACTCGCGACTTACATGGTTGAAGGCGGCTCCTCCAAGGACTTCGCCAATGTGAAAGCCATGGCTTACGACAAGCCGGAGTTAATGCACGCGTTATTGTCGCTGCTGGCCGATGCCGTGGCCGACTATCTTGCAGCCCAGATTCGCGCGGGTGCACAGGCGGTGCAAATTTTCGATACCTGGGGTGGTAGCCTCAGTGCCGCTGCCTACAAAGAGTTCTCGCTCAAGTACATGCAGCGGGTGATTTCCCGCCTGCCCCGGGAGGCAGACGGCCGCAAGGTGCCGGTGATTGTATTTACCAAAGGCGGTGGTCAGTGGTTGAACACCATTGCTGAGTGCGGCGCCGACGGTGTCGGCATTGATTGGACAACGGATATCGCCACTGCCCGGGTGCTGGTGGGTGGCAGAGTCGCACTGCAGGGCAATATGGACCCTGCCATGCTGCACGCATCTCCTGCGCGCATCCGTGAAGAAGTCGCGTCTATTCTGGCAGGTTTCGGCCATGGCACAGGCCATGTCTTCAACCTGGGGCACGGTATTACCCCGGGGATTAACCCTGACCACGTCACGGCGTTTGTCGACGCCGTGGTGGAGTTATCACCGCAGTACCACCTGGCGGATTAGCGCCGCTCTGATCCTGCGCTAGCGTGCCGCTGCTTGCTAGCAGTCGGCATTTTCGTCGTAGCAGAAGTCGTGGTTCATATCCAGAGCCGGTGCATCGGTTGCCGGCCGTCCCACAATTTTGGCGGGCACACCGGCGACTGTGGTGTGCGGGGGCACTTCTTCCAACACCACGCTCCCCGCGCCGACCTTGGCGCCTTCACCGACCCTGATATTGCCCAGAATCTTGGCTCCAGCGCTAATCAGTACGCCGTTGCCAATCTTGGGGTGGCGATCGCCTTCATCCTTGCCGGTGCCGCCCAGGGTCACTGACTGCAGAATCGATACATCGTCGCCGACCACCGCTGTTTCACCGATGACCAGGCCGGTGGCATGGTCGAGCATAATGCCCCGTCCCAGCTTTGCGGCGGGGTGGATATCCACGCCGAACTTGACTGAAACCCGGTTCTGGAAGAACAGCGCCATCGACTCCCGACCGTTATTCCACAGCCAGTGGGCGATGCGCTGACTCTGCAGCGCGTGAAAGCCCTTGAAGTACAGAAAGGGCACATAGAGTTCCTGGCTGGCGGAATCGCGGTCGACCACAGCAACGAGGTCGGCGCGCATGGCATCGCGAATACTCGCGTCGCGCTGCATCGCCTGCAGAATCACTTCCCGCAGCATCAGTGAAGACACCGTGGGGCTGTCCAGTTGATTGGCGAGGTGGAAGCTGAGCGCACACTCAAGCGTGTTGTGATTGAGAATAGTGGAATGCAGAAAACTCGCCAGCAGCGGCTCTTCCTGGGCGTGTTTCTCAGTCTCGGTGCGGATGCGATTCCAGACCGGATCGGCTTGTGTCGCAGTCATTGCGTTACCTCCAAGTGGACCGGGGACTTTAGCCCATTACGCGGGATTCGTCACGGCGGCAGTGTAGCGCCACAAGTTGTGCTGACTATCCCGGTACTTCCTCTCAAACAGGGTGAGCGCCGGTGCTTCCGGCACCTGCGCGATGCGGCCGTGCACGCCCGCCAAATGCATGGCGACGCCGAATTCCTCGACATAGTTCTGCCAGTTGGAGCGTAGCTCGATATGCCCCCCAAGCGCCAATAGCCAGGGGAAGCTGGCGTGGCCGTGAACGCGTCGCTGCAGGTGTTTGCTTTTGGGCCAGGGGTTGGGATAGAGCAGGTAGTGGAAATCTGCACTACGGCCGTCCGCCAGCAGCAATTGCCAGATGTCCTCGGCTTCCGCATGCAGAAAAATATAGTTGTCGCTGGTCCCTGGCATATGCTTCTGCAGTCGATGGCTCGACTGATCTATACCGACGATGAGGTGATCGGGGTGTTTGGCAGCGAGTTGTGCCGTGCTCATACCGGTGCCGCAGAAGGAATCAATCACCAGCGGCTGTGGCGTGGTGATGAGTCGCTCAGTCAGTGTTTGGTATGCATTGTGTGAATGGGGCGCGACCGGTCGCTGGAACGCGTGCTGCAAGTGCCGTGTCACGGTTTGTGCGAGACGCGGGTGCAGGCCGCTCTGGTTGCTGGTGACCGGGCGCGAATATTCAGACTGAGGCACGATTAGTGGTTCCAAGATTGCTGTCAGCTGCTGGTGCTGCCATCATACCGGCCCACAATGAATGCTTCACTCTGATCCTTTCGTCCTATGCGTCAAGACCTGCGGCCGTGGTGGCTGAAAAAGCTCTATCTCCGATACCGTAACTGGTACGTCGATTATTTCCTGCGCCCCGAATGTGAGGCGCTCGGGCCTTACCATACGATTATGAAGCCATGGTATGTGAGGATTTCGGGCGACAACATCCGCATTGGCCGGTCCTTTACTGCGATAGGTGAACCGATGCACCAGGTGGAAATTGGCGTCTGGGGCCGGGCCCCGGGCGAGGGCCGGGTTGAGATCGGCGATTGCGTGCTGATGAGTCCGGGCTCGCGCATCAGTGCTTCGGACGAAATTACTGTCGGCGATGGCACCATGTTCGCCAATGGGGTCTACGTGACTGATTCCGACTGGCACCAGATTTACGACCGGATGGAGCGCGATCCTCTGCCCACGCCTGTGCATATTGGCAGGAATGTCTGGCTGGGTGATCACGCCACAGTGCTCAAGGGCGTCACTATCGGCGAAAATTCCGTGGTGGCGGCACGGGCGGTGGTTACTCGGGATGTGCCGGCCAATGTGGTGGTCGCCGGCAACCCTGCCAAAGTGGTCAAGGAGCTGGATCCTGAACGCGGGTTTACCACCCGCATGGATTACTTTGCCAATCCGGCAGAGCTGGAGCGCTTCTTCGAGGGCGTCAATGCCCAGGTGCTGGCGGGGAACAGCTTCTGGCGCTGGCTGTGGTCGGTGGTATACCCCGCCTCCAAGCGGTTGCGCTGAACTTATTCGGCGCGCAGGGTTTTAACGCCCACGCTAGTGCCGAGCAGGAGCACATCTGCGGGCTTGAGCGCAAACAGGCCATTGGTGACCACGCCGGTAATACCGTTGATCTTCTCTTCGATCGTCAGCGGTTGTGGAATCGGGAAGTTGTAAACATCGAGGATGATGTTGCCGTTATCGGTCACAGCCCCTTCGCGATACACCGGATCGCCGCCCAGCTTGACCAGTTCCCGGGCCACGTGGCTGCGCGCCATGGGTATTACCTCCACCGGCAGTGGAAAATCGCCCAGGGTGTGCACCAGTTTGGACTCATCGGCAATACAGATAAATTCCCTGGCGACTGCGGTGACAATCTTCTCGCGGGTCAGGGCGGCGCCGCCACCCTTGATGAGTTGCAGGGCAGCGTTGCTCTCGTCGGCGCCATCGATATAAAAATCGACCTGGTCCACCGCATTGAGGTCGTACACCGGAATACCGTGACTCTTGAGGCGTTCGGCGGAGGCCTCTGAGCTGGCCACGGTCGCGTTTACCAGGCCTTTAATGCCCGCCAGTGCATCGATGAACATGTTGGCGGTTGAGCCGGTGCCGATGCCGATGACCGTGTCATCTTCCAGTTTCGGCTGGATATAGGCCAGGGCAGCTGCCGCTACCGCTTGTTTGAGTTCGTCCTGGGTCATGCCGATTCTCTCCTGCTAGGGCGGGCATTATAGGTCAGGCGTTCGTCGTGATCATCAATAATACCAAGCGCTGGGGCTGAAAATGGCTTGCCGCTCCATTAACATTCCTTGTTCTTTCATTTGCAGGCAACTGACCATGCCCCAGTCCTATATCAAGCGGATCCTAGATGCGAGGGTTTACGATGTGGCTCGCGAAACGCCGGTAGACCAGGCGCCGTTGCTGTCGCGTCGCACTGGTAATCAGGTGTGGCTCAAGCGTGAGGACTTGCAGCCGGTGTTCTCCTTCAAGCTGCGCGGTGCCTATAACAAGATGCAGCGCCTGACGGACGCCCAGCGAGCCGCCGGTGTGGTCGCGGCCTCCGCGGGTAATCACGCCCAGGGCCTGGCCATGGCCGCCCAGAAGATGGGGGTGAAAGCGACCATTGTCATGCCCAGGACCACGCCGCAGATTAAAGTGGACGCTGTGCGTGGCCGCGGAGCGCGGGTGGTGCTGCACGGTGATTCCTTTGACGAGGCGGCGGCGCATGCCGAGCACCTGGTGGCGGAGAAGGGCATGACGTATGTGCATCCGTTTGACGACCCCGATGTCATCGCCGGCCAGGGCACCGTGGGCATGGAGATTGTGCGCCAGCATCAGGCGCCGCTGGATGTGCTGTTTGTGCCGGTGGGCGGCGGCGGCCTGCTCGCCGGTGTGGCAGCGTACGTGAAATATGTGTGGCCCCAGACCCGGATTGTCGGCGTTGAGCCCGAAGATGCCGCCTGCCTCAAACTCGCGCTGGACAAGGGCCGCCGGGCGACACTGCCGGAAGTGGGCCTGTTTGCCGATGGTTGTGCTGTGGCACAGGTCGGCAAGGAGACGTTCCGAGTCATTCGCGACACGGTCGATGAGGTTATTACCGCCTCTACAGACGAAATGTGTGCGGCCATCAAGGACATATTTGAAGACACCCGCAGCATCGCCGAGCCCGCCGGTGCGCTGGCGCTGGCCGGCCTGAAAAAGTACGTTGAACGGGAAGGTTGTGAAGGCAAGGACCTGCTGGCGATTGTGTCCGGGGCCAATACCAACTTCGATCGGTTGCGCTATATCTCGGAGCGCACGGAAATCGGTGAGCAGCGCGAAGCCGTGCTCAGTGTCACTATTCCTGAGCGCCCGGGGAGTTTCAAGGTGTTCTGCACCGCGCTGGGGCGGCGCAATATCACCGAGTTCAACTACCGTTATTCGGACGCCGGTTCCGCCCAGGTGTTTGTGGGTATCTCCGTGGCGCCCGGTGGCGATGATCTGCAGAGCCTGCTGAGCGACCTGCGCGGCAAGGGGTACGAGGTTGAGGATCTCACTGAGAACGAGGTCGCCAAGCTGCACGTGCGTTACATGGTGGGCGGTCATGCGCCGGGCAGTATGGCTGACGAGCGCGTTTATCGGGTGGAGTTTCCTGAGCGCCCGGGGGCGCTGGCCAAGTTTCTGACGGGCCTGGGTCCTGCCTGGAATATCTCCATGTTCCACTACCGTAATCATGGGGCGGCCTATGGGCGCATCCTGGTGGGCGTGCAGGTGGCCGCGCGGGAGCGCAAGGCGTTCCGCAACCTGATGGATGAGATCGGCTATCGCTATTGGGATGAAACCAACAATCGCGCCTACCAGCTCTACCTGGGGCAGCGTCCCGGCAGTGAATAAAAAATGATAAAAAATCTGTGGTTTAGGGGGTTCATACCCTAGACATTCGCTCTCTTTGTGAAATAATAACAAAAGTTAGTCATTGCTCCGGCTGGCAATAAGAACAGTGCAGGCCTCTTAGAAGAGCCGCACAGTGGGATATAAGAGAGTGATTCAAGCGTGAAAACAAAACCTGACCTGATGCTGGTACTGATGGCTGTATTCGGTATGGGCGTGGTGGTAACCATGATGTTACCCATGGCCGCCAGTAATACCGTTGCAGCTCCTGCGTCTGAACTCCAGGCTGGCGTCATTATCCGGGAGTAATTTTCTTCCGGTGTGTAGTGGCTGCTAAGTTCGGCAGCGGTACAGTGCCGCCTCGGTGGCGACAAAATCCAGATCGACGTCCCAGGCATCCCCTGGTAGCGCATCCTCGCGCTGCATTTCGTACCCCAATCCTACCCGCAATGGCCCTGACAAATCCGCCAGGGTCCTGTCGTAGTAGCCGCCACCCATGCCCAGCCGCTTGCCCGTTTCACTCCAGGCCACCAGGGGCAGGCAAATACAGTCCAGTGTTACCGTTGCGGCCCGGGTGCTCTCCGGGCGTGGTTCTGAAATGCCGTATCGATTGGCAATCAGCTCATCGGCACTGCCCTGCCAGCGACCAAACTGCAGCGTCTTGTCGTCCTGGATGACGGGAAGATACACCTGCTTTCCCTCTGTCAGCAGTTGCTCCGCCAGTAGCGAAGGGTCAATTTCACCGTCTGCGGCGAGATAAAGACCAATGCGTTGCAGTAAATGCCAGTCGGGCAACTGTGTCACCGTGTGGGTGAGTCGATCGCGGGCATGGTGTTGTGTTGCGGGAGGGAGGGCTCGCCGTGCCGCCCGTAGCTGGCGACGTAGTTCTGACTTGGTGGCAGTAATGTCTGACATGATGAAGAGAGATTCCCGGCGTACCGCTGACAGCGCTGCCCTTGAACCCGATGGTTCAAGGTGGAGGCCCCCGCACTGAATCAGGCTTTCCGGTCATGCCAGACTTGCACACCAACAGTGGCTGGAAGCCCCCGGATACAAATTTATCGGCTCGAGGACTGTCTGCCTGGCGCATACGCCAGGGATCTGTCGGGGATTATAACGAGTCAGGCCGGCTTACGCGCCCTTGAAATTCGGGCAAAAATAGTACTGTAATCAACCGATTTCCAGCTGGCGGAGCTGGTAAAGTGCATCATCGAGCTTGCGATTGAGGCTGTCGACCGCGCCCGGCGCGGGTTCTGGAGCAATGGCCAGCTTGCCTTCGCCACCCTCGGAGGCCTGCAGCAGCTCATAGCTGATATTCAGCGCCGCCATGACGGCAATGCGCTCAAGGCCGATGACCTTGCCGGTCTCGCGGATACTGCGCATTTGCTTGTCGAGGTATTTGGCAGAGACTACCAGTTCCGCTTCCTGCTCTTCCGGGCAGGCGACCTGGTAATCTTTATCAAGAATTTTCACCGTGACGGTGTGCGGTTGGTTCACAGGCTTACTCCATAGTCCGCAGACGATTGATCATGGCTTCTACCTTGGAGCGAGCGAGCTCGTTCTTGTCGATCAGGTCCTGGCGTTCCGCCTGCCAGCCGGCATTCTCTGCCTTGAGCACCTGATTTTCATGGTTCAGCTCCTTGCACAGCTCGATCAACTGGTCGATTTTCTGTTCCAGAGCCTGCAGTTGCTTGTCCGCCATGGAGTTATACTGGTGTTACCTTGATTGGGACTTTACTATAAGGGCGCTTCGCACAGCCGTCAACGAAGTAAAAGCAATGAAAATCAATGGCCTGCCTGACATTGTTACGAACGGCTGTAACTCCTGGCAGCGCCGCGAGAGAACCTGACATGTTCGACGATCACGACTCCGCCAATTTTGTCTTCGATTTCGACGAAGTGGCCAACCATCTACTTGAACAGGGCCTCGACAGCTCTCCGTCGCAATTGCACGGTTGCCTGTGCGGCGTGCTGGCCGCCGGTGCGCCGGCTCAGGCGGAGGCAGGTCTGGCGCTGCTGCAGCAGGCGCTTGATATCAATTTGCACGGTGAACTGGCCGGGCAGATTATGCAGCTGTACATGGTCAGTGCCGCTGCGCTGGAGGACGAGGAATTCGATTTTCACCCCTTGCTGCCCGATGATGAAGTGGAAATCGACTCACGCACCGGTGAGCTGGCGCGTTGGTGCCAGGGCTTTCTCGCAGGCTTCGCTCAGGTCAATCAACGCCAGGTGAGCCAGGACAGCAGCGAGATCCTCAGTGACATGGGCGCCATCGCCGAAGCCTCGGTGGATGAAGATGCCGATGAAGAAGAGAGTGAGGGCAGTTACACGGAGATCGTTGAGTATCTGCGATTTGCGGTGCTCAACCTATTTATGGACAGTCGTGCCGACGGCACCAGGGCTGACGAACCCCAGGTGCACTGAGCAGACGAATTCCGCGCATGAAAATTACCAACAGTGAGTATCGGCGCCGGCGCCGCAAACTCATGGATTTGATGGAGCCCAACAGCATTGCCATCATTCCATCGGCCCGCCAGCAACTGCGTAGCCGCGACACCGAATTTCACTTTCGCCAGGACAGCGACTTCTACTACTTGTCGGGTTTTCGGGAGCCGGAATCCGTGCTGGTACTGATTCCCGGGCGCGAGCACGGCGAGTACGTGATGTTCTGCCCCGAGCGCGACCCCCAGGCGGAACTGTGGCACGGCCAGCGCGCCGGGCCGGATGGGTTGTGCAGCCGCTTCGGCGCCGATGATGCGTTTCCCATCGGCGATATCGATGACATTCTGCCGGGCCTGATTGAGGGCCGCGAGCGAGTTTACTACTCCATGGGCCGCAGCTCGCGCTTCGATCAGCACATAATGGACTGGGTAAATACCATCCGCTCCAAGGAATCCAGCGGCGCGGTACCGCCGGGGGAGTTCACCGATCTGGACCACATGCTGCACGACTTGCGCTTGATCAAGAGCGCGGCGGAACAGCGCATTATGCGGCGCGCCGGTGAGATTACTGCGGCGGCTCATTGCCGCGTTATGCAGTTTTGCCAGCCTGGCCAGTACGAATATGAGCTCGAGGGCGAGCTCCACCATGAATTTGTTCGCGGCGGCGCGCGCTATCCCGCCTACCTCAGCATCGTTGGCAGCGGTCGCAATGCCTGCACGCTACACTACGTGGACAACAGCGCGAAAATGCGCGACGGGGATCTGGTGCTGGTGGATGCCGGCTGCGAGCTGGAGTCCTACGCCGCCGATGTCAGTCGCACTTTCCCGGTGGGCGGCACCTTCTCATCGGAGCAGCGCGCCCTGTATGAGGTGGTGCTCGCCGGTCACGCCGCGGCCATTGCCCAGGTGCGCGCGGGCAATCACTTCAATCAATCCCACGACGCCAGCGTGCTCGCAATAACGGAGGGGCTGGTGCAGCTGGGTTTGCTCGAGGGCGAAGTGGATGCCCTGATCGAGTCACAGGCCTACCGGGCCTTTTACATGCACAAGGTGGGTCACTGGCTTGGCCTTGATGTACACGATGTCGGCGACTACCGCGTCGGTGAAGAGTGGCGGGTGCTTGAGCCCGGCATGGTTATGACCATTGAGCCCGGCATTTATGTGGCGCCGGACAACACTGCCGTCGCGAAAAAATGGCGCGGAATCGGTATTCGTATCGAGGATAATGTCCTGGTGACCACAGACGGTTGTGACATTCTCACCGACGCGGTACCCCGTACCGTCGACGACATTGAAGCCCTGATGGTGGCCTGAGCGATGACCGAACGACGCGACATTGTGATTGCCGGTGGCGGTATGGTCGGTATCAGTCTGGCCCTGCATCTGGCGCACTCACTGCCGCCGGCGATCCGCATCTGCCTTGTCGAGGGGTTCCCGTTTCCAGAGCCCCGACCCGACCATCGGCCGGCTTATCATCTGTCATTCGATGCTCGCTCCACGGCCTTAAGCTACAGTTCGCGGCTGATCTACGAGCAAATGGGTGTGTGGTCCGGTCTGACCGAATATCTGTGCCCCATAGACACCATCCATGTCTCCAGCAAGGGGCGTTTTGGCAGTGCTGTCATGGACGCTACGGAGCACGGCTGGGAAGCCTTGGGCTACGTGGTGGAAAATGCCTGGCTGGGCAATGCGCTGATCCAGGCTCTCTATGCACAGGGGCGGGTGGAAGTTCTTAGTCCCTGCAAAGTAACCGAAGCGCAATCCTCTGCAGCGGGCGTGACACTGACCCTGGAGGGTGGTCTGCAAGAGACGCTGGAGACGGCGCTGTTGGTGGTGGCCGATGGCGCCGCGTCGGGCCTGCGTGAATCGCTGGGAGTGTGGGCCAGTGAAAAGTCCTATGGCCAGCAGGCGCTGGTGGCGAATGTCGCCACGGCGCAGCCTCACGGTGGCCGCGCGTTTGAACGGTTTACCTCGCTGGGCCCGTTGGCGTTGTTGCCACTGCCGCCCATCCCGGACGCGGCTAACCGCAGTGCCCTGGTATGGACCGTCACGCCCGAGGAAGGTGAAACGTTACTGGCCTGCAGTGACGAGGCTTTCCTGGCCAGCCTGCAGGAGCGATTTGGTTATCGACTTGGGCGCTTGACCCGGGTGGGCGAACGCCATAGTTATCCCTTATCGCTGGTGCATTGCCGCGAGCAGGTGCGTCAGGGCGTTGTGGTGATGGGTAACGCTGCCCACGCCTTGCATCCAGTGGCCGGCCAGGGATACAACCTGGCCCTGCGCGATGTCGCCGAGCTGACCCGGGTGCTCAACGGCGCGGTAGAGGCGGGTGAGAGTCCCGGCTCACTGGCGGTGCTGCAGGCCTATGAACGGCGCCAGCAGCGTGACCAGCAGCGCACCATGGAGTTCAGCGATCGTTTGCCCTCCCTGTTTATGGAGGGCGATCCCTTGCTGGGTCTGGTGCGCGATCTGGGCCTGTCGGGCCTGGATGTGTTGCCCGCGCTAAAGCGTGCCTTCGTTAATCAGGCGGCGGGCGTCGCTGCGATGGGTGAGGTCTGATATGAACGCCCAGCATTATGACGTGGTGATTGTCGGCGCAGGTATCGCCGGGTCCGCCATGGCCCTGGCCCTGTCCGGCAGTGGCTATCGAATTGCGCTGATCGAGCCGCAGCCTTTGGCTCGCCGCGATCTGCCCGTGGACGCAGGCGTTCACAATTTCGATGCGCGGGTCAGTGCGTTGACGCCCCACTCGGCCCGGTTTCTGGAAAGTCTCGACGCCTGGGCGGGTGTCGTCGGGTATCGCAGCTGCGCCTATCGGCACATGACAGTGTGGGATGCGGAGGGCACGGGTCGTATCGAGTTTGATGCGGCGGAGCTGGACGTCCCGGCGCTGGGGCATATTGTCGAGAATCGCGCCATTGTCGACGCACTCCTGGCAAAGCTGCACGAGGCGCCGGATATTCACTGTTTAAGCCCCGAGCGGGTCGAGGCCTGCGAGCGGCTGGACGACGGCCGCATGTCGGTGCGGCTGGAGAGCGGTGCTGAGTTGGAGGCGGAACTGGTAGTGGGGGCCGATGGGGCGATGTCGCGGATTCGCGAACTCATGGCCTATACCACGCGCGAATGGGATTACGGTCACCGCGCCATTGTCGCGACAGTGGCGCTTGCCGAGAGTCATCAGGATACGGCCTGGCAGCGTTTCCTGCCGACCGGGCCACTGGCGCTGCTGCCTCTGCCCGATAGGGACGATCAGCACCTGTGCTCTATTGTCTGGTCGCTTGAAGAAGATCTGGTCGATCCGCTGCTGGCGTTGGACGACGACGCCTTCTGTCAGGAATTGAGCGCGGCGTTTGAGCAACAGCTCGGTGGCATTACCGCCGTGTCGGCTCGCTTCGCCTTCCCGCTGCGCCAGCGTCACGCTGTCGACTATGTGCAGCCGGGTGTCGCGCTGGTGGCGGATGCAGCGCACACGATACATCCGCTGGCAGGGCAGGGCATTAATCTCGGATTACTGGACGTCGAAGCACTGGCCAAAGAGTTGCTGCGCGCCCGTGCTGCAGGCCTCTCTCCCGGCGCCCAGGTGGTGCTGGCCCGCTATCAGCGCCAGCGCAAAGGCGAAAACCTGCTGATGATGAGCGCCATGGATGGTTTTAAGCGTTTATTTGGCGAACGCGCCCTGCCGGTGCGCTGGTTGCGCAACGCGGGCATGCGGTCGGTGGGGGCAATGGCTCCGCTCAAGCGTCGCCTGATGCGCCACGCCATGGGCATCGGGCCCTGAGTCACCCAAGCTTCGCTTGTGTTTCCTCTTCGCCCCGCTAGAATTAGCCGCGTGAACGCCCCTGTGGCAAAGCTTTGATGATGACCGAGGACTCCCCATGAGCCAGACTCCCGCCGAATTGAAATACGCCGCCAGCCACGAGTGGGCCCGGCTTGAAGAAGACGGCACAGTGACCGTTGGTGTATCCGATCATGCCCAGGAAGCACTGGGTGACGTGGTTTTCGTCGAATTGCCCGAAGTGGGCGTTACCCTGGCTGCCGGCGATGAGGCCGGTGTGGTGGAATCCGTAAAGGCCGCCTCCGACATTTATGCGCCTGTCGCCGGTGAGGTGATCGCTGTGAACGAGCAGCTGGAAGACGAGCCTGAAACCGTTAACGGCGATCCCTACAACGATGGCTGGTTTTTCAAGCTGCAACCTGCTGATACCAGCGAGCTGGAGGCACTGCTAAGTGCCGATGACTATCAGGCCAAGTGCGACGAGGAAGACTGATACCTCTGCCCCATGACCGTTGATCTGTATTTGCGCAAAGGCGCCGATCGACGCCTGCGCGGCGGTCACCTCTGGGTTTACTCCAACGAAATTGATACCGCGGTTAACGGCCTGGGGCAGTTCCAGGCCGGCGATCTGGTGAGTGTGCGCGCCACTGACGGTAAGCTGCTTGGCAGTGCGTATATGGAGCCCCAATCGCTGATTTGCGCCCGCCTCTATGCGCCGGGTGAACAGCTACCCCTGAATGCTGAATTTTTTCAGCGTCGCCTTTACGAAGCGCTTGCCATTCGTGAGGCCGCCTTTGATAAACCCTATTACCGCCTGGTCTATGGCGACAGTGATTTGCTGCCGGGGCTGGTCATTGACCGCTTTGGTGACTACCTGGTGGTGCAGCTCAACAACAGCGGCATCGAGCGCTACGGTGAGGCGGTGGTTGAGGCGCTGAAAAACACCCTCAATCCGACGGGCATTCTGTTGCGTGGTGACAGCCGCAGTCGACGTGAAAGTGGCCTGGACGAAGAGATTGAGGTGGTGTTCGGCGAGGTGCCGGAGAGCGTCGAACTCGAGGAAAATGGCGTGCGCTTTCTCGCTCCGGTGCACGGCGGCCAGAAGACCGGGTGGTTTTATGATCACCGTATGGCTCGTGCGCGCCTGGCCCCCTGGGTGGCTGGCAAGTCGGTGCTGGATGTGTACAGCTATATCGGTGGCTGGGGTATCCAGGCGGCGGCGTTTGGCGCGGCGGAGGTTTGTTGCCTGGATAGCTCGGTGCTTGCGCTGGAGGGTGCGCAGGCCAATGCAGCCCTCAATGGCGTGGCAGACCGCTTCAATACCAGGCAGGGCTCTGCCCCCGAGACCATGAAGCACATGATCGACGAGGGTCTTGGCTACGACGTCGTGATTCTCGATCCGCCGGCGTTTATTCAGCGGCGCAAGGACATCAAGAAAGGCATTACCGCGTACCGCCGGATTAATGAGTTGGGCCTGCGCCTGTTGCGCCCGGGTGGCTTACTCGTGGCAGGTTCCTGTTCCATGCACCTGGCGCGGGCAGATCTGATCAGCGCCATGCAGCAGGCAGCGGTGCGCGCCGGTTGCCGGCTGCGGGTGGTGGAGCAGGGCGCTCAGGGGCCGGATCATCCGGTCCATCCGGCCATTCCCGAAACCGAGTATCTCAAGGCGGTGTTTGCGGTGCGCAGCTGAGAGCGCGCGTAAACGCCTAGTCCCGCAGCGAAATCACCGGCCAGTCTGCGTCCCGCGCAACGCTCAGCAGGGTTGCGTCAGGGTCAACGGCCACTGGTTTGTCCACCTCGCGCAGCAGCGGCAGGTCATTCATTGAATCACTGTAGAAATAAGCGCCTTCCAGAGTGATGTCCTGATTCTCCAGCCATGCCTGCAGGCGTTCCACCTTGCCCTCCCGGTAGGTGGGGACACCGCTGGGTTCGCCCGTATAGGCCCCGTCGACAATCTCCGCCTCGCAGGCCAGTAGCTCTTCAATGCCCAGTGCCTGCGCAATGGGTGCAGTGATAAAGCGATTGGTGGCAGTAATGATCAGGAGCTGGTCGCCGCGCTCGCGGTGACGTTCAATCAGGGTTGCTGCTTTGGGCAGCATGATAGGCTCGATTTTTTCGGCCATAAACTGACGGTGCCAGGCGGCAAGCGTCTCCTCGGTCTGCCCTTTGAGTGGGCCCAGTGCAAAGCGCAAATAGGCGTCGATATCCAGTTCGCCGGCTTCATAGTCGGCGTAGAACTGCTCGTTGCGCGCGGCAAATGTGTCCGCATCCACAATGCCCTGTTCGCAGACAAACTGCCCCCAGAGATAGTCACTGTCGCCGCCAATCAGGGTGTTGTCGAGGTCGAAGATGGCCAGAGGCATTGCGCGGGGCTCCAAAAAACGGGGCGCCAATATAGCGCGGCGGCGCAGGGGAGTAAATTTCTCTGAGGCTGCAAAGTGTGGAAGAATAGCCGGTTCATGATAAAGAATTGAATTGGCAGCGTGATTGATAAAGAGGGCTATCGGGCCAACGTAGGGATAGTACTGGCGAATGACCAGGGCCAGGTGCTGTGGGCGCGCCGGGTAGGCGGTCGCGATGCGTGGCAATTCCCCCAGGGCGGCATTAACCGCGGTGAATCCCCCGAGCAAGCCCTGTACCGGGAGCTCGAAGAAGAGATTGGCTTGTCGCCAGAGTCGGTCGAGATTCTCGCGGTTACCCGCGGCTGGCTGCGCTATCGCCTGCCCAAACGGTTTATTCGCAAGGGGCAGAAGCCGCTGTGTATCGGCCAGAAGCAAAAGTGGTTTCTGCTGCGCATGCTCGATAATGACGAAGCGGTCAAACTCGATCTCAATGCCAAACCGGAGTTTGACCACTGGCAGTGGGTGAGTTACTGGTACCCCCTCAATCAGGTGATTTCCTTTAAGCGCGAAGTCTACCGGCGCGCCATGAAAGAACTGGCCCCCCCGCTGGGGCGGCATACCGAACGTCTGGCTGGAGAGGCCTGAGATGCTCGAGACCCTGCGCCATGTCGTCCAGGAAGTGAATGCTGCCCCGAACCTCGCAGCGGCCCTCGAGATTATTGTCAGCAGGGTTCGCGATGCCATGGATACCGAGGTGTGCAGTGTGTATCTGCGCGACCCGGCGGAAGAACGCTTTGTTTTTCGGGCCACAGAGGGTCTCAACAAAGACCAGATAGGCGTGGCCAGTCTGGCGCCCGGTGAGGGCCTTGTCGGCACGGTTGCCCAGCGTGAAGAGCCGCTGAATCTGGAGAACGCGGAAAACCATCCGGCCTTCCGCTTCTTCCCCGACCTTGGCGAAGAGGCGTACCACTCGTTTCTGGGGGTGCCGATTATTCACCAGCGGCAGGTGCTGGGCGTCTTGGTCGTCCAGCAGGCCGAGCGACGTCGATTCGACGAAAGTGACGAAGCGTTTTTGGTTACCATGTCCGCCCAGTTGGCGGCGATTATCGCCCACGCGAGGGTCACCGGGGCGGTAGATGCCGACGCAGCGGCGGGCTCTGGCGCCCCGGCGAAAATTACCGGCGTGCCCGGCGCCCCCGGCATTGCCATCGGTACCGTCTGTGTGGTGTCACCGGTGGCGGATCTGTATGCCGTACCCCAGAAAACAGTGACCAATCGGCGTGGCGAGGTGCAGGCCTTTCGCGAGGCGCTGGCCAAGGTGCGCGACGATATCGAAGAGGTGGCGGACAATCTCGGCGGCGAACTCAGCCCAGAAGATCACGCCCTTTTCGATGTTTATCTGGGCATTCTCGATGATTCTGCCATTGGCCTGGAGGTCGTGGCATTGATCAAGGGCGGTGAGTGGGCCCAGGGTGCTCTCAGTCAGGTGATGATCGAACACATCCGCCACTTTGAGCGCATGGAGCACAGCTACCTCAAGGAGCGGGCTGTCGACATCAAGGATCTCGGGACCCGGGTGCTGGCCTATCTACAGGCGGAAGACCGCGAGGTACGCGTATATCCGGAAAACGCGATTCTGGTGGGCGAGGAGCTGACTGCCTCGTCACTGGGGGAGATCCCCCGGGACAAGCTGGCAGGTCTTATCTCGGTGCGCGGTTCAGGTAACTCCCATGTGGCCATTCTGGCGCGCGCTATGGGCATACCCACGGTGATGGGGACGCTGGATCTGCCCTACCGGCGCCTGCAGGGGCGGGAACTGGTGGTCGATGGCTATAACGGCACCGTGCACCTGAATCCGCGTCCGGATGTGCGGGCCCGTTTCCAGGAGATTCTCGATTCGGATCTCGCGCTTTCCAAAGATCTGGAATCCCTGCGCGAATTACCCTGTGAAACCCTCGATGGTCACCGCATGCCGCTGTGGGTGAATACGGGGCTACAGGCAGATGTGACCCGTTCTCTGGAGCAGGGCGCCGAGGGTGTTGGCCTGTATCGCACTGAGGTGCCTTTCCTGCTGCGTGAGCGTTTTCCTTCCGAGGAGGAGCAGCGCCAGATTTACCGCAACCAGCTGGAGGCCTTTGCTCCGCGCCCGGTGACGATGCGTACCCTGGATATCGGCGGCGATAAGGCCTTGCCGTATTTTCCGATTGAGGAGGACAACCCCTTCCTAGGGTGGCGTGGTATTCGGGTCACCCTGGACCATCCTGAAATTTTTCTCGCCCAGGTGCGGGCCATGCTCAAGGCCAATGCCGGGCTCGGCAACCTGCGGATCATGTTGCCCATGATTAGCTCCATCTCGGAGCTGGACGAGGCGCTGGCACTCATCCATCGCAGCCACCGCGAAATTCTGCAGGAGGGTGTCGATGCCGAGTTACCCCGTATCGGGGTGATGGTGGAGGTGCCCTCGGCGGTCTACCAGGCCAGGGCGCTGGCCCGGCGGGTGGACTTCCTGTCAGTAGGGTCGAATGACCTCACCCAGTATCTGCTGGCGGTGGACCGCAACAACGCGCGCGTTGCCGAGCTCTATCACTCCATGCACCCGGCGGTACTCAGCGCGCTGGACTTGGTGGCGCGGGCTGCCCGGGCCGAAGGCAAGAAGGTGGGCATTTGTGGCGAATTGGCGGGCGACCCCGAGGGCGCCGTACTGCTTACCGCCATGGGCTACGACATCCTGTCCATGAACGCCACCAGCCTACCTAAAGTGAAACAAGCGCTGCGCAATATCAATCTCACAGAAGCCCGTGATCTGCTCGACGAGGTGCTGGGTATGGATGACGCAAGCGCTATCCACCGTCGCCTGGAAGGATTCCTCGCCGACCACGGCATGGCTAAATTCATTCACAGCCCGGTGGCCTGAGCTTTTTAGCTGCTGAGCGTTAATCGCTCCACCACCTGGCCAATTGGAGCGCCGCTGGCGTCAAAGCTGGTTTCACGCCAGCTGGCATGGCCCTCGGTATCCAGCCACAGCGTGGTTGTCGCCCGGGTTCCGTAGGTCGGGCTGACAATAAATTGCGCCGACAGCATTCTGTCCATTTCGCCATTGAGGCCCACGGCGGCCAGTTCTGATTCCGTTGCCAGGTTGCCACTGGCAACCACTTCTGCGAGTAGATTGTGATCGACGCTGCCGCCGCTTAGTGAGCGCAGGGCGTGTTTGCCGTGCACCACTTTGGGCCAGGGGGTGTCCAGGTGGGCGTTGCTGAGACCGTATGTACCGGGTTGGAGCTGGATCGCGCCGTCCCCTTCGCCTGCGGCGCTATTGCTGTAATACCAGAGGCCGTGTGCATCCCCCAGCAGCAGGTTGAACCCCGCGTATTCCGAGGCCCTCGCGCCAATGCGCTGCAGGTAGGTGGCGGACGATTCATTTCCGGTCAGAAAGTCCAGGGTCAGCTCGCCACGGCTGCGCGGTGCTGGGATAGTCTGGTCCGGGTCCCGGTAATTGGTAATGGCCGCGAAGCGACCTGCACGGCTTATCCCCATCCAGGTGCCGCCCGCCTGGAGATCTTTGCCGGCGAGCACGTCAGGGTGGTCGGGCCAGAACCTGGCTGCCTGCGTAGGACGGGCGTGAAACTCGTCCCGATTGGCGGCCAGCAGTAAGGGGTAGCGGGGGTGTTGGCGGTACGAAAACAGAATCAGGCACATCGAAGGCATTCCGGTCGGGTGGTGCGCAATTGTGAAACGCTGCGCGCTGCATAATAATACTCGTTTCCTGCGCCGGCCGTCGGCTGAGCGCCCAGATTGAGTCTGAATATGCTGCCCTATCCTGAGATAGACCCTGTTGCAATTGCCCTGGGGCCACTGAAAATACATTGGTATGGCCTTGCCTACCTCACCGGTATTGCCGCCGGCTGGTGGTTGGCCATGCGCCGCAGCAGCCATCCCTGGAGCCCGGTGCAGCGCGATCAGGTGGACGACCTGACGTTTTATGTGGCGCTGGGCGTGGTGCTCGGCGGCCGGGTCGGATACACGTTTCTGTACGGCGGTGAACGCCTGGTGGAGGACCCCATGTGGGCGCTGCGCCTGTGGGAGGGCGGGATGTCATTCCACGGCGGTTTCCTGGGTGTGTTGTTTGCCATGTATTTGTTTGGCAGGCGGCACAATATTGCCTTCTGGAAGTTGATGGACTTCGTGGCGCCATTCGTCCCTATTGGTTTGGGACTCGGTCGCCTGGGTAATTTTATTGGCCAGGAGCTCTGGGGCAGAGCCACCGATGTGCCCTGGGCCATGGTATTCCCCGCTGATCCCCTGCAGCTGGCACGGCACCCGTCGCAGCTCTACCAGTTTGCCCTGGAGGGCGTGTTGTTGTTCACGGTGCTGATCTGGTTCTCATCCCGACCCAGGCCGACCTGTGCTGTGTCCGGGGTGTTCTCACTCCTTTACGGGTGCGTGCGTTTCTTCTCGGAGTTTTTCCGCGAGCCTGATGCGCACCTTGGGTTCCAGGCGTTCGGCTGGATGACCCGGGGTCAGATGCTGTGTATTCCCATGATTATTACTGGCATTGTGCTGTTGTGGGTGGCTTATGGCCGCCAGCAGTCAACTGCCGCGACGGAAAAAGGTAAATGAAACAATATCTCGATCTGCTGGAAGATATTCTCGAGAATGGCGTGCAAAAGGGTGACCGCACCGGCACCGGCACGCTGTCGGTTTTTGGTCGCCAGTACCGGCACAACCTGGCGGATGGTTTTCCGCTGCTCACCACCAAGAAGCTGCATCTCAAAAGCATCATCAATGAGCTGATCTGGTTTCTGAAGGGTGATACCAATACCGCCTGGCTGAACGAAAATGGCGTCTCGATCTGGGATGAATGGGCCACCGAGACCGGCGATCTGGGGCCGCTCTACGGCGCCCAGTGGACGGCCTGGCCCACCCGCGACGGTGGCAGCGTCAACCAGATTGATTATGTGGTGGAGACCCTGCGCAATAACCCCGACAGTCGCCGCATTCTATTCCATGGCTGGAATGTGGAGTATCTGCCGGACGAAAGCGTCAGCCCCCAGGAAAACGTGGCCGCCGGCCGCATGGCGCTGCCGCCTTGTCACCTGCTGTATCAGTTCTATGTGGCGGGCGGTAAGTTGTCAGCCCAGCTATATATCCGGTCCAGTGATACCTTCCTCGGTCTACCCTATAACACGGCGAGCCTGGCGGTACTTACCATGATGCTCGCCCAGCAGTGTGACCTGGAGCCGGGCGAAATTATTGTCACCACGGGGGATTCGCACCTGTATAGCAACCACATGACGCAGGTGCAGGAGCAGCTGTCGCGGGCTCCGCGTGCGTTGCCCAGGCTGAAAATCCTGCGCAAGCCCGACAGTATCTACGACTACCGGTTTGAGGACTTCGAACTCGAGGGCTACGACCCGCACCCGAATATCTCTGCGCCGGTGGCGGTCTAGGCGTGGTGGAGCTAGCAGTCATTGTGGCAGCGGCGCGCAATGGCGTTATCGGCCGCAATAATGCCCTGCCGTGGCACTTGCCGGAGGATCTGCGCTATTTCAAGCAGGTGACGATGGGCAAGCCCATTGTCATGGGGCGCAAGACCTACGAGTCCATCGGGCGGCCGTTGCCCGGGCGCACCAATATAGTGCTGACATCCCGCACTGATTTTGCCCCCGAGGGCGTGCGGGTAGTGCACAGTCTCGACGAGGCCCTGGCCCTGGCCGAGGATATTGCCCTGATTGAAGGCTGCGATGAGCTGATGGTGATAGGTGGGGCACAGATCTACGAAGCCGCCGTTCCCCGGGCGTCGCGGCTGTATTTTACCGAGGTGCACGCCGATGTAGAGGGCGATGCCTATCTGGAGGGGGTGGATCGCAGTGAGTGGCAGGAAGTGAGTCGACAGGATTTCAGCGCTGCAGGGCCTAATCCCTACGACTATAGCTTCGTGGTCTATGAGCGATAAGGGTGCATCAATGCCCGATTTTGGCCGCCTGTTACTCCCGAGCTGCTCCCTTGAGCAAAGTGTTACTTTCGTACACAATGCGAACCACTAACCCCTCTGTGGGGGTAAGAAAATTGATAATCCTCACCCGAATGGTTTAAATTCGCCCCCTCGGTTTACCGACTCTGATTTATCCACTATATATCTACTGCTAAATAAACGGTTTTTCAGAGCCGAATTCTTTTTGTTGGACATAGGAAACTTAACCCTCATGACTATGCATCGATTGAAAAATGGACTGATCGCTGCGCTCGTCGCCGCCGGTACCCTGGCGGGAGCGACTGCAGCTGTACAGGCCAGCACTTTGGATCAAATTCTGGACGTCAGCGAAGCGAAAAATAATGCTGCTCGCAAATCTCAGGCGAAAATCGATCGCCTGGCCGACGAAACCAGCGATCTGCTGACGGACTACAAGACCGTCATGAAGCAGGTAGACGGTCTCAAGGTTTACAACGCACGTCTGCAGCGCCAGATCGAAAACCAGAACAAGCGCGTGGGCGAGATCGAAGAGTCTATATCCCAGGTGACTGTCATTCAGCGTCAGATGACCCCACTGGTTATCCGCATGATCGACGGTCTCGAGCAGTTCGTTGAGCTCGACGTGCCTTTCGAAAAAGATCAGCGTATGGAACGTGTTGAGTTCCTGCGCAGCAATATCGATCGCGCCGATGTCTCCGTAGCAGAGAAATTCCGCGGCGTGCTCGAGGCTTACAACATTGAACTCCAATATGGTCGCGGCATTGACACTTACCGCGGAACCATCGAAGTGGCAGGTGCTCCGCGCGACGTGGACTTCCTCCGTATTGGTCGTATCGCCCTGGTTTACCAGACAACCGATGGCGCTGTATCTGGCGCATGGGACAAGGGTGCAGGCAGCTTTGTCGAGCTCCCCGCCGGTGAGTACGACGCCGCGATTCGCAAAGGCATTCGCATTGCGAAGAAGCAGGCGACCATTGAACTGTTGAACATGCCCGTTTCTGCGCCGGAGGCTAACTAATGAGCGTTAAATTTGTAAAAGCCGCAGCCCTGGCGCTGACAGGCGTATTGTCCTTCTCCGCCAGCTCTGTCATGGCGCAGGAAGCGAAGTCTCTGGACGAGCTGCTGAACTACGTGAAGCAGGGCCAGGTGACTGAAGCCAAGGAAAACCGTGCTCGCGAAGCCAAGTTCTCCAAAGACAAGGCCAACCAGGCTGCTGCACTGAAGCGAGCCGAAGCTGAGCGCGCCCGTCAGGAACAACTGAGTGCTGAGCTTGAAGCGAAATTCGAAGAAAACCAGCTGCTGATCGCAGCCAAGCAGGAACAGCTGCAAGAGCGCCTGGGTACCCTGACTGAACTGTTCGGTCATCTGACATCCGCTGCCGGCGACCTGTCTTCCAATCTGGAAGTGTCCCTGGCCTCAGCTCAGTACCCCGGTCGTGAAGTCTTCCTGAAAGACCTGATCGACAAGATGAGCAGCTCTGACCAGCTGCCCAGCATCGAAGAAATTGAGCGAGTCTGGTTCGAGCTGATGCGTGAAATTCGCGAAACCGGTGTTGTGACCAAGTTCGACGCTGAAGTTGCTTCACCTGCGGGTGAGCGCGCGCCGCGCGAAGTGCTGCGTGTGGGTGCTTTCAACCTGGTTGATACTGATGGCAACTACCTGTCCTACGACTCAGGTAGCCTGAGCGAGCTGCCTCGTCAGCCCAGCGGTCCCTACACGGGTTGGGCGTCTGACCTGGCCAACGCTACCGGCGGCCTGAACAGCTTTGGTATTGACCCCACTGGTCCTACCGGCGGTTCTTTCCTGGCGGCGATCATCGATACGCCCACGCTGGAAGAGCGCTGGCACCAGGGCGGCTATGTTGGCTACGCCATCACTGCCGTGGGTATCTTCGCCTTCCTGCTGGCCATCTGGCGCATGATTGTCCTGACTGCCGTTGGTGCCAAGGTTAACTCTCAGCTGAAGAGCGACAAGGCTAACGACAACAACCCGCTGGGCCGCGTCCTTAAGATCCACGAGGACAACCCCACCATGGACACCGAGACTCTCGAGCTCAAGCTGTCCGAGGGCGTGTTGAAGGAAACTCCCAAGCTGGAAAGCGGTCTTACCCTGTTGAAGATCATCGCTGCGGTCGCGCCACTGATGGGTCTGCTGGGTACCGTAACCGGTATGATCATCACCTTCCAGGCGATCACCATCTTTGGTGCGGGCGATCCGAAGGCAATGGCCGGCGGTATCTCCGGTGCATTGATCACGACCGTACTGGGTCTCTTGGTAGCCATCCCGACCGTGCTGCTGCACACCGTTGTGAATGGCCGCGCACAGCGCATCATCCACATCCTGGACGAGCAGACCACCGGCATGATCGCAGAGCACACAGAAGCCAATCTGAGGTCTTGATATGGGCGATTTGATCGAGGTACTCCTCGGCTTCATGGACAAGGGCGGCGACGTCCTGTGGCTGATCGCCGCGCTCTTGTTCGTGATGTGGACCCTGATATTTGAACGCTTCTGGTATTTCCAGATGGGTTGGAAGAAAGACGTAGCGCAAGTGATTGCCAAGTGGGAAGGCCGCCCTGAGCGGAAGTCCTGGGAGGCTTTCCAGATCCGTCAGATGATGATCTCCCAGAGCCGTATGCAGATTAACCGCAACCTGCCAGTGATTAAGACACTGGTAGCGTTGTGCCCGCTGCTCGGCCTGCTCGGTACTGTTACCGGCATGATTGAGGTGTTCAACATCATGGCTGTCACCGGCGGTGGCGATGCCAAATCCATGGCGGGTGGTGTGCAACAGGCCACCATTCCCACCATGGCCGGCATGGTAGCTGCGCTGTCAGGGGTCTTTGCCAACACTTATGTGACCAGGATTGCTCAGCGGGAAGGTGAATTCCTGCAGGACAACCTAACGACAGATCACTAACAGAGCTAGATTAATGCGAAACAGAAATCGAGAAGCTGAAGCAGATGAGGCGCAGATCGACCTGACGCCAATGCTCGACGTGGTATTTATCATGTTGATCTTCTTCATCGTGGTTGCTTCCTTCCTCAAGGAGGCCGGTATCGAAGTGAACCGGCCAGATAGCAACCAGAATCCCCCGGAAACCGACTCCGAGAGCATCGTGGTAACCATTACTGGTGACAACCAGATCTGGATGGAAAACCGTCGGATCGATATTCGCGCAGTGCGCGCTAACGTAGCGCGTGTCCTGGCGTCCGATCCTGAGGCCGGATTTACGGTTAAGACCGAACCTGGCGCCAGCGCCGGAACCCTGCTCGAGGTGGGCGACGCCGCTCGCGAGGCGGGTGTAAAACAGGTCAGCTGGCCAGCGGAGGAAAAACAGTGAGCAGACGTAGTATGTCAGCTGGGCGTGCAGGCGCAGAGGCCAGCGGTGAGGGCGATATCGACCTCACCCCAATGCTGGACGTTGTGTTCATCATGCTCATCTTTTTTATTGTCACGTCGTCTTTCGTGAAGGAGCCCGGTGTCGACCTGCTGAAAGCACAGGCCGTTACCACCAGCCCCTGCGACCGCGGCACAATCATCTTCGCTGTTAACTCAGTCGGCGATATCTATTACAACAAGAACCAGATTCCTGTTGATAGGGCCTATCGTTTGGCTGAAGCAGCAAAGAAAGAAGCGCCCAAGGCGAACTTCGTGATCCAGGCGGATGTCGATGCACCGACGTCGGTACTGAGTGAATTACTGGCTGTACTCAAGCCTCTGATGGATGCACCCCTGTGTGCCTCCACTGATGAGGCGGGGTAAGNCTGATGGGNAATAGTGTGAGAACAATTGTCTCAATTCTGTTGGCCCTGCCCGTTGTGGTGGGNCTGTTCCTGGTCATGCACAGCCTGATTGATCGCGATTTTGAGAACCCCGAGGTCAAGAACACCAAGATCGCAGATCTGGTTCAGCCCGACGAGGAAATTACCCTCGAGGCCGATACCCAGAAGCCCGATAAGGTAGAAGACCCCGAGGAGCCGCCACCGGATCTGGATACGCCAGACCTGGTGATGGATATGGATATGGACGTTGCTAACAATGCGCCCTCTGCGAGTATTGATGTCGAGATCTCAAGCACTGGCATGTCCTCTGGCGACGGTGAATATCTGCCCATTGTTAAGGTGGCGCCGATTTACCCCCGTCGTGCCCAGACCCGCGGAATTACGGGTTACTGCATTGTGGAGTACACGGTGACCACTTCTGGTGCGATCCGCGATCCCCAGGCCGTAGATTGTCAGCCATCCGGTGTGTTTGAGAAAGCTTCTGTCAAGGCGGCGCTCAAGTTCAAGTACAAGCCCCGTGTTGTCGATGGCGAAGCTATCGAAGTAGCCGGTGTACAGAACAAGTTCACCTACGAGCTGGAACAGTAACAAGGTTGGTTTGCTATGAAATTGTTTAGACACCAGACATGGACCCGCGCCGCACTCCTGGCAGTGCCGGTGCTGGCTACCCAGGTGGCTGTGACCCAGTTACAGCGCGACGCAGGCTACGCTCCCTTCACTGCCGCAGTGGCACAGGAAGAGAAGAAAGCCGACACCCGCGAAACACGCCGTACTCCGGCGCTGCGCAACAAGGTCTACGAGAAGCTGGCAGAGGCGCAGGCCGCTGCTGAGGCGAAAGACCTGGCGGGCGCGAAGAAAATCCTCGACGGTATGGTGGCCGCGGGCGGCAAGAAGGCGCTGAACAGCTACGAGCTGGCCAACGTCTATAATCTTTACGCCTTCATCTACTACACCCAGGAGAATTACCCGCAGGCCCTGAAAGCCTACGAGAATGTTGTGGCTCAGCCCGATATTCCCCTGGCGATGGAAATCAATACCCGCTACACCATTGCTCAGCTGTACTTCGTGCAGGAAGACTGGGACCGCGGTATTGATGCACTGCTCAAGTGGTTTGATATGACGGAAAGCCCCAACGCTGCAGCTTATGTGTTGCTGGCCCAGGGTTACTACCAGAAGAAGGACTACAACCGCGCCCTGACCAACGTGGAGAAAGCGATCTCCATGTACAACGAAAAGGGCAAGCTTCCCAAGGAGCAGTGGTATAACCTGGCGCGTTTCCTGTACTTCGAGAAAAACGACATCCCGAATACCGTGGACACGCTGGAAATTCTTCTGCAGCACTACCCCAAGAAGCAGTACTGGGTGCAGCTGTCGCATATGTACGGCGAGCAGAAGAAGGAAACCGACCAGCTGGGCGCCATGGAAACCGCTTACGTACAGGGTATGCTCGACAAGGGTTCAGAGCAGGTCACTATGGCCTATCTCTACCTGAACGCCGATGTGCCTTACAAGGCGGCCACTGTCATGGATAAGGGGCTCAATGATGGCTCTATCGATGACAAATCCAAGAACTGGGAAATTGCTGGTAGTGCCTGGCGTCAGTCTCAGGAGACGGACAAGGCGATTCCAGCGATGGAGAAAGCCGCGGCCAAGTCTGAAACCGGTGAGTTGTATGCGCGTCTGGGTAACATCTACCTCGATGGCGACCAGAACGAGAAGGCGATTACGGCCATTAACAGAGGCCTCAATCGCGGCGGGGTCAAGCGCCCTGACACGGCTCGTCTGGTGCTCGGCATGGCGTACTTCAATACCAAGCAGTACGACAATGCCCGCAAGGCATTCCAGGCAGCAGCCCGGGATGAGCGCTCAGAAAAGTACGCACGCCAGTGGATTCGCTACATGGATTCCGAGCTCGAGCGTCAGAAGGCCATGGCCGAGGGTTGATTCCCCGCTTTGGCCTGCGCTGAATCGCAGGCACAAAAAAGGAGCCGTGAGGCTCCTTTTTTTATTTCAATCCAAAAAGATTTAGATCGCGACAACGTTTTCCGCCTGAGGACCTTTCTGGCCATCAGTTACGTCAAACTGCACTTTCTGGCCGTCAGCCAGGGTGCGGAAGCCGTCGCCTTTAATGGCGCTGAAGTGGACGAATACATCTGGACCATCTTCGCGTTCGATAAAGCCGAAGCCCTTGCTTTCGTTGAACCACTTCACGGTTCCGGTAGTTGAAGACATAACAATAGTTTTCCTGTTACTTAAGGCGCCTGCCGGCTTGCCCTTCTAATCAATTTATATGGTTTACGTACCGATGAACTCGTGGGAACTTCGACCGCTATCCAAATCCTGCCGGCGATAAAATAAGCCGACCCTTCGAGTGTATCACTAGATCAGTAAATATCATCTTTCAGTGTCAAGAGAATTTCGGCAATAATGCCGATCCCCGAAACACCGGTGGTGCACCATGACGGGGCAGTTCCATCAATTTCGTTGCCGGTATACCCTGTGTAAACGCTTTTTTGTAATGTGAGATCGCCGTGCGCATTCTGCTTGTCGAAGACGACATACAACTGGGTGAATCCCTGGAGAGCGCCCTGCGCCTGGAAAAATATGCCGTAGATTGGCTGCGCAGCGGTGAACCGGTTCGCGCGGCTTTGGGTGCGACGCCCTACGATCTGATTATTCTCGACCTCGGTTTGCCGGGGGTTCCCGGTATGCAGGTGCTGCGCCAGCTGCGCGCCGATAAACACGACCTGCCTGTGCTGTTACTGACCGCCCGCAATACGCTTGATGACAAAGTCGACGGTCTCGACTCTGGTGCCGATGACTTTCTCACCAAGCCGTTTGAGATCGACGAGCTGTTTGCGCGTATGCGCTCGCTGTTGCGCCGCCGTGGTGGACAGGGCCGTGGTACGGCGACGATGCGGGCAGCGGGCATAGAAGTTGATCCTGCAGACAGAGCAGTCGCCTTCAAGGGAGAAACGCTGGACCTGACCGCGCGCGAATATGCGATTCTGGAAATCCTGGTGCGTAACGCCGGTCGTTTTGTTTCCCGGGCGCGTCTCGAGGAGGGCATTTACAGCTGGGGCGAGGAGGTTGGCTCAAATACGGTCGAGGTCTATATCTCGCGGCTGCGTAAACGCTTCGGCAGTGCCACTATCGAGACCATGCGCGGGGTAGGTTACCGCATCCCGACATGAAGCTCTCGCTGAAACAGCGGCTAGTGTGGACGCTGCTCGCATTCATGCTGTTTGCCTGGACCGCCTCTGCTGGTCTTACCTACTTTTACGCCAACCGGGTGCTGCACGCTCAGGTTGACCGGCAATTGGTCCAGTATGCCAGCCTGGTCAGTTATGTGACCGGGGTGTTTGCCCGCCAGCTGGAAGACGGCCAACCCTTGTATGAGTCGTGGTCCGGCCACGCATACGATCGCGCCCACCTCGAGCCAATTGTGATCGATCTACCCATCGCGCCGGAGCTCAGTCCTGCGGTGAATGTCTGGGAAAACGGCTACTTGATTGCAGTGACCGCCGACGCTCCGCATTTCGACCAGCCCGCTGCAACAGGCCTGGTATCGATGGACCGGGACGAAGGTGCCACCCATTGGCGTGTGTTGACCCTGTATAACGCGCAGGATGCACTTTGGATCCGTGTGGGCATTGAACTGGGCGCGGCCAGGACTGCCATGCTCGATACCGTGGGGCGTTCCCTGCAGCCGCTGGTTATTGTGTTGCCGCTGACGATATTGGTGCTGTTTCTGGGGGTTATGCGCGGCCTCAAGCCACTCGATGAATTGGCCAAGCAAATTGCCCGGCGCAAACCCGGCCTGCTAGACCCGGTCGATACCGAGACGGTGCCTGAGGAAGTTGAAGCGGTGGTTGATTCGCTGAATGACCTGTTGCACAGGCTCGCCGAGGCGCTGGAGGGTGAGCAGCGGTTCACCGCCAATGCGGCCCACGAACTGTTAACGCCGCTGGCTGCCATCAAGACCGAAGTGCAGCTATGCCAGCGGCAGCTGCAGACTGATGAAGGCGCGCGGATGCTGGGGCGGATCGCCGCCAGGGTGGATCGTGCCAGTCACTCGGTTGAGCAGCTGCTGACTCTCGCCAGACTGGATCCGGACCAGCCCATGCACCTGCAACGGGTGGAGCTGCGTCACCTGCTGGTGACCGTGCTGGCCGAGAATGGTCACCTCGCTGCGGACCGTTCACTGGAGGTTGATCTCAACGAGGGCCCGGAGGTGTTGGTTGATGGCAGTGAAGAGGCCCTGGCGATTATGCTGCGCAATCTGGTGATTAATACATTCCGCTACGCAACCGAGCACTCAGTGGTACGCATTACTCTGGAAGAACCGGGCGTAATCGCGATCGCCAACGATTGTGAGCCGCTGTCAGGTGAGGAGATGGCACGGATTACCGAGCGCTTTTACCGGGTGCCAGGCGCCGGCGGCGCTGGCAGCGGACTGGGTTTGTCCATCGTCAGCCGCATCGCCCAGTTGCATCAAGCACAGTTCAACGTCGGCGCAGGCGTCGACGGCCAGGGTTTCCGTGTGGAGATTCGCTTCCCCGTCTGAGGCGCGTCGCTATTCCTGTATGGGTGCGTGGGCCGCACCTACGAGGCCGGGGTGAGGGGCGGTAATGATTTGCACCGGTACCCTGGAGAGAAACTCTTGCATAGCGCCCTTGGCTCGGAAACGCTCCAGAAAGGCACTTTCACGGAGATAGGGTGTGATGCGCGGGACAATGCCGCCGGCGATAAACAGCCCGCCGTAGGCCCCGTTACTCAGCACGAAATCACCGCAACAGGATCCCAACAACGCGCAGAAAGTTTCCAGTGCGGTAACACAGTGGCTGTCACTCCCGGCCAGGGCGCGCTCAGAAACCTGAGCAGGCGTTAAATCTTCCACCGGCTGACCATTGATCTGTGCAATGGTCTGGTAGAGGCGCGCCAGGCCCGCGCCACAGACGAACAGCTCAGTGTAGATGTTGCCATACTGGGGCAGCAGGTGCTGGAATATGGCCAGCTCTAGTTCGTTGCCGGGGGACAGGCCCGCGTGTCCTGGCTCGGCGTCACTGGCCACGGCTATGCCGTTCACTTGCCGCAATGAGGCGCCGCCCAGGCCGGTGCCAGGGCCCACAACCGCCAGCGGCAGTTCATCATTGGTTTCTCCCGCCTGCACGCCTTCGAGTTCGCCACTGCCCAGGTACGGAAGGGCGTGGGCATTGGCCTGAAAGTCGTTGAGCCAGAGAAATTGGGAAAAGCCGAATCGCGTCGCCAGCTCGCTGCAGGAAAAGCCCCAGCCAATGTTAATCATCTGTACCCGGTCACCGGAAGGTGGGGCTGCTGCTGCAATACAGGCCTGCTGTGGTGGTGCTTCCTCGAGATCGCCAAGCCACTGCTCGATGACTTCTTCCAGGTTGCCGTACTCGTTGTTGCTGTAGCCGGTAACGGACCGAAAGTCGTTAATGTCAGCATCGTAGATACCGATGCGGGTATTGGTGCCGCCAACATCGGCGACGAGGCGAGTGTGGGGCATTATTGGACTTCGAGTATCTTCATGATGTTGGTGGAGCCGGTTTGACCCATGACGGTGCCCTTGGTGAGCAGGATCGAATCGCCCTTGCGCAAATAGCCGTCGTCTTGGAGGAATTCAATCGCGCGGGACTCGATTTCTTCGTCGTCGAAAGCGCCGGCATCGAAGAACTTGGGCACAACCCCTCGGCAGAGGGTGAGCTTTTGCAGAGTCTCCGGCCTGGCACTCATGCCAAAAATAGGGAGCCCGGAACTGAGGCGCGACATGAGCAGTGGGGTGCTGCCGCTCTCGGTCAGGCAGGCAATGCCGCGGACGTTGCCGTAGTGGTTGGCGGCGTAAATTGCGGCCATCGCAATGGTTTCCTGGGCCGTGGAGAACTGGCGTTCCAGTCGATAGCGAGAGGTGCGGGCAACGGCTTGCCGCTCGGCACCCAGTGCCGCGTCTGACATGGCTGTGACTACTTCCACGGGGTACTTGCCGACCGCGGTTTCAGCAGACAGCATGACTGCGTCCGTGCCGTCGAGCACGGCGTTGGCAACGTCAAATACCTCGGCGCGCGTGGGCATGGAGTTGTCGATCATGGACTCCATCATTTGGGTGGCGGTAATTACCACGCGATCCATTTTACGCGCGCGGGCAATGAGTTCCTTCTGAATACCGATCAGCTGCGCGTCACCCACCTCTACACCCAGGTCGCCGCGCGCAACCATGACGCCCAGCGAGGCGCGGATAATACCGTTTAGGATTTCTTCGTCGGCCACGACTTCAGCCCGTTCGATCTTGGCGATAATGCCTGCATCGACGTTGCTCTCGTTGAGTAAATCGCGAGTTTGCTGGATATCAGCTGCGCTGGACACAAAGGACACCGCCACGAAATCAGGTTTAACGTGGCTGAGTTCCTTGATGTCGGCCATGTCTTTTATGGTAAGCGCCGGGGCGGCCAGACCACCACCGAGTCGATTAATACCCTTGCGAGAACTTAGCTTGCCACCAATGACGACGGTGCACTCAACCGTTGAGGCAGTGACCTCATCGACCTTGAGTCGCATGCGGCCGTCGTCCAGCAGGAGGATGTCGTCGCGGCTGACGAAATTGCATAGCTCGCGATAGTCCAGGCCCACGGCGCGTTGATCGCCCTCACCTTCACCCAGGTTCAGATCCAGCCGAAACGGGTCACCTTCTGCGAGTTGGACGGCGCCTTCGCGAAACGTGCTGATGCGGATTTTTGGGCCCTGCAGATCGGCGAGTATGCCCACGTAGCGCCCGGCGATGGCTGACTGTTTACGTATCCGCTTGGCCACGAGCGCATGCTGCTCGCTGCTGCCATGGCTGAAGTTGAGGCGGAATACGTCCACGCCGGCACTGATGAGCCTGGCGAGCATGTCCTCGGATTCACTGCCCGGACCTACGGTGGCAACAATTTTGGTCCGTCGATTTATTTTTGGTGTCACGTCGATGTCCAATCTGCGGGTGCTTTTGGACGCCAGTGCAAAGAGGCTGGCGTTAATCGGGTTTGTGGGGAACCGGTAAAGGAATAATGCCCTGTTGTGAGCGGTGGCGCCAGCGGGGAGCGCGTGAATCTTACCTGTCCAGGAACGCGCGCGTGAGATCCGGGAAATCGGTAAACAAACCGTCGGCTTTGACAAGCTCAAACAGCGCAGTGTGTAACTGCTCCACGGTTATGCCATCGGGCAGGTCGTCGGCACGCAAGGTATAGGGATGGACCACCAGGCCCGCCTCGTGAGCCAACTCCGCAAGTCCGGTACTGAGTGCTGCTCCGCTGGCGCTATCGATTGCGAGCAACTGGGGAATCCAGGGGCCGATGCCATCGGCGTAGGTGGCGATATCGGCAATGCCCGCGGCGGTGCGCATGGCATCGTAGTCATTGTCACCGTCTTCGCCCCAGCTATTGTCGGCGATGAGTTGAATGAGCGGTAGCGGTGTGTTCAGTTCATGGCGCAGGCGCCTGAGGGTAGCCGCGTCGAAACACTGGAGAATGACCCGATCGGATTGGTCTGTGTAGCCGGTTTGCTCGAGCACGGCGAGAACCGCCTTGGCGGCGTCGTAGCCCTGCTGCGTGTGCCATTGGGGAGCTTTCAATTCGATGTAGAGACCTGTGTGGCGGCCGGTGCTGCGATTGAGGCCTGTGATGAGATCGATCTCTTCCTTTAAGGTAGGCACCGTGAAATGGCCGGTATCGAGTGGGAACCGCCCGGGATAGACGGCTTCGCGCTCGCCGCTGTCGCGCTTAACAGTGCGCTCATGGGCGCGCAACGAGCGAATCTCCGCCAGGCTGAAATCCAGCGCATAGTAGCGCCCATCCTCTCGGGCGCGATCGGGGAAGCGCTCTTCCACATCGGTGGTTGGGTCCAGGTGGATGTCGTGTAAGACAATAGGTATGCCATCGGCGGTTAATACCACGTCCTGTTCGAGAAAGTCCGCTCCCATGGCGTGGGCCATGGCCTTCGCTTCCAGGGTGTGTTCAGGCAGGTAACCACTGGCGCCGCGATGGGCGATCACCAGTGGATTGGCGGAGGCCACGCTTATACCCATCAGCGCCAGCAGGGCGCAAATAAACCGATACATGGGGAAAGTACCTGGGCTGCCATCAGGGCAGTGCGCTCACCCAGTCGCTCTGCTCAAACCATTTTTTGCGCAGGTTGGTGAGCACGCCGGTTTTCTCGTATGCCCGCAGGTAGTTGCTTACCAGATTCTGAAAAGAGGGGTCGTCGAGGCTCACAGCAATGCCTACGGGTTCGATGGTTAACGGTTCCTGCAGCGTAACTAGGCCAGCGTCCCGGTGGCGCAGCACGGCGAGCTTGCACACGGCCATATCGGCCATTAGTGCATCCACTTTACCTTCCAGCAGCATGGCTACGCCGGCATCACTGCTCTCTACCGCCACCAGGTTAGCATCGGGGGCGATTTCGCTGACGAACATGGCGCTGGTTGAGTTCTCCACGGCGGCCAGCTCAAGGTCAGCGCGATTAAAGTCCTCGCTGTTCTGGGCGGCGGCCAGCACTGAACTGCGAGTCAGGATTGACTTGCCAGACATCATGTAGGGGCCGATGAAGTGGGCCCGCTCGGAGCGCTCCGGGGTAATCGAGAGATTCGACATAATCATGTCGATCTCATCGTTCTCCAGGGCGTCCAGCAGTTCGCCGAAGGGCAGGACCTTGATATCCAGCTCGACGCGCATGGCCTTGGCCAGGCCTTTGGCGAGATCAATATCAAAGCCCATGACGCCGCCTTGCTTGCTAATGGCCGTCATGGGCGGTTGGTCACCAGAGGTGCCTACCGTCAGGGTCTTGAAATCGATAACACGCTGCAGCGAGTCCCCCGCGAGAGTGACTGGGGTAATAGCGAGGGCAACAAAAAAAGCAAAACCCGGCAAAAGCCGGGTGAAAGAGGTGGTCATGGCATCTGTTTCCTTACATCACACAGTGCTTGGCAAATGTAGACGCCTCGCTGGCGGTCCATTCTCCCTTGTCCTTCTCGGACAGTTTTTCGCACCATTTTTCTGAACCCACCTCGCTGCCATCGATAATGCAGTTCTTGGCAAAGGTGGCAGCGTCGCCGCCTGTCCACTCGGATTTGGGTTGTTCTTTTTTCTCGTTACACCAGCGTTCACTACCCGGTTCAGCGCTGCAGGCGCTCAGAATCAGTGCGCTCGCAATAAGACCAGTGGCAAGGAAAGTTCGTTTCATTGTTGTATCCTTCTGGGTGTGCATTCTCTTTCAGTATTGCACTGGTTTGGGAATGTCGCCAGTTTCGTGACATCTGGGTATCTGCAATTGCAATTTCCCGGGGGGCTGCTAAATAATGGGATATGTCAGAATCACTACCCCACAACGACACCCGTACCCCGTCGCCGCCCTACGGTTACTCCAGGGAGTGTCACCACTCCCGCGAGCAGCAGATGCATATTGTGGCCGAGTACCATGCCCATAAAATCCGCCCCAGTCGCATTGCCTACCGGGTGGGTATTGATATCGCCTTTATCGAGGCACTGATCGCCGGAGAGGAGGAAGCTGAGCGATTCCCCCGGCTGGTGGCTGATTATCGGCGCAAGCGCTATCAACAGCGCATGCGTGACAGCAAGCGCCGGCGCGGTGTCAGCCGCTACGAGCAGCAGCAAAAAATTGAGCGCGAATACCACCGCGAGGTGGATCTCTAGCAGCGCGCCTTGCCCGGCTTAGATTTCATCAGCCGGCCCCCGTTATAGTTAGGGGTTGATGCCGGGTAAATCATCACCATTATGCCAGACCGAACCCATCGGGGATTTTCCTCGGTTGGGCGTGTCGCTGAGCACGTCTATTTCACCGCCCGCCTTCAGGTACTCGGCGATTTGCGCATCGATTTCGTCGCGGATGCGCGTTTTCTCAACTTCATTGGTTTTGTCTGCAGCTCGATTCATGGCCTGGCCCTGATTGTAGTTCTGGCGCAAGCATCGGCCGCTTGAGTGACGTGCAGGCTACCAACAGGTGAAATTTTTATGACACGTATTCACCTGACACCAGATGCTTCGACCGCTAACAACACGCTAGCACTGCATAAGATTTAACAATTCCGACATATCCCGATCACATTTTTGTCACGTTGTCCTCCTAGACTGCGGCTCATAGCAACCGGTGAATGTGCCGGGAATATATATGTGTCGTGCGTTCTTGCACTTTAAAACAGGGGTTCAACATGATTCGTGAAACTCGGCTGAAGCAGATATGGCTCGCGCTGCTTCTTACTTCGCTCACCGCCTGTGGTGGTTCTTCGTCTGACAATGTCTCGCCTGGTCAGATTGTTGTTGTTCCTGACGGCGACGGCGGTGGTGATGGCGGCGGAGACGGCGGTGGTGACGGTGGCGGAGACGGCGGCGGAGACGGCGATGTCGTCATGAGCGTTATTCCCGCGAGCCTGGAGTCGGTCATTACGCCCTCCGGTGAGACCGCGAACGACGGTCGTGAAATTTACGATATCGACGTGACCGCGCTGCCGGGTGGTCGCTTGAATCCCGAAGGCCTGTTGCTGGGCAACGACGTCGTATTTCGAATTTCAGGCGGCGCCCTTAGCGTCGGCAACGGTTAAGGGAGAGATTGCAGAATGAACCGTACAAAACTTTACAGCGCCGTTGCGGCAGGCCTGCTGGTTTCCACCGGCTACAGCGCTCAATCACAGGCCCAGTCCTGTGTGCTTGAAGTGGCCAAAGGCGCCACTATCGTCGGGGCGACTAACGAGGATTTCCTGGTCATCGAGCAGGGTTGTCAGATCCGCGCCGAAGGTACAGCCGAGCAACCGATTAACTTTACCGCTGACAAGGCGGTGACTGGCGAGGTTGAGGACAACGAACGCGGCCTCTGGGGTGGCCTGGTCATCAACGGCTTCGCACCGATCAACGATTGCCCGGAAGGCGTCGCAGGTGGCACCGCTGAGTGTACCAAGGAAGGCGAGGCGAACTCCGGCCTGTTTGGTGGCGACGATCCCACTGACAACAGCGGTATCCTGAAGTATGTGGTTGTCTCTTACGCAGGCTCCAACGTCGATCCAGAGAACCAGTTGAACGGCATTGCGTTCCAGGGTGTCGGTGCCGGTACAGAAGTTGATTACGTGCAGGTTCACAACAACCTGGACGACGGTATCGAATTCTTCGGTGGTACTGTATCCGCCAGCCACGTGGTACTGACGGGTAATGCCGATGACTCCCTCGACTGGACTGACGGTTGGCAGGGCAGCATTCAGTACTTGTACATGGAGCAGAAAGACAGCGGCGATAACCTCATCGAAGCGGATAACCGCGAAGGTGACGAGAACGCTGAGCCGCGGTCACTGCCCGATATCACCAACATGTCCGCTTACGGTCTGGGTGGCGAGAACGGTCTGCGCTTCCGCCGCGGTACTGGCATTCACCTGACTAACAGCTTTGTTGTGGACTCCGGTACCTGTCTGCGTATTGGTGGTGAATCGCGCAACCTGCTCGGTACGGATCTGACGATCGGCGGTACCAGCTTTGGCTGTGCCGAGACACATCGGGATGACGATGATGGCGCGGTCGAGGCCTACCTCGATACCGCGGAAGAAGTCTCCCAAACTGGCGGCCAGGTGAACCCTGTCACACCGTCCGGTGACTTTGAATCAGCGCCCTTTATCGGCGCGTTTGGTGGCGATGACTGGACAGCTGGCTGGACAGTCGCCGGTTCCGTGAGCAACGGTGGCGGCGACCTGCCGAGCACAGGTTGCCCCGCCGGTACCACAGAGGGTGGCGATATCAACGGTACGCCTTCCTGCATTTTGCCCCAGAGCATTACATCTGACCTCACCTTGTCGTCCGGCAACTTCTATGTGCTCGATGGCAAGGTTGTTGTCGGCGGCGACAACGCAGACTCCGCGACCCTCACGGTGAACGCGGGTGTGACTATCGTAGGCGATGACGCCGAGGACTTCCTGGTTATCTCGCGGGGTTCCCAGATAGTCGCGAACGGCACCGCCAATGCGCCGATCACGCTCACCGGTCTCGCCGACGTCGACGGCACAGGTGTGAGTGACGCGACACGCGGTCTGTGGGGCGGTCTGGTGATCAACGGTAACGCGCCGATCAACGACTGTCCTGAAGGTGCTGTTGGTGGCACCGACGAGTGCACCAAAGAAGGCGAGGCCAACTCCGGTCTGTTTGGCGGTTCCGATGCCAGCGACTCAAGCGGTAGCCTCAAGTACGTGGTGGTCAAGTACGCCGGCTCTAACGTTGACCCTGAGAACCAGCTCAACGGCATCGCTTTCCAGGGCGTCGGCTCCGGCACCATGGTCGATTATGTGCAGGTTCACAACAACCTGGACGACGGCATCGAGTTCTTTGGCGGCACTGTTTCTGCCAAGCACGTGGTGCTCACAGGCAATGCCGATGATTCTCTCGACTGGACAGACGGTTGGCAGGGCAACATTCAGTACCTGGTGATCAACCAGGCGGCTGATTCAGCAGACAACGGTATCGAAGCAGACAACCGCGAGGGCGACGAAAACGCCATGCCGCGCTCTGCGCCGATGATTGCCAACATGTCCATCGTTGGCAACCCGGGTGAGCGCGGTGTTCGTTTCCGCCGCGGTACTGGTATCCGCATGTACAACACCTACATTACCGACAACGCCACCTGTATTGACGTTGACGGTGACACCTCCAACGGCCTGCTGGGCACCGAAATCCTGTTTGACGGCGTGTCCTTCAATTGCCCCGAGGTGGTTGACGGTGACAACCCCGAACTGCAGTCCTACCTCGACAGCCTGGGCAATGTGTCCCAAACCGGTGGCTCTGTCATGCCGGTAGATCTCGCGGGCATGGGTGACTTCGAAACCGTTGACTTCATCGGTGCGGCAGATCCTGCCAACGACTGGACTGCGGGTTGGGCCTTCGGTGACATCGACCTTGGCAGCCCGGACTTCCCGGCTGAGCCTGCGGGCTGTCCCGATGGCACTACCGAAGGTGATGACATCAACGGTACGCCCTCGTGCCTGCTGCCGCAGAGCATCATCGCCGACATGCAGCTGACCATGGGTAACTACTACGTACTCGACGGCAAGGTGACCGTGGGCGGTGATAACACCGACTCAGCAGCCCTGACGATCGATGCTGGTGTAACCATCGTCGGTGACGACGCCGAGGACTTCCTGGTCATATCTCGCGGTTCCCGGATTGTGGCAAACGGCACGGCAACCGCGCCTGTCACCCTGACCGGCCTGGCCGACGTGGATGGCAGCGGTGTTGCTCCGGCGACTCGCGGTCTCTGGGGTGGTCTGGTGATCAACGGTAACGCGCCAATCAACGACTGCCCTGAGGGTGCTCAAGGCGGCACTGTTGGGTGCACCAAGGAAGGCGAGGCCAATTCCGGCCTGTTCGGTGGCGCGGATGCCGCCGACTCAAGCGGTAGCCTCAACTATGTTGTGGTCAAGTACGCAGGTTCCAACGTCGACCCCGAAAACCAGCTGAACGGTATCGCCTTCCAGGGCGTGGGTTCCGGCACCATGGTTGACTTCATCCAGGTCCACAACAACCTCGATGACGGAATCGAGTTCTTTGGCGGCACCGTTGATGCCAAGCACGTTGTACTCAGCGGCAATGCAGACGACTCGCTGGACTGGACCGACGGTTGGCAGGGCCGACTGCAGTATGTCCACATCGTCCAGGCTGATGACTCTGCCGACAATGGTATCGAGGCTGACAACCGTGAAGGTGACGAGAACGCCGAACCGCGTTCCAACCCGACCATTGCCAACATGTCCATCATGGGTAACTCCGGCGAGCGCGGTATTCGCCTCCGCCGCGGCACCGGTGCTGACCTCTACAACGTGATGGTGAGCGGCAACGCAACCTGTATCGATGTGGATGGCGATACCTCGGTCGGGCTGATTGGCATGGATATCAATATCGAGAGCGCGTCTTTCGGTTGTCCTGAGGTTGTCGACGGCGACAACGCGGACCTGCAGATGTACCTGGACGGCGCGGTCAACGTGACCCAGGACGGCAGTATTCCGACGGCCGCCACCCTGCCATCCGATGGATTCTTTGAATCCTCTGACGTGGTCGGTTCCGACTTCGACAGCTGGAAAGGCTCCTGGGTATTTGGCCTGTAAGCGACGAGAGTGCATTACATGAAACGCAATCGACTAGCAGCAGCGGTCACCTCAGTGCTGGCGGGACTTTCCGCCGGCACTGTTGCACAGGACATTGATGTTCCTTCGCCGCAAATCGAAGAAGTCTTTGTGCTCGGTGAGTTCATTCCTGATGAAAAGCGAGACACCTCTGAAATCTCCAATGTGGTTGGCGAAGAGGATATGAACATCGTGCCCGAGACCACCGTGGGTGCCACCCTGGCCCGTGTATCCGGTCTCAGTCTCGTGGGAGGCAAGTACGTCTATGTCCGCGGGCTTGGGGAGCGCTATTCATCAACCCTGCTCAATCGCTCAAGGATTTCATCTCCGGTACCGTTTCAGAAAACGGTGCCCCTGGATATCGTCCCCAACAATATCGTGAAGAGCCTACTGGTACAGAAGACCTATTCTGCCCAGTATCCAGGTGATTTTTCCGGTGGTGTGGTTGATATCCGTACCAAGACAATCCCGGATGAGGATTACCTGACGGCCAAGCTGAGGATCGGTGGCAACTCCGAGACCACGGGTGGCGACGGCATCTTCTATCGCGGTGGTGAAAACGACAACTGGGGTTGGGACGATGGTACGCGCAAGATTCCCAAAAACATCCAGGGTCTGACCAGCGAAGAGTTTGAGGACGTCGACTACCCGGCCAAGTCGAATCTCGGGGCCAGTTTCTATAACAACTGGGACATCTATGAGAAGGACATGAAGCCTATCTATTCCGGTGACCTGGAACTGGGTAAGCGCTTCGACCTCGATAATGGCCAGGCCATTGGCATTCTCGCGAACGTCAAATACACCAACATCTGGAACAATACGATCAAGGATCTGGCGCGCTATGAGTTCACCGGTGTGGACGGTGGCAGCAACCAGACAGTGGATTACACGCGCTGGATCACCAAGCAGACGGTGAACCTGAGCGGCTTCCTCAATGTTGGCTGGGAGATCAACCAGGACAACTCGCTGTCCGTTACCGCGCTGAATCTGCGTCAGTCGGAGGACGAGGTGCAGCAGGACCGCGGTTTCTCTTCTGAGGACGATGTGACCGATGGCACCTTCGTGGAGAGCTATCGCCTGCAGTGGACCGAGAACGAAATCATCTCCTATTCGCTGAACGGTGAGCATTACTTCAGCGGCCTCAACGATATGCTGCTGGAGTGGCGGGTTGTCGACGGCAGCGGTTCCCGTGAAGCCCCTGATACCCGCACCTATACCTACGCCGAAGATAACTCCGGCAATATGGCCGTGGTGCATCCGGGTAGCCAGGCCGCGGGTGATTTGCGCGATGTATACCAGGCGCCTGATCGCAACTACAGCAAGCTCGATGACACCATTGAGGAATACGGCTTTGATATCGAACTGCCCCTGGACTTTCTCGATAGTGTGATCAAAGCGGGTTACTCCACTTACGAGCGTACTCGTGAGAGCGAAGACCGCCTGTTTCGATTCGAACTGCAACCCGGTACACCTCAGTATGTTGCATGGCAGACGCCGCGGCAGTTGTTCAGTAATGACAACTGGATAGATCAGTACCTCGCCGTACGTGATTTCTCGGCAGGCCAAGCGAATGCTTCGGGTATTTTCCCGTTCGCCGAATCTTCGGAGGAAGTAGAAGGGTTCTACGGTTCCTGGGATGCTCAAATTCTGTCGACGGTGCGCTTACAGTTGGGTGTGCGCGACGAGCAAACTGATATTGTCGCCGATGCGTGGGGCGGCAACACCGATCCAGGCACCGAAAACCTGGTCGAGCGCTCTTATAGCGACACGCTGCCTGCAGTGTCGATGACCTGGGAGTTTGTGGAGAATATGCAGCTGCGTTTTGCCTGGTCTGAGACGGTTAACCGTCCCAGTCTTTTGGAGATTACCGGTTCGACGCTGCGCAATCCCGAGGACCAGAACCTCTACCGCGGCAACGTGTTCCTGGAGCCGGCGGACGTAGAGAACTATGACGCCCGTTGGGAGTGGTATTTCGGCAGCGCGGATGAAATGTCGTTGGGTGTGTTCTATAAGGAATTCACCGACCCCATCGAGATTGCCAAGATTCAGGCCCAGGGGGATATTTTCACCTGGTTTAATGCCGAGGAAGCAGAGTTGGAGGGTGTGGAGTTTGATATCCGCAAGGATCTTTACTTTGCTACCTGGTTTGACCTCGACCCGGTGTGGGATGGGTTTCGCATTCAGGCCAACGTGTCGTGGATAGACTCTGAAGTGACACTGCTCGGTGACGGTGAAACCGCTGCGGATATTCCGCTGACAGGTGGCCGCCAGATAGCACCTCTGTTCTCCAATGAACGCCAGATGACGGGCCAGTCAGATGTATTGGGCAACCTGCTGTTTGTGTTCGAGGACTACGATCTGGGGATTACCACCAGCCTGGCTTACAACTACACTGGTGAGCGGATTGTGCTGGTGGGTGAAAACAATGCGCCGGACATTATTGAAGAAGCCCGCAGGCGTGTTGATCTGCTGTTCAAGTACGAATTGCCCTGGGGCAATGACACGCTGGAATTCGAAGCCAAGGCGGCGAACATCCTCGATTCTGAGGTTGAGCTGACCCAGGGTGGGCAACTTTATGAGCGTTGGGACCCCGGCGTGACTTACAGCTTTGGCCTGAAGGCCAGGTTCTAGTGATCAGGGGCGCTTAGCGCCCCTTTTTTTGTCGACTCAAAGCGTCTTCGAGGGTGTGAAGCTTTGCTAGCAAGCGTCGGGAGTCAGCCTGCGAAATGGCGACGCTCTTGAGAGACGGCGATTATGCCCCTACGGAAACCAGTTCAGTCTTGCTGGTGCCGTCCTTGTTCTCTTGGTATCGGTACTTCACGGTACTGCCGGAGGGGGCCTCTTTCAGACGCGTATCTTCCGGCAGTTTAAACTCCATTTTTTCCCCCCGGCGAACGCGGCAATTGGCATCCTCGTCGTATTTCTTCGCGGAGTGAAATTTCACACTCTGGCTGTCACCGGATTCGTACACAGTGCCTTCCAGCAGGCAGTCTTTATCGGACTCTGCCAGGGCCAGGCAAGGCGTGATCAGCAGGGCGGACGTCGTTACTGCAGCGATGAATGTTCTCATTGTGTAATACCTCTTGCGCTCGGGTGGCGTTCAACTGCGCCACACCGTGGGGTGCGGCCATATATTCATTGTTCTGTCATAAAACAATAACAATAGCCTGTTAAGTGATGGTGAAAATATACCCATAAATCTGACTGGCCATCTATCTTTGTCACAAAAAATTCATATTTGATTCATACACATGACACATAGACGTCATGATCAAGGTGGTGCGTTTGGGGCGCTCATAGCGTCTGTCAAAAAAGGGTCACATTCCTGTAAAAAACCCGCGTTATGGTGGCGCAAATAGCCCGACCACCCGGTGGTCGAAACGACTCACGTTGCTGACTCTTACAGATCTATGAATATGCGTTCGCTGGTTATCGCTTTGATACTGAGCTTTGTTGCTTCTGCGGCACACAGCCTTTCCCTGGCACCCGAAGAATTTTCGGCGTCCCGTCAGCTGGCTTGTGTGTTGGCTGAGCAGTCGCTGGGTTACTTGTCAGAAGACGAGTATGGCGCGCGTACCCATACCGTGCTCGATGGATTTGATGATCTAGAGAGAGACAACATTCTTTCCAAAGCGCTTGGCTACGTGGATGGCCTGATGTTTGCAATTGATGCCGGTGATCATGCCGAGGTCGATGCCCGGCTGGAAAGTTTTGTCGGCAGCGATTCCTGTGCCGATGGCGGTGGTTTTCGCCGCGTGACTGTCAGCCTGTAACGCCAAACACCTGGCGAAAGCCCGCCGCGGTGAATGGGATCATATGATCTTAGGTCGCCTGAAAGTCGCTTGAGCGGCACTTGCCCCCGGATAATTTGTCGATCCTGCCGGTCTGGGCGAGGGTCAGGGTCAGCGCCCCCGACAGATTGTGGTAGCACCAGTACAAGTCCTCATCGCGAGCGCCAGGTAAGGCCCCGCGCAACGCTTCGATGTATTCCAGCACCAGTTTATCGAACAGTTTTGTCATCATTTTCTCGCCCCAGTAGGGGGAGTTGTTGATGTACGCAATCAGCGCGACGCTTCGCCGTCGGTGGTGCTGTGCATGCATGGCCTGACCCGAAACTCGGCGGAGTTTGCCGGCCTGGCGCATCGCCTCAGCGAGCGCTACAGGGGCATCAGTGCGGATTGTCTCGGCCGGGGTAAGTCGGAGTACGATACCAATACGGCAAACTACAATCCCGGCACTTATGTGCAGGATATGGTCTCACTCCTTGCCGACCTCGATATCGATCAGGTTATGCTGTGCGGTACCTCCATGGGTGGATTGATGCAGTTTATTGTGGCGGCCACCCAACCCGCAGGTATTCGCGACATGATCATCAATGACATCGGCCCCGAGATTGACCAGCGTGGACTGGACCGGATCAAAGCCTATGTCGGCAAGACCAGCCCGGTAACCACCTGGGGCGAGGCAATCCAACAGGCCCGTGAACTCAAGGCCATCGCTTTCCCGAATTTCACGGATGATAAATGGCTGGGCTTTACCCAGGGTATTCATAGGGACAAGGGCGGGGTGCCGGTTCTGGCCTATGATGCCGCCATATCTCAGCCAGCCGATAGACGATAACGAGGAGTCCGCTGTTCCTCCCGATCTATGGCCCGTGTTCGACACTCTGGATGGTATGCCGTTGCTGGTTGTGCATGGGGAGTCATCTGACATTCTTGCCAAGACCTGTGTTTCGGCAATGCAAGCCAGGAAGCCTGATCTTGTTTATGCGAAAATTCCCAATCGGGGGCACGCCCCAACCTTGAAAGAGCCCGCGTCCAGGCTGGCGATTGATGAGTTTTTAGCCCGCCTGTCCTGAGCGATTCGACCAGATCATCAATGACAGCTCGCAGAGCTATGATCGAGAGCTATGCTGAACTAAGCGTTTAGTCACTTGCCATTGTCCTTGCGAATAAGCACAGTGCGACAACACATTGCAGCAGCGAGAACAGAAGAGGTGACAGACCTCTCTATGACGAATGGCATCGACAGAACCCACTGAGTCTCGCCGCCATACGGTGGAGTTGGTAAACAGCAGAGGATGTAGCGCCCGAATATCCAGTGTTGGGGCCGCATTACTATCTTTGCGGGTCCCAGATTTGGCAGGCGAGCTGCGCGACGTTGTACTGGGCTATGAATCCGTCCAGGACTACCTCGAGGATCCTTACTATCTTGGCAGTGTGGTCGGGCGCTACGCGGGGCGTATCGCCCAGGCCACATTCACGCTCGATGGTGTTCGCTATCAGCTGAATCGCAATAGCGCTCCGCATCATCTTCACGGTGGCAGCGTGGGCTTTAGTCGTCATACCTGGTCATTGGAGCAGCCCAGTCCGAGTGTCGCGCATCTGCGCCGCCTTAGCCCGGATGGTGAAGAAGGGTACCCTGGGGCGCTTGAAGTTTCCGTGCGTTACACGCTCACTGATGACAATGCGCTGCGAATTGAATACCAGGCAGTCACGGATAAGCCCACCGTCATCAACCTGACCAATCATGCGTACTTCAATCTGGAGGGACATGCGGCAGGAAGTATCCATGATCATCGCCTGCAGCTTTTTAGTGACAAAGTGGCTGACCTCGATGAGGATGCTATTCCTACGGGGGCGCTAGTGTCTCTGGCGGGTTCGCCTTTGGACTTTACCAGCCCCGCCGCAGTCGGTGACAGGATGGGTGTCGATGGCATTGATCATGCGTGGATTTTAGCGGGAGGCGACACGCAGTTGGAAACACCTGTGGCCTGCCTTGAGGCACCGATATCCGGTATCCGTTTAGAGGTGTTTACTGATCAGACCGCAGTGCAGGTTTATACAAGCAATTTTCTTCCGCAAGGGTTGCCAGGCAAGAATCATTGCCAATACGGGCCACACCAGGGAATTTGCCTTGAAACTCAGCGGCTGCCCAATTCCCCCAATGTGGTTCATTTCCCATCGACAGAATTGCGCCCGGGGCAGGTCTACCAGAGCGCAACTGTTTACCGCTTTTCCATATCAAAGTCCTGACGGCCTGTACCAGGCGGACAGTGCGCTAGCATCGATGTTCACAGGGAAATTTTTCTATCAACCGGCTAGAAACTTTTACAAAAGAACCGATATACTGGCCGGGCCGCTTAAGGCGTCAGAATAGAAAATCACTTGTCACTTATAAATCATTGCAGCCTGGAACAGTACTATGCATTGCACGACTTACCTGCAGGCGAACTGGCACTTCTAAGCACTGTATTTCCTCTGTGGCGGCACTGGTGCGCCGCCATATTTTTGCCTGAACACTTTTGGAGTAAGCCATGCGCGGTATCTTGATCGTTTATATTCTTGGTTTGGGGGTGGCCTGGGCGGGTAGCCAGGGGTCGGCCGAGTTTGCCGGGCTGCCGGTATTCGCACTGTGTGCGTTGCTGGCATTTGTCATCCAGTGGGTGGCCTTCGTGCCGGCCTACCTGAAGCAGACAGAAAAGTTTTACGACCTGATTGGCAGCACCACCTACATCACCTGCGTGCTGTTAGCACTGGTACTGGCCGGTGCCTATGACACGCGATCGCTGATTCTGGCGGGTTGTGTTCTTATCTGGGCTGGTCGATTGGGAAGCTTCCTGTTTGCCCGCATTCACCAGGATGGTGCCGACGATCGCTTTGACAAGATCAAGCCCAATCCGCTGCGTTTCTTTTTTACCTGGAGCTTGCAGGGCCTGTGGGTGCTGATTACTGCGGGTGCCGCACTGGCGGCAATCAGCGCGGGTAACGCATCCCCCGTGGGTGCAATTGAAATTCTCGGCGCTTTGCTGTGGTTAGCGGGTTTTGCCATAGAAGTGGTTGCCGACCGCCAGAAGCGCGCGTTCCGCAGTCGGGCTGGCGCTGGCCAGTTTATTACCGAGGGATTGTGGGCGCGTTCCCGGCACCCCAATTACTTCGGTGAGATTCTGCTGTGGTTTGGTGTGGCGCTGATTGCTGCGCCTGCGCTGCAGGGTTGGGCGTTGGTTACCCTGATATCACCGGTGTTTGTCTACCTGTTGCTCTCGAGAGTCAGCGGTGTGCCGCTACTGGAAAAGAAGGCAGACGCCAAGTGGGGTGGGCGGGAGGATTACGAAGCCTATAAGGCGCGCACGCCGGTGTTGATGTTGAAGCTCTGGTAGTCTGGCTTTAGCTTTGAAGATTAACTTCGATCACTTACCATCTGCGCCTACTCGGTTCAGTTAAACAGATTTACGAGGTACCCATGACCGAAACACTGCACATTTGGCACGACATGCTGGTCAACAAGGACTCTTCACGCCTGGAGGAGGTGATTGCCGATGACTGCGTGTTTGTTTCGCCGGTACTGCAAACCCCTCAGGAAGGGGGCGAGTTGACCCGGATGTACCTCACCGGCGCCTTCCACATTCTCAATGTGGGCGGCGACTTTCATTACGTCAAGGAAGTGGTTAGCGGCGACCACGCGGTGCTGGAATTTGTCACTAAGGTGGATGGCCTGGACGTGAATGGCGTGGATATCCTGACGTTTGATGCGCAGGGCAAGATCTCCGAGTTCAAGGTCATGCTGCGCCCGCTCAAAGCCGTAGTTGCGGTTCAGCAGAAAATGGCCGAGATGTTGGAGCAGTTATCTGCCTGATCGCCGTGCATGGGCTATAGTTTGGGTATCCCAGACAGGAGTCCTAGCATGTTGAACAAGCACGTCGCCGTTGCCGGCAAACCCCTTGCTGCCCTTGTGGCAGCCCTGGCCCTTGGTCTCACCGCCTGCGGTGGGGACGAGCAGGCCGCGGCGCCTGCTGCGCCTGCGGTTGTGGAGTCCGAACCGGTACAGGAGGTTGCGCAAGTGGCTACGATCGAAGGTGAGGTTTTTTACCGGGAGCGGATCATGTTGCCCCCCGGCAGCGAGGTCGAGGTACAGCTGGAAGATATTTCCCGTGCTGACGCCATGGCTACAGTGATGGCCAGCGTGCTTCTGAAGCCCCAGGGTGGGCCGCCGTACCCCTTCAGTATCGAATACAAGCCCAGTGAGATCGATGAACGGATGCGCTATGCACTGCGTGTTCGCATCACCGATCCCAATGGACAGTTGCGCTTTACCAATACAGAATATATCGATCCCTTTAGCGGCAACCCTGTAAAAGTGATGGTGCAGAGCGTCGCCAGGGCTGAGCCCCAGGCATCGTCAGCCACCGGCGGCGCAGCAGCCTCGGACCAGGACGTGGAAGATGGCACCATCGTGTGGTACCTGGAAACTCTGGGTGGGGAGTCAGCCCCCGCGGGAGCCGGTGGCAAACGGGTGGACCTGCACATGAACCAGGGCAAGAGCACCGCGGCCGGTTTTGCCGGCTGCAATCGCTATACCGGTGGATTCAGCTCCGATGGGCGCTCGACCCATGGCACTCCTCTGTCGTTTGGCAATATGGCCACCACCATGATGGCCTGCCCTGACGGCGGTCAGTTGGAGCAGAGTTATTTGCAGACGCTGGGCAAGGTCGATGCCTACCGCATGGACGGCGACAAGCTCGCATTGCTGTGCGGGGGTGACATCGTCGCAACATTCAGCCAGCAGTAGGCTTATCCCATGGAGCTCGATCCCCGGCAGACGTTAATCGTCGCCATTCTGGTCCTGTATCTGGGGCGCTACCTCAATGGGCGCGTGCACCTGCTGCGCAACTACAATATTCCCGAGCCAGTCACTGGCGGCTTACTGGCATCGTTGCTGTTTGGCCTTCTCTACGCCCTTGCTGATACCGAAGTCACGTTTGATATGGCTAATCGGGACATGCTGTTGATTGTGTTTTTCACGACCATTGGCCTGTCTTCCCGAATTGATGTGCTCAAACAGGGTGGTAAGTCGCTGCTCATCCTGCTGGTATTGGCCGGTGGCTACCTGATGATGCAGAACCTGGTGGGTGTTGGCATTGCCACAGCCACCGGCGGTCCGCCTGTGCTGGGTGTGCTCACCGGGTCGGTCAGCCTTAGCGGTGGTCATGGCACCGCGATTGCCTGGGCGCCTACCTTCGCCAGTGAGTACGGTATTCCCTATGCGATGGAGATTGGCCTGGCCTGTGCCACCTTTGGTTTGATCTTCGGGGGGATTATCGGCGGCCCCATCGCTCGTTTCCTGGTCTGGCATTACAAACTGGCGCCGGAAACAGATGTCGATCTCACTGTCGGTTTCCGCTACAAGGAACACGAAATTATCGACGTCGATGGCATTCTCAAAGTGCTGTTGGTGATTGCCATTGCCATTGGCGTGGGCATTCATCTGAATGATTGGCTGGGACAGCTCGGACTGAAACTGCCGGAGTTTGTCACTTGCCTGTTTGCCGGCATTATTCTCACTAACAGCCTGCCGCGTTTCTTGCCCAAGTATCAATGGCCCACGGGTACCCGCTCCCTGGCGCTGGTGTCCGATGTCAGCCTGGGCCTGTTCCTGGCCATGTCGCTGATGAGCCTGCAGCTTTGGGCGCTGGCGGATCTTGCTGGCTCAATGATGATGCTCCTGGTGGCGCAGGTGGTCTTGATTACCCTGTTCTCGGTATTCGTGGTATTTCGGTTGCTCGGTGCCAACTATGACGCTGCGGTGATGTGTTCCGGCTACTCCGGCCTGGCGCTGGGTGCCACACCGACCGCCATTGCCAATATGACCGCCGTAACCAAGTCTCTGGGCCCGGCTCCGCGGGCATTCATTGTGGTGCCACTGGTGGGCGCATTCTTCATTGATCTGTGCAATGCCATGGTGATCAACCTGCTGCTGAGCTGGTTTGGCTAGCCCTGCTGCCGGTAGTCATGGGCACCGCAGCGTATATATAATCCGCACCCCACGACCTATCAAGGCATTACATGACGCGCTCTGACCAGCTCGGCAAGAACATCACCGCCCGGGCGCTCGCCCTGGTGGCGCTGCTGTTCGTGGCTGCGCTGCAGGTTGAAGAGGCCGGTCATGATTTTTGGCACAGTGCGGATGACAGTGTTGTCCATTGCCTGATCCAACAGTCCGGCAATGATGTCGCCCCCCCGGCGTTTGCATCGCTGGTGCTGCCTGAACTGGGCGCACATGCGCGAGAGGCAGGGCCCGTGCTCGCGGCCCGGGCTGGTGCGGTTGTCCCCTTTTTGTCTAGAGGTCCTCCCTTTATCTCCTGAATTAGAACACTAGATTTTTACCCCAGGAGATAGACATGAAACGACTGATTCCCCTCGCTGTGGCTGTGGCCGCGGCGAACGCCGCGTTAGCGCAAGATGATCCCGCCATGGAGCATGTGCTGGTCTCGGTACCCCTGCACAAACAGGAGGCCGAAACTGCGCTGCCCGTTACCGTACTCAGTGGAGAAGAACTGCGTCGGGCTGCCGCCAGCACTATCGGTGAGACCCTTGAGAACAAGCCTGGCATTGCCAATGCTTCCTTCGGCCCGGGTGTTGGTCAGCCGGTTATCCGTGGCCACCAGGGCGCTCGCGTCACCGTGCTGCAAAACGGTACCAGCAGCGCTGACGCTTCCAACATCAGCGCGGATCACGCCGTATCGGTAGAGCCCATGCTGGCGGACAGTATCGAGGTACTGCGTGGACCTTCAACCCTGCTGTATGGCGGTGGTGCTATTGGTGGTGTGGTCAATGTCCTGGACAATCGTATTCCCACCACCCTGCAGGATGAGGCCAGCGGTGGTCTGGAATATCGACACGACACCGCATCGGACCTCGACAATGTGGTGGGCCGCTTCGACGGCAGTGCCGGCAACTTCGCTTTTCATGCCGACATGCTTTACCGGGACTGGAGCGATCTTGAGATTCCCGGCTACGCCATGCACGAGGAAGATCACGACGAGCATGACGAAGACCACGACGAGCATGACGAGCACGACGAAGAGCACGAGGAACATGAAGGCGAAGAACAGCGCAAAGGTGTGCTGGAAAACACCGCAGGGCGCACCAAGAGTTTGACCCTGGGCAGTGCCTTCCACTTCGACAGCGGCTTTATCGGCCTGGCGGTCAACCGCCTGGAGAATGAATACGGGATTCCCGCAGGTGGTCATGGCCATCACGATGAGGAAGAGCACGAAGAACACGAGGAACATGAAGGCGACGAGCACGACGAGCACGACGAGCACGAAGGCGAAGAGCATGACGAGCACGGCCACGGTGACGGCATTACCCTGGACGTTGAACAAACGCGTTATGACGTTGCTCTGCACCTGCACGAGCTGCCCGGCACGGACGTGGTCCGCGGCTTCCTGACCTATACCGATTACGAGCACTCGGAAATTGAAGGTAACGGCGAGGTGGGCACCACTTACTCCAATGAAACCTGGGAAGGCCGGCTCGAGGCAGTACACCAGCCCATGGGCAACTTCCACGGTGTGCTGGGTCTGCAGGCGCTCAGTGGTGAATTCAGTGCTCTGGGCGAGGAAGCCTTCATTCCGGTGACTGATAACAGCGAGATTGGCGTATTCCTGGTCGAGGACTACCACGCCGGCGACTGGCTGTTTGAGATCGGCGCGCGTTTCGATCGCGATGAGCGCGATCCTGATACCTTTGCGGCCAGCAAGGAGACCTTTAGTTCCTTTAGCGCCTCCGGTTCCGCACTGTGGACCATCGACGAGGCCTGGCAGTTAGGTGCGGCGTTGTCCATGGCAGAGCGAGCACCGACCACCGAAGAGCTGTACTCCAACGTGGAGGCCGAAGACGAGCACGATCTGGTGGTGCATGCAGCGACGGGCGCCATTGAGATTGGCGATGCCAACCTGGACACGGAAACCTCCAACAATATCGACCTCAGCGTTGATTGGATGGGTGAGGATCACTCCGTTACCGTCACCGCCTACTACAACGATTTCGAGGATTACATCGGCCTGCTCGCCACGGGCGAGGAAGTGGACGAGACCCCGGTCTATGTTTACAACCAGCAGGATGCCGAGTTCTATGGCCTGGAAGTAGAGACCCAGTGGACGCTGATGAGTGCCGCCGGTGGTGATCTGCGCCTTGACCTCTATGGCGATATCACCCGCGCTGAGCTGGATAACGGCGACGATGTGCCGCGCCTGCCTCCGGTTCGGGTCGGTAGCCGCCTGATGTGGTCTGCCGAGAACTGGGAGCTGTGGGCCAGCGTTATCGACGCGGCTGATCAGGATAATCCCGGCGCCAATGAAGAGGAAACCGAGGGCTATACCCGTTGGGACCTCGGCGGTGAGTATCGCTTCATCGTAGGCGGCAACGAGATGGTCACGTTTGTGAGCTTCAAGAACATCTCCGATGAAGAGATTCGCCTGAGCACCTCCTTCTTGCGCGAGGTGGCCCCGGAGGCCGGCCGCTCGATCGAGGCGGGCATCCGCTATAGCTTCTAGCGCTTAAGTCTGTATAATCGCCGCCCCTCCCTATTCGGGGGCGGCCGATTCTGCCGCCCAAGGAAACGACATGTCTACGCAAGCGGCGGTAACCAGCTTTTCAGAGCTGGCCCTTCCCGAATTCCTGCAAAAAGCTCTGGCCGACGTTGGCTACGAGACGCCTTCCGCTATTCAGGCGGCGACTATTCCCGCGCTGCTGGAAGGACGCGACGTGCTGGGTCAGGCCCAGACAGGCACGGGTAAAACGGCTGCGTTTGCGCTGCCTGCGCTTGCTACGCTGGGGCCGATGGGTAAGTCGCCCCAGGTGCTGGTGTTAACGCCCACCCGTGAACTGGCTATCCAGGTCGCCGAGGCTTTCCAGAAGTACGCTACGTATATGGACGATTTCCATGTGCTGCCCATTTATGGCGGTACTGACTATCGCGGCCAGTTGCGCCAGCTCAAGCGCGGTGTACAGGTGGTGGTGGGGACACCGGGCCGTGTCATGGATCACATGCGCCGCGGTTCCCTGGATTTGTCCGGCCTGAAAACTCTGGTGCTGGATGAAGCTGACGAGATGCTGCGCATGGGTTTCATTGACGACGTAGAATGGATTCTTGAGCAGACCCCCGAGGAGCGTCAGGTGGCGCTGTTCTCCGCGACTATGCCCGAGGCCATTCATCGCATTGCCACCGCACACCTGAACGACCCGGTTGAAGTCGCCATTGAAGTGCAGACGGTCACCAACCAGTCAATCCGCCAGCGCGTGTGGATGATGGCCGGCGTCCACAAGCTCGATGCGCTCACCCGGATTCTTGAGGTGGAGGATTTCGACGCGGTGATTATCTTCGTGCGGACGCGTCTAGCTACCACCGAGCTCGCCGAGAAGCTGGCTGCCCGCGGGTACGCCTCGGCGGCCCTCAATGGTGACATTCCGCAGAAGCAGCGTGAGACGACGATTGAGAAATTGAAGAGCGGCAAGTTCGACATTCTTGTGGCAACCGATGTCGCGGCTCGAGGGCTGGATGTGGAGCGCATCAGCCACGTGGTCAACTACGACATTCCCTACGATGTAGAAGCCTACGTGCACCGCATTGGTCGCACCGGGCGTGCCGGTCGGAAAGGTGACGCCATCCTGTTTGCGGCTAACCGCGAGCGACGCCTGTTACGTGCGATTGAGAAGTCCACTGGGCAGACCATTGAAAAGATGGAGCTGCCCTCTGCCGAAGAGGTCACCGACAAGCGTATCGGCAAGTTCAAACAGCGTATTTCAGAATCGCTCGATACCGCCGAACTCGATGTGTTCCGCAAGTTGGTACAGGACTACCAGACCGAGTACGGTGTGCCGGTACTGGAAGTCGCTGCGGCCCTGGCGGCCATGGTGCAGGGCAAAAAGCCCCTGGTGGCCAAGCCCCCTGCGGAAAAAAAGCAGGACAAAGACAAACAGAAAGCCAAGCGCGCGGCCAAGACTTCCCGGGACGACGGCTACGATCCTCGCGAGGCCAAGGAGAAGGGCCAAGTCGCGTCGCCTGAAAAAGGTATGGAGCGCTTCCGGATTGAAGTGGGCCACACGCACAAGGTCAAGCCGGGCAACATTGTCGGCGCTATTGCCAATGAGGCGGAGATTGATGCGGAGTATATTGGCCGCATTGAAATCTATGACGACCACAGTACCGTCGACCTGCCGGAAGGGATGCCCAAGGAATTGTTTAAACACCTCAAAACAGTCTGGGTGAGTGGTCAGCGCCTGCAGATTTCCCGTATCACAGAAGGTGAGGGCAAGCCGCGCAAGAAACAGGGCAATAAGCCCAAGCATCGGCGCAAGGGCAAGCCACCCGGTAAGTGAAATCAGGGGCCCATGCTGGTAGAGTCTCTCGTCGGGCCAGAGGACCTTCTTGAATATGAGCAAGCGGATTATTGTCGGCATCAGCGGCGCATCGGGTATTGTCTACGGTGTGCGCGCGTTGCAGCTGCTGCGTGAGATGGGTGTGGAGTCGCATCTGGTCATGAGCAAGTCCGCTGAACTCACCCTGCACTATGAAATGGATATGAGCCTCGCTGAGCTCAAGGGCCTCGCCACCGAAGTCCATGCCATTAAAAATGTTGGCGCCACCATTGCCAGTGGTTCGTTTGTGACCAGCGGCATGCTGGTGGCGCCCTGCTCGATTCGCACCATGTCTGAGATCGCCACCGGCGTGACCTCGACATTGCTCACCCGGGCCGCCGATGTTGTTCTCAAAGAGCGGCGCCGCCTGGTGCTGATGGTGCGTGAAACACCGCTCCACACCGGCCACCTGCGCACCATGACTCAGCTGTCTGAAATGGGCGCGGTCATTGCGCCACCGGTGCCCGCCTTTTACACCCGCCCGCAGTCTCTGGATGATATGGTGACTCAGGGGGTAGGGCGAGCTCTCGAGCTGTTTGACTTGACGGTTGAGCAGGTTCAGCGCTGGCAGGGCGAGTAACCCGCACGATGCCCATACTGTTTGGTGTTGTCCTGCTGGACCTGATTGGCTTTGGCATCGTCATCCCCATTCTTCCGTTCCTCTCGCCGCAACTGGGCGCCGACGAAATCGATATCGCCCTGATTATCGTGACCTATGCTGCCTGCGCGGGTATTTCCGGCCCCTTCTGGGGGCGTTTGTCTGATCGATACGGGCGCAAACCCATTATCATGCTCTGCCTGGCGGGCGGTGCGCTGGGGTATGTGGCACTGGGTCTCGCCGATGAGCTGTGGATGGTGTTCCTGGCGCGCGGGTTTGCCGGTCTGGTTGCGGGGAATTTCGGCGTGGCATCGGCTATGATGGCGGACATTACCGGCCCGGAAAATCGCGCCAAGGGTATGGGACTGATTGGGGCGGCCTTCGGCCTTGGCATGGTGCTGGGGCCGTTGCTCGGTGGCTTGCTGGCAGGCGACGATGGCAGTTTCACGCTGCCTTGCATTTTTGCCGGAGTGATGTCCTTGCTGGCGATTGTGGCGGCGGCCATATTCTTGCCCGAGTCGCTGACGCCGGAGCGTCGCGCGGCGAATCGCGCGCAGCAGAAGAGCCCAGAACGGGAATCGACGCTGGAGGTGCTTAAGGCCAGCAATGCGCGCACCTTTATTTTCCTTTATGCCGTACACAATGCCTGTGTCAGCTCGGCCACCTATGTGTTCCCACTCTGGGTTGCCCATGAACTGGCCTGGACCGCGCGCGAGGTCGGTATCGTGTTCGGTATTCAGGGCATGATTATGGTGGTGCTTCAGGGCGGGGCCATGGGCGCAATGGTCCGGGCTATCGGTGAATGGCGGCTGTTGGCGATTACCGTTGCCCTGTTTTTCATCGGTCTGGTGGTCGCGGTATTTGCTGACACCATGCCGATGATGGTGGCGTCGATGTTTATTTCCATGTCCGGGGCGACCATGTGCATGCCCCTGCTGAATACGATATTTACCCAGCGCACGCCTGCCCGGTACCGCGGGCGCCTTATGGGTACCAGCGCATCTTCTTCATCCTGGGGGCGGGTATTTGGTCCGCTTCTCAGCGGTCTGGCGCTGGCCGTTATCGGCTACAGCGGTACCTGGGGCCTTTGGGCAGTCGTGGTAGCGTTCTACTTTGCCTGGGTGTTGTCGGAATACCGCAAATCCCGCTTTTAGAGCCTCTCTGAGTTAAATTGACATTGCCAATTCCCGGTAACACTGACTAGAGTTGTAATGAGTGTTAAGGAAACGTGCGATGACAGCTTTTCAAATCCATCCGCAATTGCAGCAAGACTGTTATGAACTCGGGCGCCTCGATGCCTGCTCGGTCTTGTTAAACCGCAATGCCAGTGTGCCCTGGTTTATTCTTGTGCCCGACACCGAGCTGGCGGATGTACTCGATCTTCCCCAGGAACATCGCGAGGCGGTGCTCGCCGATTGCGCGTTGATCTCCCGCTTTCTGAAGCAGGTGTTGGGATACGACAAGGTCAACTTTGCAGGCCTGGGCAATGTTGTGCCGCAAATGCATTTACACGTCATTGCACGGTCTGCAGACGATACCTGCTGGCCCATGCCGGTGTGGGGTCACCTGGAAGCTACCGAGGCATATGAGCAGGCACAGGTGCGCGAGTGGCAGGGTACCCTCGCTACAATGGGGAATATGCAGGTGAGTGAGCTATGACAAAACGCGTTTTGGTCACCCACCAGTTGCCGGGTGAGCGCTTCCATGATTTATGTGCCCATTGTGACGTGAACGTGTGGATGGGACCGGGCCTGCTCAGCGCTGAGGCATTACGCGAGGAGTTGGCCGGTTGTCATGGCTTACTGTGCCTGCTTACGGACCGCATTACGGCGGAACTGTTGGCGCAAATGCCAGATCTCGAGTTTGTGTCGAGCATGTCGGTAGGTGTTGACCACGTCGATACGGCGGCGCTATCGGCTCGCAATATCCCTCTCGGACACACCCCCGGTGTGTTGGTTGATACCACCGCCGATACGGCGTTTGCCCTGATGATGGCGGCTTCCCGTCGCGTGGTGGAGGCTGACCATTTCGTGCGCCAGGGCAACTGGACGCCGGAAAATGCCTGGGCGCCGGATTTCTTTACTGGCAAGGATGTCAGTGGTGCCACTCTGGGCATTGTTGGTATGGGGGCGATTGGTCAGGCGATGGCCAGGCGGGCGCAGGGCTTTGGTATGCGTGTACTGGGCTGGAATCGCAGTCCGCGAGACGTCGCCGGGATCGACTCAGTCGACCTCGACAAACTGCTGGCCGAGAGTGATTTCGTCAGCATTCATGTTGCCCTGGCGGACGAAACCAGAATGCTGATCAATGCCGATAAGATCGCGCTGATGAAGCCCGGCTCGGTGCTGGTGAATTCGGCACGCGGCGGCATTGTCGACGAGGACGCACTGGCGCAGGCTTTATTGTCCGGCCATTTATATGCGGCGGGTATTGATGTCTTCGAGCGCGAGCCCGTGCCGACAGACAACCCATTACTGACGTTACCCAATGTGGTGGTAGCGCCGCATATTGGCAGTGCGACAGTGAACACCCGAGCGAGAATGGCGGACCTGGCGGTGGAGAACGCGCTTGCTGCTCTGGCCGGCGAGCGCATGCCTCACTGTTTCAATCCGCAGATCTACGGTTAGTTGGCTTTGGGGAGCGTGCGCAAACCCTGATCAACGGCCTTGTTCACGTTTTTTGCAACCTTGTCCGGGTCACGAGTATTCATATCGTCAACAATCTTGGTAATCACCACCCGCCACACTTCTTCGTGGCTCTGCGCATCGTTTAGCTGAATCGCAATGTTGTTGGTGGTGTGTACGCCGGCCAGGGCATTGGCGTTATCAACCATGGCCTGATTGATCAGTCGATTGGGGCGCGCTGAGGGGATGGGGTCGATGCCGCCGCTGGCATCCTGGCTGCTGACGCCTTCGCGCAGGCCCATGGCTTGCAGGTAGTCGACGGTAAACTGGGCGGAATCGGCGGAGAGTCGGTAGCCCTTGTCGGCCAGGTTGCGGTCAACCGCCGCCCGGACCAGTGGGTCCATGACGTAGAGCATGTCGTCGGAGCCGGCTTCATTGGCCAGCGGCTCGCTGCGCCACTTGTAGTAAACATAGTTGCCAGAGGCGAAGTCGCCACTGTCGACAGGGCGGGTTTCAATTTCGCTGCAGGCGCTTAAAAACAGGGCTATTGCGAGCGACGCCAGGGCGGAGATGCGGCGCATGGTGTTCCTCTTCATCAGATGGTGTAGAGTGGCCCATGGTAGCAGTAGGAAGGCGGGCCAGCCAGCAGACTGGCCCGACCGGGCTTAATTGCCGGTGATTCGAGTGACCAGGCGATTGGCCCAGCTGTTGTAGAGATTGCGCACGTCGGCAGACGCGGTGACAGTATTGGAGCGTGCCCACATCTGTGAACCTACCCGGCGCTTGTCGCGCACGACCGCCAGCAACTCACCGCTGGCATCGTCGTACAAGCGGAGCTCAATGGATGCACTGCCTGAGTCCTCGGTATACACGGTGGAGCGTCCCGGATTGGACTTCTCTGCCGCAAAGTCGGCGCTCGGGGCGATACGGGTCATATCGGCGTCAATGCGCAACACTTTGTCACCACTGCCGTCTGTGGCCAGGCCGGCATCTGCGGCGGCGTTGGTAATGGCGTTATTCCAGGTCTCAGCCAGTTGCTGTTCTACCTCGGGGGTAATCTCCATGTCGCGATTTATGCGGGTCTGGATGCTCTGGCCGGGCTGGACGAGTTCGGCGTCCTGGGATTTCATCGGTGTGGCTTTAATAGACGAATAGCCGCTCAGATTGGCCCCGGGTCTCGCCCAGGCTTCGGAAAAGCCGCTACTGCTCACCTTGTTCAGGCCCTGGAATTCGGAGCTGGGTGTTTCTTCCAGTACCGGGGTGCTGCTGCAGGCAGCCAGGACTACAAGTGCCAACAGGCCGCTGATGTACTTGATTTTGTTCATGTTCAAGCCCTTTTTGTCATATTTCCCACGCGATAGACAACGAGCCTACTAAAGAGTTCCGAAAAGTTCAGTTAGATGCTGAGGGGCAAGTTACTGTTTGCTAGCATCTTCTCCATAACTACAGGTTATTTCCTGACAAGGACCCACCATCATGATATCGCGCAAGCTGATTCGCACAGACCTGAACCTGCTGGTTGCCCTGCAGATTCTGCTCGAGGAGCGCAACGTAACCCGGGCCGCGGAGCGACTGTCGGTCAGCCAGCCGGCGCTCAGTAAGACTTTACAGAAGCTGCGCGACTCCTTTGAAGACGAGTTGTTCACCCGCACGGCGCACGGTCTGGTGCCCACGCCACGGGCCGAGGAACTGGGGGTGGAACTTCCCAAACTGCTGGAGACGGTTGAACGGGTGCTCGGCGATACGGATTTCGACCCCGCCACGTATGCGGGGGGCTTCCGTCTGCAGCTTCCGCCGATTCTCTGCGAGGCGCTGTTGCCCGGGTTGGTCGCAGACCTGCGCGAGCAGGCGCCTGGCGTACAGATAATTACCTCGGAGGTCTCTCCGGACTATCAGGATCAGCTGAAAAAAGGCGAAATCGATTTCGCGGCATTTGTCGCCTACGACACAGACCGCGATATCCACGCCGAGCCTATTGCCACGTTGGTACCACGCCTATACATGAGTACGTCCCACCCGCTGGTGGACAAAGATATCAGCCTGCAGGATTTTCTTGCCTACCCTCACCTGCGGCTATATTTGCCGGGGCTGACCCGGGAAAACGGTTCCATGGTGGATGACGTGCTGGGTCAGTACGGTGTACACCGGCAGATTGCACTGGAGACCACTCAGTTTGCGTCAGCCGTGGGCGTGCTGGCGCGCACCGATAGTTTGCTAGTGGCTAACGCCGGGTTTGAGGAGGGAGGGCTTTATCGTGGGCTGATTACCGGCAGGGAGTTGCCTGCCGAACTGCAGCGTATGATCCGCAACAGTCCTGGTGGCCGGCGGGGCAAAATGTCGCTAATGCGTCACACCCGCACCTCCCGCAGTGCGCCACATCAATGGATGCGCTCGCTGCTGATGAAGCACCTTAGCGGGGCAGAGCACGTAGAGCACATGCAGCAGCTGTCGGCGCTCGAGGACAAGACCTAGCCGTCGTTTTCCAGCGCCTTGAGTTTGTCCTCTGTACCGGCACGCAATGTGTCTTCGACAGATTCTGCTTTTTCCAGTGATTGCTGATAACCGGTCGGAATCATGGTGTCGCTGTCACCGCCTCCGGAGCCGGAGTACAGCACCCAACCGATGGCGCCAAGCGCCAGCAGCATTCCCAGTAGTCGCATGGTGTCTCCTCCTACATTGACAGGGCGATGCCCGTCAGCTGATCAAACGTATAGCGGCTGAGCCTGAACAGCAGTGGGTGGTCGCTGCTGCGAATAAAGTGCTCTTCACCCTCTCGATAGAACGCCAGGGTTGTCGTGCCAGCAAGGCCTTCGATTTCCAGAATCAATTCTGCTTCGTCGAGTGGGCGGGGTTCGGCGACACCTTCGATTTGCAGTTGTTCCAGGTTTTGCAGTAACGCTTCCAGTTCCGCGGCATCCGGCTGTTCACCTGTGCCCAGCCGCCACTCACCACTGCTGCGGTCTACCACGTAGGTATCGGCAGCGATCCGCAGCGGGGCGCGCACTTTAAGAATATCCTCAGCGAGCCAGCGTCCCTGTTCCGTTGGCAGGTCAACCAGGTTCAGGGAAATACTGTAAATGGCGTTGTCGACATCATTGCGGGCGTGCACTTTGCGAAACCCGGGCGAGGTGCCCAGGAATACTGTGTCGATCGGCTCGTCTTGGGCAAGCAGCGTAATCTTGCGCCGGAAGTGATAGTGGGCGACCTGAAAACGCTGTCTTGCGGGCAGGGTGTGGGCCACCGCCCAGCCCGTATTTTCCTCTGCCAGGGGGGCGAGCAGCAGGTCGACCCTGGACTGTTGCGCCGGCAAATGACCCAGTGCGGGGAGTACCCAGCGTTCGCCCCGATGCTCGAGATGAACCTTATTGCCGTGGCCATCTTCTATGTGAATTTCATCGATGTGGAAGTATGCGGCTTTGGTCAGAGGTTGTTGCGCACCTGCGCTGGCGTCCCCTGAAGGCGCGCGATACAGACTGAAGACCAGTACCAGCTGGACCAATAGCACCATCAACAGGGCTGTGCCGACCCGGTTCATAGCCCCAACTCCCGTGTATAGCGCCGTCGCTGTTGGTGCTGGCGGAGTTTGTGCCAGAGCGCAAGCAGCCCCAGCCAGGTGAGGGCTGCCGCGTAATTGAACACCTCAAGACTGAATTGCGCCTGGCGTTCCATGGATGGAAGCGTGCGATTAAAGTGGCCTCGGGAGCGAATATTGAGGAGTAGCTCTTCCTGCAGGGCCCAGTCAACGGTATTGCTGATGAGCTCCAGTGGGCCCAGGTACTGGGTGCCGCTTGCGTGTACCTGGGCCGCCAACACCTGGTCACTGAGAAAATCATTGGACGGGAAAATCACAACCCGGGCGGATTCCGGTGATCGGGCCACTAGGTTTTCCCCGTTGTGGCTGACCGGCGGCGTGGCGAAGAACGAGTCGAAGCGGCCCTGCACCGTAATTCCCAGATCGAAGCTGGCTCGCGCCTGTCCCGCTGGACGTTGCCAGGGTTGCAGTTCACCGCCGCTGTTACTGCGCGGCATGAGATTCGCGCCATCTCCCAGCCAGGCTCTGTCGGAGCTCCATAGCACCTTGCTGACCCGGCGGTTGTCGCGGCGCTCAACGTCCACCGGCGACATCCACGCCATGGTCACCTGGGGCAGACTGCCGGAGATCGCGTGGCGGGCAATGGCGTCGCGGCGCACATCGATAAAGAACGGGTAGTCGATAATTCGCACATCGTTGAATTGATAGTCGCCACTGCCGCGGCGAACGGGCGCGGGAAATTTGCTCTGCTGGCGGTCCATGATCAGCTGGCGCTGAATATGAATACCGTTGTGCGCCAACCATTCTTCAAGGCCGCTGGACCAATCTCGTAATTGCAGGCCGCCGTTGTTGCGCTCCACGGTCAGTCCGGAGGTGGCGATGATGATTGTACCGCCGCGCATCAGGAACTGATCCAGCGCGAAAATAGCCTGTTGGCCCAGCTGCTTTGGCGCTGTCACCACGACAATGTCCGCCTCCGGGGAAATTTCTCCGTCGGTAAGGTCCTCTAGGACGATGCGATGATCCCGGGCGAGGGCGCGTTCAAGGTTGGCAAAGCTGGGGCCGCCGAGTCCGTGTTCTCGCAATTGTGGGTCAATGGCAGGTGTCGCCAGCGCAATCGTGCGGTTGAAGCTGCGCGCGTAGCGTTTCAGGCCTGAGTCCAGCGCCTGGCGAAACTCACCGGGGTTAAACGTGCCCGTTGGCAGCTGCACGACCTGGTGCTCGTCGGCCAGAGTGAGATAAAAATAAAATTCGTGATCGGCTTCCTCGGCGGTGCGCATCGGGGTAAAGCCCCACTGATCGTAGATCTGCCTGGCAACGGTGGCACCCTGGGCCTCTGGGTCAATTAAGCGATAGCTGAACTTGCCATCCGAGGCGTCCTCGGCGCGCTGCAGCTGGGCCTCGATCGAGTTTTTGTAAGCCTGCAGTTGGGGGGGCAGCTGGGCGCTGTCCGAGACATAGCCAATCAGTTCCACTGGGTTATCTATGCCGGTAAACAGATCGCCGCCAGAGCGATAGTTGTACAACACGTCGCGAATGGCGCGCGTAATATCAAACTCGGGATTGCGCAGCAGAACTTCGGCGGCGCCGCTGGTACTGGTGCGAACTTCAATAAGATCGGAGAACGACAGGGTCACGTGCTCCGATCCGTATTGCACAAGCACGTTAAAGTAGGCATTTACCAGCGCCGACTGGTAGCGATCGGCCACCTGGAAGGGGGTGGGCAATATCCCATAGCGCTCGTTGGCTTCGCGCTCCTGTTCCGGGTGCAGGCTGGGGTCGGTGAACTCGACGCGCACGTTGCCGATGCCGGCCGCTTCGTATTCACGAATGAGATCGCGCAGCTGTGGCTCTAGTGGCGCCAACATAGGGTGCGTGCGTCCACTGAAGTAACCGCGTATCAACAGCGGTTCATCCAGTTGTCGCAGCAGTTCCCGCGATGGCTGGGAGATTGAATAGAGCTTGCCTTCGGTTACGTCGAGGCGTGGAATGGGTAGCTTTTCAATCCACATATTGGCCAGAATCAGGTTGGCTATGACCAGCACAATGCCTGCCCGCCAGTGCCGCTGGCGCGGTGTGCTGGCCAGGCGGGCCCAGCCTTCCCGTTCCAGGGTGTATACATTCAGGGCGAGAAAGGCAAAGGTCACACTGATGTAAAAAAACAAGTCGCGGATATCAATGACACCGCGGGTAATACTGCTGAAGCGTGAACCGGTGCCAAAGTGGCGCAGGGTCTCCGCGGTGCTGGTGGAGAAAAAGTCCGTGAACACCCCGCTGCCGGACAGGAACATCAGACCGCACAGGATGACGCTGGCGATCATGCTGACGATGGGGTTGTCGGTGCGCGAGGACACGAACAAGCCGACTGCAATGTAAAGCGCGCCGAGCATAAATGAGGCCAGGTAGCCGGCCAATACCGGGCCCCAGTCCAGATCTGCGATAAGCGCGACCGTGACGGGCAGGGTCACAGTGCTGATCAACGCAAGCAATAACAGGCACAGGCAGGNGCGGAATTTNCCAAACACAAACCGCCACAGGGCACTGGGCTGGATGAGTACATGTTCGAGTGTGCCGGTGCGCCGCTCTTCGCTCCACATGCGCATGGTTAGCGCTGAGCAGAGAAAAATCAGCAGTATCGGCATCCATTGGAACAGCGGTCGAACGTCGGCGATATTGCGGGCGAAGAACGAAGAACCCCAAAAAAACACGAACAGGCAGACCGCGGCAAAACTGCCGAGAAACAGCCAGGCCACCGGAGAGGCGAAAAACAGTCCGATTTCTTTTTGCGCCACCCGGCGCGCAACCGGCCTAGTCTTCACGATCAACCACTTCATTGAATATGTCATCGAGGTGGCGGGATTGCCGGTCGAGCATAAATAGCCGAGCGCCGGCCTGATTGACACAGGCGGCAATATTGCCCGCTGCGGTATCGGGATCGCTGCCCTCGCGCAGGGACAGGCAGTATTCGCCCGCTTCTGCAGTACCCTCGAGTTTTCTCACCGCGGCTATTTGCGGCATACGCGCCAGTTGCGTTTCCAGGTCGGTCACGGTGTTGTCCGTGCGCAGCAGCAGTTCCCCACAGCTGCGCAGCTCACTCATTTGCCGGTCGATGGCGAGCTGGCCATTGCGCAGGATCAGCACTCGATCGCAGACCGCTTCCACCTCCTGCAGGATGTGGGTAGAGATAATAATCGTGGCTCGGCGCGCGAGTTGGGTAATCAGCTGGCGCATTTGCTCAGTCTGGCGCGGATCTAGGCCATTGGTGGGTTCGTCGAGGATGAGTAGCCGTGGTCTGCCGAGTATGGCCTGGGCAACACCCACTCTCTGTTTCATGCCGCGGGACAGCTGGCCGATGACTTCCAGCGCCCTGTCCTGGATATAAGTGGCGTGCAAAGCCTCCTTGACGGCGCGCATACGCTCACTCGGTGCAATGCCTTTAATCGTGGCCACGTAGTCGAGATAGTCCGCCACCATCATGTCCGGGTATACCGGCAAGTTTTCGGGCAGGTAACCCAGTTGGCGCTGCAGTGCATAGGCGTTCTGGCCGAGATCCTGGCCATTGACGCGCACCACGCCTGTGGTGGGTTCCAGATAGCCGCTGAGCATCCGCATGATGGTGGTTTTGCCTGCACCATTGGGGCCTAGCAGGCCGACAACCTCGTTGCTGTCGATGTCGAAAGAGACATTGGACACCGCGGTCGTGCGACCGAACTGGCGGGTGAGGTGCGAGGCTTCAATCATCCCTGGTTGTCACTCGCGTGATTCAGTCTTCCGTCCAGGGGTCGCGCATGGTGACGAACTCCTCGGCGGCAGTAGGGTGAATACCAATCGTATTATCGAACACGGCCTTGGTGGCCCCGGCCTTCATCGCGATCGCAATGCCCTGCATGATTTCACCGGCATCGGGCCCAACCATATGCACGCCCACAACCTTGTCTGACGCCTTGTCGACGATTAACTTCATGAAGCTGCGCTCGTCGCGTCCGCTGATGGTGTGTTTCATGGGTTTGAAGCTGGATTTGTAGAGCTCGATGTCACCAAATTTGGCCTGTGCCTCTTCTTCCGTAAAGCCGACGGTGCCGATATTGGGCTGACAGAAGACGGCAGTGGGAATGAACTCGTATTCGGGCGAGGCTTCCATGGCGGCAAACTCCCGGCGGGCGAATGCCATGCCCTCAGCCAGCGCTACAGGAGTCAGTTCCATGCCACCGGTGACATCGCCCAGAGCAAAAATGCTGGGGCTGCTGGTGCGGAACTGGGCGTCGACGGCGATGGTGCCGTTGTCTATGAGTTGAACGTCGACATTTTCCAGGCCCAGCCCAGTCAGATTGGGTTTGCGGCCGGTGGCATACAGCACGGCGTCTGCCTCCATTGTGCTGCCATCGGAGAGTGTCAGCATGTAGCCGGTCATGCGTTGCTCGATGGCAGTCACATTGGTTTCGAAGCGCAGGTCGACGCCGGTTTTGCGGATTTCCTGTGCGGCGTGGGCCCGGATATCAGCATCGAAACCGCGCAGGAACAGCGGACCGCGGTAAAGTTGGGTCACGTTGGCACCCAGGCCGTTAAAAATGCCGGCAAACTCGGTGGCGATATAGCCGCCGCCCACCACCACCAGGCGCTGTGGGAAGGTCTCAAGGTCAAATACTTCGTTTGAGGTGATGGCGAACTCGCTGCCGGGGAAGTCGGGCACATGTGGCCAGCCGCCGGTGGCTATAAGAATTCGCTCGGTGGAGAATTGTTGCTCGCCTACCGCCACGGTGTGTTCATCCACGATGGTCGCGCGGCCATCGATGAGATCGGCCTCCACCCCGGATAACAGGTTGCGATAGATGGCATTGAGCCGGGAAATCTCGGTTTTCTTGTTGTCGCGCAGTGTCGCCCAGTCAAAACTGGGCACGCCCGCTTCCCAGCCAAAGCCCTGGGCATCGCTGAAGCCTTTACCATACTCCGAGGCATAGACATAAAGTTTCTTGGGCACACAGCCGACATTGACGCAGGTGCCGCCCATGTATCGATCCTCGGCGACCGCCACACGCGCCCCAAAGCCGGCAGCCATACGGGCTGCGCGTACGCCGCCTGAGCCGGCGCCAATGACAAACAGGTCGTAATCGAGGTTGGACACGTGGTTTCTCCTTTGGATAACTGCCGCTAGTCTAGCAGTAGCGCCTCAGCGCCTGAACTATGCGTGTCATAAATACCTTTTATCGTGGTTTTCGGCGCTTCGCTGCTAGATTAGTATTTATATCCCGCTAGGCGGTACATTAGTCCCGCGTTAACCCAACAGGAACAACAATGAAGACGCTATACCTGAAAATAATCCTGCCCCTGCTTATGTTGTGTGTCACCGCTGCACCCCTGCACGCCGAAGAGGCTGCAACTGCTGCGGATGAGATCATGCTGAAAAATGGCTCCCGTATTATTGGCACCGTGGTCGAGGTCCGGGATGGTTCGGCCAAGGTCGAAACTGATTTTGCCGGTACTCTGGCAATTGCTTTGGACCAGATTGTCTCCATGCGCACGACGGAGTCGGTCGTACTGCAAATGACAGACGACACCGTGCTCGAGGATCAAACCCTGACGATTGTCGATAACCAGCTTCAGGTGGTCGACGCCAGTGGCGCCTCCCAATCGCTAGCGCTGGAACAGTTGGCTATTGTGAACCCCCAACCCTGGGAAATGGGCCACGGTTACGACTGGACCGGTCTGGTGAATTTCGCCATGAGAATTGAGAAAGGTAACAGTGATACTGAAGAGCTGGACTATCGTCTCGAATCGGTATGGCGCAGCGATGATGATCGCTACACCTTGAAGTTCTATGGCGAGATCGACGAGGCAAATGACGTCAAAAGCGCTGACAACTGGACGATTATTGGCAAATACGACTACTTCTTCAGTGAGCGCACCTACTGGGGCGTGAACGCCTACGCAGAGGCGGACGAGTTCGCTGATCTAGATCTGCGGTACTACATTGGCCCCTACATTGGCCGCGAGTTCCTGACCGATCCGCTGCTCTCGCTCTCTGCGGAGGTAGGTGCGTCATATGTTAATGAGGATTTTTCGACCGCGCCTGACCAGGACTATCCCGGTGCCAACTGGGGTGTGCATATGGCTAGTAACTACCTAGGAGGTGACTCGCGTCTGTACTTCGATCAGCTCGGTGTCTGGAACCTCGATGAGACCTCCGACATTATCGTCAACACCACCCTTGGCCTGGCCTTCCCGCTGTTATGGGGCTTTGAGGCCGCCGCCGAAATTCTCTGGGAATACGACTCCGGCGCTGTAGAAGGTGTTGAGAAGATGGATGAAACCTATGCCTTCCGCTTAGGTTACACCTGGTAAATCACCCCGCCATTCGCTGTGCTGCTGCGAGCTGTTGTAGCAGCGGCACGGTATCCTTCAGGGCCAGACAGGCATCGGTAATACTCTGGCCATATAACAGCTGATCGCTCATGGGCTGGTTGCCCGCCACCAAATGGCTCTCCAGCATCACCCCACGCAGGGCTGTTTGCCCACCATGAATCTGCTCGCACAGGCTGCTGATGACCTGGGCCTGGCGTCGATGATCCTTTTCGCTGTTGCCGTGGCTGCAATCCACAATCAGTGAGGCCGGTAACTGCGCTTCAGCCAGGGCGCTGGCTGCGGCCTGGACGGCTTGTGGCCCGTAATTGGGGCCGGTTTGCCTGCCGCCGCGCAAAATCAGATAGCTGTGTGGGTTGCCCTTGGACTTGAGGATCGCCGGTGTCCCTTCCTTGGTCAGTGAAGGGAACCAGTGGCTGTGACTGGCACTGCGAATGGCATCAATGGCCACGTCGATATGGCCATTGGTGCCGTTTTTGAAGCCCACGGGCATGGACAGGCCCGATGCCAGTTCCCGGTGAACCTGGCTTTCAACCGTGCGCGCGCCAATGGCGCCAAAGCTCACCAGATCGGCGTAGTACTGGCCAAAGGTGGTGTCGAGAAACTCGCTGGCGGAGGGCAGTCCTATGTGGGCGACATCCAGCAGGACTTTACGAGCCAGGTGAAGACCCTTGTTGATCTGGAAGCTGCCATCAAGGTCAGGGTCGTTAATCAGGCCTTTCCAGCCAATTACTGTGCGCGGCTTCTCGAAGTAAACCCGCAGGACCGGGAACAGGGCGTCTGCCAGGGGTTCACAGGCCGCCTGAAAGCCCCTGGCAAACTCCAACAAGGCATCGGGGTCGTGCACTGAGCAGGGCCCGGCAATGACCAGGATGCGCGGATCCCGGCCTGCAAGTATGGCCTCCACGGCTCTGCGATGCGCCGCCACCGTTTCGGCTGTGGCCGTATCCAGGGGGAGTTCCTCGGCCAGCACCCAGGGGCTGATGAGCGGCCGGGTATGTTCAATACGAATGTTGTCTGTACTACTCATTGGTCATTCCGGGTGTGTACGTGCTTACTATATTTTTTACTTTCAGCGTTAGAAGGCGCCTTGGATTCCCTGTGGGCATAAAAAAAGGGCGACCGGGTCGCCCTTTTTTTCAGTGCTGGCGCCGAGGGCTAGCGGCTGCCTTTCACCAGGCCACGGAACCAGTCAGCCCAGGTCTCGTGCTTGTAATCGGTGAATTCACCGGCGTCCATGAACATGCCGTGCTCGGCACATTCCTCAAACCAGATGTGCGGCTGCTTGGGATCGGAGCGCTTTTCCATTTCCTTGCCACAACGCGGGCAGGCAATGTCTTCGACGGCATCCCACTTCTTACCTTCATCGGGATCGCCCATATCGAGGGCGTCGCCCATCCACTTGCCTTTGAGTGCTTCAGCTTCACCAGTATCGAACCAGATGCCCTGGCAGTGGGTGCAGCGATCAATGACAACGTCACCGCCGTAGGTGATTTCGTTCATGCCGTGGCCACATTTTGGGCATTTCATGCTGTGTTCGTCGGGGTTGTATTCCATTTGTTGTCCCTTAATACGATCGGTTAAGTGCTTCTAAACGATAACAGGGGCTGAGTCTAGCTCAGAGAAGTGCAGTTGTCCCGTCCGGATTGTGCCAGTTTCACTGCAGTTGAGCGGCGGGCGGGGATATTTTCAGCTACGTTTAATTTTCAGACTTATGATACTAGGCCTCAACTGATACAAACGGGGCCGTGCGACTGTGCCCCACCGGGAGAACGCTCCATGATCAGACATACATTATTGTTTCTTGCAGGCGCCGCCCTGGCGGTCGCTCCCGCCTTCGCCGATGGCGATGCTGCGGCAGGCCAGGCCAGTTATGCGACCTGTATTGCCTGTCACGGCGACAACGCCCAGGGCAATAAAGCGCTTAACGCACCGCGCCTGAACCATCTGGAACCGGTGTATATTGCCGCGCAGTTGAATAAGTTTCGTTCCGGTGCCCGCGGTGGCGAAGGCGCAACGGCAACCGCCAAGACCATGGCGCCGATGGCGGCCGTGCTTGCCGATGACGCCGCAGTCGTGAACGTGGCTGCCTATATCGCCGGCCTGGAAAGCCCCGCCTCTGCGGCCACCGTCGAAGGCGATACCAACATGGGTGCCGACTATTACAACCAGTTCTGCGGTGCCTGCCATGGTGCCGGCGCTGTGGGTAACCCCGCGCTCAATTCTCCGCGCCTGGCTGGCGGTGACGATTGGTATCTACAGGCGCAGCTGCTGGCGTTCCGCAGCGGAGAACGCGGTGCCCACCCTGACGACAAAACGGGCAAACAAATGCGTGCCATGGCGATGATTCTGCCGAATGAGCAGGCCGTGCGCGATGTTGTGGCCTATCTGCACAGCCTGGGGCAGTAAGAGGCCCATATCGTGGTAAGGATTCTCGCAATACTGGCCCTTCTCTGGAGCGCTGCAAGTGCGGCGGAGTCATCCGCTGATATCGCCCTGCGTGCCGATTGTCCTCCGGGATTCGAACTGGACGCCGGCCACTGTGAATTGCGCAGCCTCTACCAGATGTACAATTCGCTGCAGGGGGCCGGCATGGGTGGGCCTACTACCGGGCTTCCCGATTGGCGCGATGGCTTTACGCCCCAGCAAACCGACCTCGGCCGCTACCTGTTCTTTGATCCGGTACTGTCGCGCGACGGCAGCGTCAGTTGCGCAACCTGCCACCACCCTGACAAGGGCTTTGCGGACGGGCGCGCAGTGAGTGTAGGCATCGACGGACATACGGTCACGCGCTCAGCGCCTACGCTATGGAATGTCGGTTTCCTCAAGACGCTGTTCTGGGATGCCCGCTCCACGACGCTGGAAGAGCAGGCTACAGGACCGCTGTACTCATCCCATGAAATGGGTAACAACCCACAGCAGCTGCTGGAAACCCTCAATGCGATTGCCTTGTACCGCAAGCTGTTTGCCGAGGCCTTTCCGGGTGACGACGAGATTGCCCTGGATGAGATCTACAGTGCTTTGACCGCGTTCCAGGTAAGTCTGGTCTCCCTGAACAGCCGCTACGATCAATACGCCCACGGCTACCATGAAGCGTTGACGGAACCGGAGATCGAGGGCATGAACATCTTCCGTTCCTTTGTTGCACGCTGTGCCGAATGTCACACGCCGCCACTGTTCACCAATGGCCAGATTGCCGTCATTGGCACGCCAGAGCCCGAGGGCATGGCCTTTGATCCCGGAGCCCAGGTGCCGATGAATGAGCGTACCCAGCGCGGTGGATTCAAGATTCCCACGCTGCGCAATATTGAACTGACCGCGCCGTATATGCATTCAGGTCGATTTGAGACCCTGCGCGAGACCGTGGCGTTCTATACTGGCGGGCGAGGGCACGCGGTCCCGGAAGGCGAAGAGTTGGTTTTGCACTGGCATATCTGGGAGCCCAACCTGACCAACGATGAACTCGACCGCCTGGTTGATTTCATGAAGACACTGACAGACGAAAGTTTCAAACCAAAAACACCTGAACGCCTGCCCTCCGGCCTGGCGCTGGTGCACGATAATCCCCCGCCTGCCCGGGGACATGACGACGGAGAAAAAACCGATGAATAAACTCGTAGCCGCTGTAGGGGCAGTGGTGTTGTTGGCGGGGGGTTATTATCTCGGCAACTCCAACACCCCGGAACCCACGGTCATTAAAGTACCAGAGGCGCCCAAAGCCGCATTTTCATCCGGCGGTGCAGATGAAGTTGCTGCTGCCGGCGCGGCCAATGTCGCCATTCGCAGCCTGGCGACGCCTGCCAGTGGCGAGCTTATCGTTGTAAAAGACGGCGAATCTATTCAGGACGCCGTTAAAGCAGCGAGCCCCGGTGCCACCATTAAAGTGATGCCCGGCACCTACAAGGAAACGGTTTACGTCGATAAAGACAATATCACCCTGTCCGGCGTTATCGAAGACGGTCAGTATCCGGTAATGGACGGCGAGGGCGTGCTCAATGACGCGGTGCTGTACTCTGGTAATGGTTTTACCGTAGAAAACCTGTATATCACCCGCTACAAAGGCAATGGCGTGATGGGGCAGGCGGGTAACAACTTTATTATCCGCAACAACTTCATCATCGATACCGGCGTATACGGTATTTTCCCGCAGCTGGGTAAAAACGGCCTGGTGTCACACAACGTGATCTCTGGTATCGAAGATGCCGCCATTTACGTGGGCATGTCTGACAATATTGATGTGGTTTATAACCAGGTATTTGAGAGCGTGGCTGGCATTGAAATTGAGAACAGCCGTTCAGCGCTGGTTGAAGCCAACTATGTTTACAACAACACTGGCGGTATTCTCGCGTTCATCACGCCTGGATTGCCGATCAAGGATTGCTCGGACGTCATTATCCGCAACAACTTCGTGGTCGGTAACAACCACGAGAACTTCGCCATCCCCGGCTCTCTGGTATCCAATATCCCCGAGGGAACAGGCATGCTGATCATGGCCTGTGACGACGTAGTGGTTGAAAACAATATCATTACTGGCAACGACTCTGTTGGTATCCTGTTCACCGACTTCTCGCTGGCCACCAGTGCGGCATTGGACCCAGATTCTGAGCCCAACCCCAACCGTCCCAAGATCCTCAACAACCTGATGCTCGACAACGGCAAGAACCCCACCAAGCTGGTACAGGCATTCCTGGCGACCAAACTGGAAACAGAAGGTCAGGATATTGTTGATACCGTCGGTATGGACGATGGCTGTATTCTCGAACCGACCCGTTACCGCACCATTGGCCTGGAGAAATACACCGAGTGTGAATTCGACTCCACGTCCAACGTGCTGACCTACATGCTGCCTGAGCCGGTTGCACCTCGCGCCGACGATCCCAATATGGATGAAGGCAAGCTTGTCTACTACGGCATCTGTGCCGGCTGTCATGCCTACAGCTCGCGCATGATTGGTCCGCCCACACAGATTGTGCAGGCGCTGTACATGGATAACCCGGAAGGCATCGCCGCCTTCGCTGCCAACCCGGTGAAGAAGCGCGACGACTATCCTGAAATGCCGCCGCAGTCGCATCTCGATGAAGAGACGCTGCTCAAGGCCGCTGAATTTATGCTCAAGCTTAAGAACTGATTTGTAGTTATGCGATTTGCAAGCCGCCCTTTCAGGGCGGCTTTTTTTTGCCAAAAAAAATTATCTATCTGTCACCTGAGTTGCCCGAGCGAGTTTCTAAAATCGCTGGTCAAAAAATAATCGTTACATTGATCGAAATTCGGCCTACACTAATTGTGCAGTATCTACTAAAACCACACGGAGCATGTGAAGCAATGTTGGAAAAAGAACTGGCTCAGGCCACGAAGATGGCTGAACAAGCCAACAAAAAAGTAGAGCAGCTTCGCAAGAAGCTTGTGTCCGAATCTGAAAAGGCGAATGCGCGCGCCAAGCGAGAACTACAAGCGGCACGGAAGCGTTACACCACAGCAAACGCACGATTGAAAAAAGCCCGGGCGGCGGTCAAGAAGAAAGCCACTCCGGCAAACCAGCAAAAAGTTGATGCACTGATGAAGCAGGTTCAGGACCTCGCTGAATCCGTCGCCAAGATTACTGTGACAGCGTACGAGGCTGCGCAGAATTACACCTCGGTGAAAGCGGACGCCATTCTGGCCGAACGCAAGGCCAAGGCGGCAGACCAGGCAGCTGATGTTGTAGAAAAGGCAGCGTCCAAGGCCAAGAAGAAAAAGCCTGCCAAGAAAAAAGCGGCAGCGAAGAAGAAAGCCCCGGCCAAGAAAAAGGCCGCGGTGAAGAAAAAAGCGCCGGCTAAAAAGAAAGCTGCCGTGAAGAAAAAAGCGGCACCTAAGAAAAAGGCCGCAGCCAAGAAGAAGGCTCCAGCTAAAAAGAAAGCGCCGGCAAAGAAAAAAGCCGCCGCTAAAAGGTAATCACGCAACCGTGACCTGATACTGGCGCCACCGGTATCAGGGCCTAATCTCCCCCGATCGGGCGCTGCTCCGGCGCCCGGCTCTGTTTGTTCAGTCTGCTATTTTGTCCTTTGGTCGCATTTGGCTGACGCGACGCTGGTACTTTGCTTACATTATAATGCAATCGCCTTAATATTTGAGGTGACTGATGTGAAGCGACACATTGCCACTAGGCTAACTGCTGCAGCGCTTGCCGCCGCGGTGTTAGCGGCTTGTAGCCCCG
>NZ_LWEE01000216.1:0-214 GCF_001635445.1 Halioglobus sp. HI00S01
AGATATACCTCACCGACATAATGAGCTTCAGTGTTAGCCAGTTGCTCTTCCAGGAGCTCCTCGGCGCGGCTTTCACGGCCGCCCATGACCTGTTCCGCAACTGTGCCCTCCATCACCTGCTCCCAGAACAAGCGCCGTGGCGTCTCCTCAGGGATGGCCTGCTTCACTCGATCGCGATAGCGACCTGCAAATTCTGCCAATGCGCCGTAGGCGC
>NZ_LWEE01000217.1:0-214 GCF_001635445.1 Halioglobus sp. HI00S01
GCTTGAGAATAACGCTGATTCTCATGGTGAACGGCGCCTTGGCGACTGAACGCCACTGCCTGCTCTGCTGAATAGGGGCCGAAGGCCTGCGTGGAACCCAGAGATTCTTCAAGATAGGTCGCAAGTCCGCCGGAGTCGAGTGGGGAGTGGATGTGCGGTTTGTAGCCGTTTACCGGGTCGTCCAGACGCGCAAGGTTGCCGCCGTAAGCTGTGG
>NZ_LWEE01000218.1:0-219 GCF_001635445.1 Halioglobus sp. HI00S01
TTGGACGCCATTGGCGGCTCTGCCCTGACTGATACGGATATCGATGTCCCCGAAGAGGAAACCGAGGGTATTCCGGTGACTTATGTGCCGGCGCGAAACACGGTGTTCATGTCGATCGCGCTGGGCTGGGCTGAGGTGTTGGGCGCCCAGGACATTTTTATTGGCGTTAATGCGGTCGACTATTCCGGCTACCCCGACTGTCGTCCGGAGTATATTGCT
>NZ_LWEE01000219.1:0-216 GCF_001635445.1 Halioglobus sp. HI00S01
CTTCAGCGGCTTTGTCCTGGACACTGGTCAACAGCTTTGCCTGCAGCAGCGACATAGCCCGAGCCCGGTTCTTATGCTGGGAACGCTCGTCCTGGCACTCCACCACAATACCTGAGGGCAAGTGGGTGATGCGCACCGCGGAGTCGGTCTTGTTCACGTGCTGGCCCCCGGCACCGGAGGCACGGTAGGTATCAACCCGCAGGTCGGCCTTGTTAA
>NZ_LWEE01000220.1:0-219 GCF_001635445.1 Halioglobus sp. HI00S01
ATATAGCGGTTGCGTCACTAGTGGCGCAGGACGCCACCTGGGCAGATCGGATAACGCTGCTGGAACTTGACGTCTGTGGTGATCAATCAGTGCAGCGCGCCCGGGATAGCTGGATGCAGCAGCGCCTCGATGTGGGGCTTTATGGCATCGTCAACAATGCCGGGCTGGGCCAGGGTACGGTCGCCCAAACTGTGGATGTTAACGTGTATGGCGTGCACC
>NZ_LWEE01000221.1:0-204 GCF_001635445.1 Halioglobus sp. HI00S01
CGCCATGCGCCAGAACCTGCAGGTTGCCGACTGCCGTCTCGTCGGGGTGGACAACTCCGCCGCCATGCTCGAGCGCTGCCGCAGCATTATCGACACGGACACTCACGACACGCCGGTTGATCTGGTGTGCGCGAAGCTGCAGGACATTGCCATTGAGGAAGCCTCCGTGGTGGTACTGAACTTCACCTTACAGTTTATTCCCGT
>NZ_LWEE01000222.1:0-217 GCF_001635445.1 Halioglobus sp. HI00S01
CGATTTCTGTGTGGATCATTAGGCTATTCCCGCATGCAGAAGGTGCATGAGATGGAGGACACCGCGAATCTCCCGGCTGTTGTAGTCGGTAATGATCAGCGAGGTAATTTCCGATTCTTCCATGGTCTTCATGGCTTCCGCGGCGAGTATGCCTGGCGCTGCGGTTTTCGGATTGCGGTGCATCAATTCGCCCATAGAGGTGGTGGTAATGTCTACC
>NZ_LWEE01000223.1:0-392 GCF_001635445.1 Halioglobus sp. HI00S01
ATGACCTACTTTAATCAGGTTGTCGAGAAGGTCGAAGATCTGTTGCCGCGACTTGACGATTGGGGGGGGGAATACACCTTTCCGCATATGTCGGCGGGTTGGGCGGNGGNTTTCGACGCGCCGTTCAAGTGGACTAAGCAGGTTGCATCTGATTTCGGTGGTACCCGCAACGGCATGGTCATTCATTGGCCTGACAGAATCGAGGGCGGTGGCGGGATTCGAAGTCAGTTCTCCCATGTGATCGATATTGCGCCGACTATTCTTGAGGCAGCGAACCTGCCCGAGCCTACTAGCGTTAACGGTACAGTGCGCGGTTACCGAACATCTCAAAGTATTGAGTGGTATGCCGCTCGGGTGCGTCAGCATCGTTCAGGCTGAAAAGCAGACTGGTG
>NZ_LWEE01000224.1:0-220 GCF_001635445.1 Halioglobus sp. HI00S01
GCTCTAGGTCACTGATTTATATGGAATAACTCAGTGCTGAGGGTAGGCTGGTTAAAAATTAACCCAGTCTGGGTAATTTACCGGAACGTGGCGTCGATGCAATTACGGTTGCTTACCGAGTTGCTCAACCTGGCGGCGTTCCATCTCGTAGATTTGCAGCCATTGGAAGGGTGCCTCGGGGGCTTCTTTGGCGTCGGGAGGCAGGCGTTCTACGTGCGAT
>NZ_LWEE01000225.1:0-366 GCF_001635445.1 Halioglobus sp. HI00S01
TGAAAACGGCAATACTTTCCCAGGCTACTATGATGCGCTGGGGCAGTACTGGTTCGTTGGTGCGACCTTCGAGTTCTAAAAGAGCTCAATTTAACTCAGACAAGGCCGGCTTATGCCGGCCTTTTTTTCTACCTCGCAGCCGCTTGTGCTGGATCAGCACCGAAACGCAGAGGCCAAACCCTCGCTGTGGTATCATCGCTACTCTTCCCAGTGTATGACTCAGGTTCGGGGCAACCCATGCAAGAGCGCGCGATGCTGCAAAAGGCGGCGTCTTTTTTACAATCCGGCAGGCGCGACGAAGGCGTGGCAATCTGCCAACAGGTACTGCGCAACAATCCCAACAGTTCGGATGCCACCCATTTTCTA
>NZ_LWEE01000226.1:0-216 GCF_001635445.1 Halioglobus sp. HI00S01
CGCCGATGGAGCGCGTGCTGGAACTGGCGGAATATCCAGAGCCCATTGTTGACCACCGCCTGACGTACCGACGGGCACGGGATCGACTGTGGGCCATGCGCGACAATCCACACGTCAGTTCAGAGGCAGCGCGTATCCTCGATCGCCACGTCGAGCGGCGACCGCTAACCGGTTAGCTGCGACGGCGCTGCCTCTGAACTGACGTGTGGATTGTCG
>NZ_LWEE01000227.1:0-202 GCF_001635445.1 Halioglobus sp. HI00S01
GAGTCCCGGCGCGAGGTCAAAGCTCTGGCGCTGTGAGCCGTGCTTGCCTGCCGAGGGTTCCAGCAGTAGCAGGGTTATGTCGTCAGATTGGGGTTGTTCCTGGGCATGGCTCGCCACCGCCTGGAACAGTGCCGCGCCGGCAGCGGCCAGATCCAGAGCTACGGTGTTTTGCAGTTGCTTGTTGAACCGCTCCACCCCGAAC
>NZ_LWEE01000228.1:0-220 GCF_001635445.1 Halioglobus sp. HI00S01
TATTGTGTCGGCTCTGGGCCGCTGGGGGCTGCAGCCAAACGCGGCTTACGAAGACTATATCCAGACCGATGCTTCGGTACACCAGGGCAACTCGGGAGGTGCTCTGATCGATGCCCGCGGCCAGCTAATGGGTATTAACACCCTGATCTATACCAGCGGCGGCGATAGCGAGGGCACAACAGGCATTGGCATTAGCCTGGCTATTCCCATCAACATGGCC
>NZ_LWEE01000229.1:0-202 GCF_001635445.1 Halioglobus sp. HI00S01
GTCTGGTTAATGTAAAAAGCACAGTTACCTGTGGTGCAATCCTCACCGGTAACAAACGGCGGGAGATCGTATAGAGAGCCGAAGAATGGTCCTGAAGGCGATACCGCGGTGCCTGCATCCGTTTCTTCCCAGAAGCCGAAGAAACCGACAATGTAGTCCAACTTGTCGTCAAAGGCCGTGCCAGTGAATTGAAATTCCTGGG
>NZ_LWEE01000230.1:0-219 GCF_001635445.1 Halioglobus sp. HI00S01
CCGGGATCATCAGTTTTTCGCACTCACCTCATAGGCAATCAACTTGCCGTCATTGGTATACACATATAGCAGATTACCGTCTGCGAGCATATCGGCGCGCGCGCCGTCGCCGCCCACCTTGGTACGGCCGACAAACTCACCGTCTACCTGGGACACGAGGTGCAGCACACCTTCAAAGTCTGTTACCGCCACATAGCTGCTGACCGGCGTAGGTCGCGA
>NZ_LWEE01000231.1:0-215 GCF_001635445.1 Halioglobus sp. HI00S01
TTCAACAACGGCGCCGTCACTCAGCACATCGACTGGAACACCACAGACATCGACTTCGCCGGGCGAGGTGCCGACCGCGGTTTGCGAGGTATCGCCTTTGACCGCGACCATATATTTATCGCCGCTTCCGACGAGCTGTTCTGCTTCGATCCGCAGTTCAATCAGGTGGGCGCCTGGCGCAACCCCTATCTAAAACACTGTCACGAAATCTGTGT
>NZ_LWEE01000232.1:0-220 GCF_001635445.1 Halioglobus sp. HI00S01
GGTGGGCTTCGCGGCGGCATTTCTGTTGATAGCGCTGATGCGAATGCTGCCCTTCAATTTGCAGGCGGCGCCTAACTTCCACTACCTCACGGCTGAATACTCCTACCCCACAGATACGGTCGACTTTATGTTGGCCAATAATTTAAGCGGCAACGTATTTGCACTGTACAACTGGGGTGGTTATTTGCATTTACGCAGTGATGGCCAGTTGAGCGTGTTT
>NZ_LWEE01000233.1:0-203 GCF_001635445.1 Halioglobus sp. HI00S01
TGAGGGAATTTTCCATATCGTGTTGCAGGGGCAATGCTACTTACGGGAAGGTGGCCAGAAAGAGTCAATTCTGCTTCAGGAAGGTGATGCTGTCGCTTTTCCAACTGGTGGAGCTCATTGGATCAGCGATACTCCCGACAGCCAAAACCTACCGTCAGAAAACGTGGTTACTGTCAGCGGGGATGAGGACCTGTTACTGCTGA
>NZ_LWEE01000234.1:0-216 GCF_001635445.1 Halioglobus sp. HI00S01
AAACATCTGGGCATAGACGCCCGCGAACAAGATGTAGATCGCCGGAATCCACACCGCCGTGTTCACCCAGTAACACCAGGTGGCCCGGGAGGCCCAGCGCCCGCCAAAGGCGTCGCGAATCCAGGCGTAAATACCGCCCTGCTCTGGGTAGGCGCATCCAGTGTTTCCTGGTGGCTGATTCTCGGCGTGCTGTTTTTCGTGCCCTTTGCCATGATC
>NZ_LWEE01000235.1:0-210 GCF_001635445.1 Halioglobus sp. HI00S01
GGGAATCGCGATTCACAATGTAGGGGACGTAGATCTCGCTATAACCATGCTCGCCGGTGTGCAGGTTGAGCATGAACTGAATGAGCGCGCGATGCATGCGGGCGACATTGCCGTACATCACGTTGAAACGTGAGCCGGTGATTTTGCCCGCCGTCTCAAAGTCCATCTCGCCCAGTGCTTCACCGAGCTCCACATGATCTTTGGCTTCGA
>NZ_LWEE01000236.1:0-248 GCF_001635445.1 Halioglobus sp. HI00S01
GCTGTCTACCCCAGGGTCGTTGTCAGACGTGCCCTGGAACTGAATGCTGCGGCTCTGATACTCACCCACAACCACCCTTCGGGCGTTCCTGAACCCAGTGAAGCAGATAAGCGGATCACTTCCCGCCTCAAGGATGCCCTGGCGCTGGTCGACCTGCGGGTTCTCGACCACATTATCGTTGGCACCGATGGCACCCACTCCATGGCAGAATCTGGTTTGATCTGACTCTCTACAGCACCGGCTTTCGG
>NZ_LWEE01000237.1:0-221 GCF_001635445.1 Halioglobus sp. HI00S01
CGTGGCCTCGTCTTTCTTGCTGATAGGCGTGACAATGTCGCCGTCATCGCAGTATTGAGACAGTGCAATTTCCAGACTGGTCCCGGCCGCCTTGGACGTCTTAATAAAAATAAACTTATACCGATGCGAAACGATCATATTGCCTGTGTGCTGTCAATCCTGTGGCGACAAATTCATCATATGCTATGGATTTCAGTCTGTCTCAACAGCGCAGCGGAATG
>NZ_LWEE01000238.1:0-219 GCF_001635445.1 Halioglobus sp. HI00S01
GGCCTTCTCTGACCCTGTGTAGAGCAGGCAATCGTCGGTGAGGCACATAATGGCCCGCTCCTCGTGGAAGCTGTCCTTGAAGGGCACACCCAGCCCCGTCAGCCAGTCGAAGTGGGCGGAGCTGCTTTCGCAGTAATTGCGGATCTTGGCTTCGTCAGCCTGGGGCCCGGCGGACATCATCATGTAGGTGACCATGTCTTCGGTCGAGTCATCAAAACC
>NZ_LWEE01000239.1:0-220 GCF_001635445.1 Halioglobus sp. HI00S01
ACACACGTCTACACGCACCGTTGTTCGAGCAGATTTTAATAACGATGGAAAAAGCGATCTTCTTTTTACCAATAACAATTCATATCCTCAACTACTGATAAACGAAACAACTGTCATAGGTGATTGGGTCGGTATTGTTTTGCAAGCTGACGATGGACGTGATGTGTCGGCGTTGTATTCAATCACGTTTACTACTACTTCAGGAGCATACCGACGGGAA
>NZ_LWEE01000240.1:0-220 GCF_001635445.1 Halioglobus sp. HI00S01
GAGAATTGACGGCTGTCGGAAACAGGGCCCGCCGGGGGCCCGAATGCGGCTTATTTGGCCAGTGCCTGGCTCAACATTTTGGCAGTGACATCCACAATGGGAATCACCCGCTCATAGGCCATCCGGGTGGGGCCGATCACACCCAGCACACCCAGAGTTTGCACCCCATCGCTATAGGGGGCGGTCACTACGGAATAATCGCCAAAGACCTCGTAGCCTG
>NZ_LWEE01000241.1:0-220 GCF_001635445.1 Halioglobus sp. HI00S01
CCCCAAACCCGTGTTAATGCGGGGCATTGGCGACGCCATTGTCGACGACATCGTTTATCACTACGACGACCTGATCGGCTACTATCAGCCGGAAACGGTCATCTTCCTGCCCAGCGTGACCGAGTTTCATATTCGCGACAACAAGTCTGCAGAGGATCTCGCCGAGGGTATTGCCGAACTTGTGACCACCGACGAACAGGTGCACATCACCCAGCAGTTT
>NZ_LWEE01000242.1:0-220 GCF_001635445.1 Halioglobus sp. HI00S01
GCCCTCTTGATTGCAGAATATCGACCTCTGCGCTCGCAGCGAGAATTTGTTCAGCGAGGTAATCAAGCTCCTGTTCGGACTGTGACAGGGAATTTCGAGCGCGCTGAGCCAAATGGGTGAATCGCGATAGCGTTAACTCACGACGATTGATTAGCGATGCATGTTGCTCCCAGAATTGGTCGAGAAGGCTCTCTTCCATCACTACGCCAGAAGTCATTGT
>NZ_LWEE01000243.1:0-218 GCF_001635445.1 Halioglobus sp. HI00S01
ATAAAGCTGATGGGGGCGTATACGGCTACCAGTGTGAGCGTCATCGCCACGACCGGCAGGGCAACCTCGCGCGCCCCCAGCAGTGCCGCATTGTAGGGGGTGGCACCTTCCTCGATATGTCGGTGCACGTTCTCCACCACCACAATCGCATCGTCCACGACGAGGCCGATGGCAATCACCATGGCCAGGAGTGTGAGCAGGTTGAGGGAGAAGCCCAT
>NZ_LWEE01000244.1:0-248 GCF_001635445.1 Halioglobus sp. HI00S01
AGCGCCACCAACAAGAGTGCAATACTCACTTCAAAAAGCCCGGTCCCGCGCTGCCTGTTCACGCTGCTTCCCCGGGGCAAAGGCCCTCACCGCGAGCAACCCGACTGCGCCCTGCCCGGGAGAGTACGACGACGAATGCATCACTGCCGCTCACACCTTTGGCACACAGCTGAAAACTGACATTCCGATTGGCGCTGCCATCTGGCCGCCACCGGACGGCGTCATGCAGTGGGCGGCTGGACTGTCGA
>NZ_LWEE01000245.1:0-220 GCF_001635445.1 Halioglobus sp. HI00S01
TTGCGGCGCCATTAGCCGTGCTGGTGGCGGATTTGTCCGCGGAGCGCCCGACTGACCCCTTGCCAAGCGACGGCGTGTTGGTTAGTTTCGCGGGGTTCCCACCATATGCAAAGGCCCACCCGTGAGCGAGCCCCTATCCAAGCCTGAGCTGGCATCTGCCCTGAATGCGCTGCAGTTCGGGGCCGTCATTGCCTGTCCGACCGAAGCGGTCTGGGGGCTT
>NZ_LWEE01000246.1:0-220 GCF_001635445.1 Halioglobus sp. HI00S01
TACGGCTGCCAGGTCGTAGCGTCCGAGGATGACCTGGACGATAAACAGGGCAAATAATGACCACTCCAGTGCCCAGAACACTGTCGTCAATCGGGAGAATCTATAACCTTCGGTTATATCTCTCTGGGGGGCACCTGCGGATAGTGGGCGCTTGGAATCTTCCATGAGCGGATGAAGCTTTCCTCACGGTTGCTTATTCTTTTGAGTCGTTATGACGTGA
>NZ_LWEE01000247.1:0-208 GCF_001635445.1 Halioglobus sp. HI00S01
CACTTGCAAAAAATTGTATGTGTTTGAGTTTGAAGCGGATGTCGCCAGGCTAGCACCAGACTTTGCTGCGCTGGTAGCCGCCTCTGCGTTCAATGTGATTGCCACGGCACCGGGCGATGAGTGTGATTTCGTATCTCGCTTCTTCGGCCCGCACGTGGGTATCAATGAAGATCCGGTGACAGGGTCGGCACACTGCGCACTGGTGCCT
>NZ_LWEE01000248.1:0-220 GCF_001635445.1 Halioglobus sp. HI00S01
GGCAGATACTACAGTGGATATGCAGCGGCTGCAGACCCTGGGTCAGGAGATCAACGCAGCGCCGGAGAATTTTCCGCTACAGCGCACCGTCAACAAGATTATTGAAGACCGGCGCAAGATGGCCGCCGGCGCAGCGCCTGTTAACTGGGGTTTTGCGGAAACCATGGCCTATGCAACGCTGCTCGAGGACGGCTATCCGGTTCGCTTGACGGGCCAGGAT
>NZ_LWEE01000249.1:0-209 GCF_001635445.1 Halioglobus sp. HI00S01
CTCTGCCGACTTACCACACTGCGGCCCTGTCTACTGACAACCTGGCCAAAGAGTACTTCGGTGATGCAGGCATGCTGGGTTACGTTGCTGGCGTACAGCGCAAGGAAATCCGTCAGGGTATCGCCTGCGTTAAGCACCAGAACATGGCTGGCTCCGACATGGGCGACGACCACAAAGAATACTTTGCTGGCGACGCGGCCCTGAAGGCA
>NZ_LWEE01000250.1:0-220 GCF_001635445.1 Halioglobus sp. HI00S01
GCAGCATAAGAGTGAGGTTCGTTTCGCCAGCCCTATAAAGCGTTTGAAGAGTTAAGAGGTTTTTGAATGCATGCTGCTCCACTTGAGCCACTTCGTAATTCGCAGTATTCCCAGGCTGAGCATACGCTATGGGCCATGGCTCTCCGGTGCTATCAATGACAGACATAGCAGAAATGCGACCCGGGGTGACATAGATCACTTCTGGCTGCGCCCCGGGCCG
>NZ_LWEE01000251.1:0-349 GCF_001635445.1 Halioglobus sp. HI00S01
GGGCTGCTGGGCGTGGCGATTAGCGCCGTCGGCATTCCCTGGGAGATCAATATGTTCGTACTGCTAATCCCGGCGGTCGTGCTGGCGCGGGTGGAGGCCAGCGTCCAGTTTCCGGAAACCGAGCGTGTTGCCGCCGGTGTGAGCTATGGCGACATGTTTGCAGAATTGCTCAAGCGCCCACTGTTTTGGGTGTTCTGGGCCTGTATGTTCCTTNCCGCAGCAGCTGAGCTTGCTCCTGGGCAGTGGGTCAATATTGCACTGTCCAACATTGTCGGCATGCGGGGCATTCTGTTACTGGTGTATGTGAGCGCACTGATGTTCGTGATGCGCCACTTTGCGGGACCCATTG
>NZ_LWEE01000252.1:0-254 GCF_001635445.1 Halioglobus sp. HI00S01
TGTCATGACTCAGCCTGTTGGCTCACCAGCTCCTGTGCCTGCAATTCAGCGATAAAATGCGCTATATCGTCAGACGCCCTGGAAAACGTCACTTCGTAATTTGCAGAGACAGAGGTGGCCAGTTGAGCGATCGTAGCGCCCGCCTTTAATTGTTCGAGTAATTCAAGGCCCAGTTCATTTACCACGACAATCTGGTCGCGATCGAGCTGAATAACAACCCCTGCGCCAGCTACCGCACGGTACCTGGCGCGGGG
>NZ_LWEE01000253.1:0-219 GCF_001635445.1 Halioglobus sp. HI00S01
CGCATCAGCCATGGCCGGGGAATTACCAGCGGTATGGATGTGTTGAATCTCTGTCAGCTCCGGGTGGGCCGCAAGCTGATAGGCATCGACACCCTTGGCACCAATACCGGCAAAGGCTGCGGGCAGTTTTGCCAACCCCTCAGTGGTGGCACTGGCGCGGATACACTCATCCTCACTGACGGTCATGCCCTTGTCGGGATTCTCAACCGGAACAATGGA
>NZ_LWEE01000254.1:0-217 GCF_001635445.1 Halioglobus sp. HI00S01
CGGTCCTGCTTTCGGTCACCCCGGGTTTTGTCGCCAGCCAACAAACTGACAAACCACGACGTGCCAAAGCACTCCAAAACGTCAAAGAGAATCTGGATGAATCCATCTCCAGCATTCTGATTCTGAACACCTTTGCCCACACTATGGGCGCAGCCGGCGTCGGCGCTCAGGCCCTGAAAGTGTTCGGCACCCAATACGAAACACTGGTGGCCTTTCT
>NZ_LWEE01000255.1:0-204 GCF_001635445.1 Halioglobus sp. HI00S01
GCTTTTTGGCGGTGTCCCCGCTAGCGTTTCCTACTGCGGACTGCGCGGCCCTCACAATACTAATGACAGTCAAGTTAACAGCGCTGCATGAGTGAACTACAAACCCTGAAAGCCTCCATAGACCAGAACCCCATCAGTCGCCTCCAGGTGATAACCATCACCATCTGCGCAATCATCAATATGCTCGATGGTTTCAACGTATTG
>NZ_LWEE01000256.1:0-237 GCF_001635445.1 Halioglobus sp. HI00S01
CGCCGATGGCGGTGGGCTCGCCGGTTTCCTCGTCGACCTCTGTCACCGCGCCGCGGCCCTCATAGAGCTCTGCGGGCGTGGAACGCGGTCCCAAGGTGTTGCTCTCGAAGCCACGCACACTGCCGAACCCGCCGGCAAAGAAGTGCTCGTAGAACGGTAGCTCGGTGGCATCGCCATAACCGTCGCCATAGCCCAGTTCTCCGCGGAAGCGCATTACCCACTCACCCTTGATCGGGA
>NZ_LWEE01000257.1:0-215 GCF_001635445.1 Halioglobus sp. HI00S01
ATTGGGGCCTATACGATTGACCAACATCAGATAGGTGGTAAAGCCGATCACCGTGCCAAAGATACTCAGGTACAGCAGCGCCGGCAGATAAAACTCACCCGTCGGTACGACCAGGGGCTGGCCGGTTATCAGCAGCACTATCGCCAGTATCACCGTGCCGTAAAGCATCGAGTAGGTATTGGTGGTAGCCGGGTGCAGGCCGTGACTGCCATTGC
>NZ_LWEE01000258.1:0-218 GCF_001635445.1 Halioglobus sp. HI00S01
GACCCTGTCAGATGGTGATGTACAGCCAGTAATAATACAGTCCGTAGAACGAGACTAACAGAGTTCCTATAGTGCGCCCGACATAGGCGTGACCTTCCTGGGAGCGACTGCGGCGCCGGCTGATGTAAATGGCCAGCGCTAGGAAAACTGTGAGAAACGTCATGGTGGGATAATCGCGCGTCACCACCGAGCTCTCGAGTGTCTCCGCACCGACAATG
>NZ_LWEE01000259.1:0-211 GCF_001635445.1 Halioglobus sp. HI00S01
CTGGACGAAGCGCTCTTGTACCCAATAGTGGGTAAAATACTCATTCAGTATCACTGTCAGGTAGACAGTTTTACGGCCGCGAACCCCGAGCGCGGTTTGCGCATTCTTCGCAGTGGCGCGGTCGAGTTGCGCGACAGCGACAATAAATTGCTTGACCGATTGGGGGAGGGCGAGAGCTTCCACATAGCGGGTCTTAATGCCGAGTGGGGTG
>NZ_LWEE01000260.1:0-216 GCF_001635445.1 Halioglobus sp. HI00S01
GGGCATGTCGGCAGGTACGCCGGGCTCCATCGCTTCCCAGCCATCCAGCTTGCCCACGAAAATCAGCTTGGCCTCGGAGTGATCGAGAATATAGTTCACGGTCTCGGCGTTGAGCGTAGGGTACAGCGCGACGGTGCAGTGTCCCGCCATCCAGATGGCCAGCTCGGCAATAATGAAGTGAGCGCAGTTCTTGGAGATCATGGCGATGTTGCTGTT
>NZ_LWEE01000261.1:0-220 GCF_001635445.1 Halioglobus sp. HI00S01
CATGGCGCGAATGGTAGCCCAAGCCTACCTGCCGGGCTACAGGGGAATGACGTATATGGACATTACAGAGCTGCTGGCGTTCAGTGCCAAGCAAGGCGCATCTGACTTACACCTTTCGGCGGGCCTGCCGCCAATGATCCGGGTGGACGGCGACATTCGCCGCATTAATCTCCCGCCCATGGAACACAAGCAGGTTCATGAGTTGATCTACGACATCATG
>NZ_LWEE01000262.1:0-217 GCF_001635445.1 Halioglobus sp. HI00S01
CGCTGTAGTGACTTGCCGCGCAGGCTGTTATCGGCATGCTTATTGGAACTATTAAAAAACATGATTCTCACCTCAACTGCTAAAGCGACTCGACAAAAGCCGCTATATGTTGCATGTCCTCGTCGCTCAACATGGACGACTGGGCCCACATCAGAGAGCTCTGATTGCCCCGCGTCTCGCCATTTTTGTATTGGACCAACTTGGCATATATCTCTTC
>NZ_LWEE01000263.1:0-205 GCF_001635445.1 Halioglobus sp. HI00S01
GGACACGGATCTCGCGATTATTCTCAACCCCGCGCTCAATGCTATGGAGCTGTTGGCTACAGCCTGTGATGAGCTGGGAATTGAGTACGATCGGGAAGGGCATACGCTGAAGAGCCTCACCGATGCCCTGCACGCCTACCTGTTGGAGAATCACAGCAAGGGGCGCAAGACCGTGCTGATGATTGACGAGGCACAACACCTGGAT
>NZ_LWEE01000264.1:0-206 GCF_001635445.1 Halioglobus sp. HI00S01
ATTGACGCCACTTTTGGCCGCGGCGTAGGCAGTATTAAACGCCTGACCGCGCAGAGATGCATTGGAGGAAATGTTGACGATGGCACCGCCGCCTGCAGCCTGCATTGCAGGGATTTCGTACTTCATGCACAGCCAGGTGTTGGTCAGGCACATTTCCAGTGTCTGGTCGAAGACCTCGCGCTCGTAGAGGTGGATAGGGCCAGAGC